>JAGWBC010000046.1 GCA_021296115.1 Anaerolineae bacterium | reverse complement strand
TCCTGCGTCAACTGGCGTTTGAGTTGGCGGACCAGCGCGGGTGACTGGCCGTTGCTGCTGAGCGCGATGGTGAGCGGCGGCTTTTCGATCAGCGCCATATTGCTGAAGTCGCTGTCGTCGCTGCTGCCGTTGGCCACATTGCAGAGCGCGCGGATGCGGTGGGCGTCTTGCGCTACCGTCTGGTTCACCCGCGGATCGGGCGTCGTGGCGATGACCAGAATCGGCATGTTGTCGTTGAGCATATCGCGCTGGTAAGGCTCGGCGATCCACTCGATGGCGCCCTCAGACGCGAGCGCCTTTAGATCCGGGCTGGCCTCCGGGCTGACCAGCAGGACGCGCGCGCCGGTACTTAAGAGGTGTCGAACCTTACGCGTGCCCACGCGGCCGCCGCCGATGACGGCCACCTGCCGGTCCTGCAAATGGAGCAGGATGGGATACCCGCCGCCGGTCTCAGGCACGCATCACCTCCGAGGCCCGTTCCTCGATCAGCGGAATATGGATGCCGCATTCGGTTTTGGATCGGTTGGCCCAGCGTCCGCTGCGTCCGTCGCCGTTTGAAACGCGGGCCTTAGTGCAGGGCCAGCAGCCGATGCTGGGATAACCGGCGCGGTGCAATTTGTTAAAGGGCAAGTTGTGCTCGTGGATGTAAGCCCAGACGCGATCCTCGCTCCAGTTGGCGAAAGGCGCGATCTTGACCAGACCGCTGCGGCTGTCGTGGCTGAGCACGGGTGTATTGGCGCGGCCGGCCGTCTGATCGCGTCGCAAACCCGCCACCCAAGCCCCGAAGCCGGCCAGCGCATCGCGCAGCGGAATGGTCTTGCGGATATGGCAGCAGCGGTCGGGATTGCGCTCCCAGAGCCGATCGCCGTAATCGCGCGCCTGCTGCCGGGGCGTCTGCCGCGGCTTGACGCGCCGCAAATCGAGTTGGAAGCGCCGCTCAAGGTCCTTGATCAGGTCCTGCGTTTCCGGGAAGAGCAGCTCCGTATCCAGGGTCAGCACAGGCGTACGCGGCGCGATGCGCTGCATCATGTGCAAGGTAACGATGCCGGTGATTTGAAAGCTGGTGACGATGGCGAGCCGCTCGCCATAAGTTTCGCCCGCCCAATTCAATATCTCGTAGGGGCCGGCATTTTCAAATTGTTCCGCTAGTGTTTCAATGTGCTTGTGTTGCATCTCGTCTCCCCAAGTGAGTGTTCATCTCGATAAAGCAAAGAGCGCCTCGGATTATCCGAAGCGCCCCAATCTTTCTGAACGTCTCACTGGCTACATCGATCAGCCAGCCCCGGATAACCCCGCCGAATCGGCGCGGCGCGACAACAACATACGCCGGGACAGGACTGGATTCTGATGATTGACTTGATTCTCATGCTTCGCCTCGAAACAAAAAACCCCGTGTCGTCACGGGGCATGTAAGTCTGGCTCGCGTTTTGTCAATTCTGACTCAGCAAGGCGCCACCGTAGGACTATCGGCTGATAGCGTCTGACAACAACAGGGGGCGCAACAAACAAAAATCATTGACCTGATATCCTTCGTTTTTGCAACTGACAGGGATGCTAGCGCAACAGTAATCATTTGTCAACCGATTGATTGAAAATGCGCGCAACTTGACACTACGCGTCTAGGTGCTGCCCATGCGTAGCGCGCCGTCCAAGCGGATGGTCTCGCCGTTGAGCATGGGGTTTTCCACGATCTGCTGCGCCAACTGCGCATATTCCGCCGGCAAGCCCAGGCGCTGCGGGAAGGGGACTTGCGCTCCCAGCGAGGCGCGGACTTGGTCTGGCAGGCTGCCGAGCAGCGGCGTATCGAATATGCCCGGCGCGATCGCGCAGACGCGGATGCCGTTGCGGGCCAAGTCGCGGGCGATGGGCAGGGTCATGCCCACGATGCCGCCCTTGGAAGCGGAGTAAGCCGCTTGCCCAATTTGGCCCTCGAAGGCCGCCACGGACGTCGAATTGATGATGACGCCGCGCTCGCCCGCTTCATTGGGTGCAGTGCCCGCCATTAGCGCAGCCGCCAGCCTGATGCAATTGAAGCTGCCGATGAGATTGACGCGAATCACGGTCTCGAAATGGTCCAGCGGATGCGGGCCGCGACTGCTGATGGTGCGCCTGGCCAGGCCGATGCCGGCGCAATTCACCAGCACATTTAGCCCGCCGAATTCCGCCTGCGTCAGCTTGAGCGCCGCTTGCACATCCGCCTCGCTGCTGACATCGGCCCGGACGAAGCGCGCGCAGTCGCCCAGATCTTCCGCCAGGCTCGCGCCTTTATCCTCATCGCGGTCCAGGATGACGACGCGAGCGCCCTGCTCGATAAAGCGCGCAGCCGTGCCGGCGCCCAGGCCGGACGCGCCTCCCGTGATTAGCGCGATGGCATCTTGCATTTGCATATTGTCGGCTCCTATTGTTGGCGCGGCTTGTACATACTTGCCACAGAAGTAAATGCGAGTAAGTAATTAAACAGTCTGCCACAAATTCTACCCCCTCTATATCCCGCCATAGAGATGGCGAGAGGGGCTGGGGGGTGGGGTAAGATTCCGGCGAATTCATCGCTAATACCAATCAAGCCTTACTAGGCTTGTCAGCTCTAGCAATTCCGCGCGATGGTATACAGGCAGTGTTTAGGACGGTGACGATTTAACGACAGATCGGCGCTAGCGTCCGTTGCTGCCGTGCAGGTTGTTCAGAAATTCCTGATTGGTGTCGTAGAGACGGAAATTGTGCAGCAGCTGCTCGGTGGCGCCGACGATGCCTTCCGGCTGTTCCGCCAAGTGCGACCACATGCGCCGCATGGTGTAAACGCGCTGCAATACATCGGGGCCCAGCAGCAATTCCTCGCGCCGGGTTGACGACTGCTCCACGTCAAAGGCCGGGAAGACGCGCCGTTCTTGCAGCTTGCGGCTGAGGTGCAATTCCATATTGCCGGTGCCTTTGAATTCCTCGTAGATGACATCGTCCATCTTGCTGCCGGTATTAACCAGGCAAGTGGCGACGATGGTCAGGCTGCCGCCTTCCTCGACATTGCGCGCGGCGCCAAAAAGCCGTTTGGGCGGGTGAATGGCGGATGGATCCAAGCCGCCGGACAGTGTGCGGCCGCTGGTGGGAACAACCAGATTATAGGCGCGCGCCAGACGCGTGACGCTATCCAGCATCATGACGACGTGCCGCTTGACTTCCACCAGTCGCTTGCAGCGTTCCAGCGCCATTTCCGCCACGCGGACGTGATGGTGCACCGGATCGTCAAAGGTGGAGGCGATCACCTCGGCGTCAACCGAGCGATCCATGTCGGTGACTTCTTCCGGCCGCTCGCCGATTAGCGCGATCATCAAGTGAACTTCGGGGTAATTCTGGCTGATGGCGTTGGCGATGTCTTTGAGTACGGTGGTCTTGCCGGCTTTAGGCGGCGACACGATCAAGCCGCGCTGGCCGAAACCGACCGGCGCGATCATGTTGAGCATGCGCGTGGAAATAATGCGCGGCAGGGTTTCGAGGTCGAAGCGCACTTCGGGGAAGATTGGCGTCAGGCGCTCGAAACTGGCCCGATTGCGAATCTCGTGCGGGTTCAGCCCGTTGACGGCGTCGACGCGCAGCAAGCCATAATAGCGCTCGGTGTCTTTGGGCGGCCGAACTTGCCCGATGACCATGTCGCCCGTGCGCAGATTGAACTTCTTGATCTGCGTCTGGCTGACGTAGATGTCGTTCTGGCCCGGCAAATAGCCTTCCGCGCGCAGGAAACCGATGCCGTCATCGACGACTTCCAGCACACCGCCGCGCAGTTGATTGCCGCGCCGCTCGGCTTCTTCGCGCAGCAAGCCGATGATCAGGTCCTGCTTTTTGAGCTTGCTGAAGCGCGGCACATTTTGGTCGCGCGCCATGGTGCGCAGTTCGGGCAGCGTTTTTCTTTCAAGTGTTGCTTTGTTCATTCAATTCATCCTGGGAATCTAAGTTGCGGCGGAGCTGGTATTTGGTTGTGCCGCATACTCTCGAACGTTTCCATTTGTGGTTTTCGGAGGGAAACACTCCGTTAGTTGCCTGTACGGCAAGTCCCGCAAAGTGCCAAACGTGGTTTTGGCAATCCGTGCGAATCATCAATTCGGATGGGCTCGTGGAAACAAGGACTCTCGACTCTGACTATAGCATACCTGCGAATTCGAGTCAATCGCTTATCAGACGATTATATGAGTTTATTACACTTTGCTCGGGAGCGCTGGTTCTGAGACTGATTTGCCGCTAAACGCTAACATGAATTATAAGTTGAAACTGGACGACAGAAGTAGAACCTAGAAAGTTGCAACGAAAAGATAAAACAGAGAACGCAGAGAGCACAGAGATAATCCAAGAAGATGTTGTTATTGTCGGGTGTTTCAGCGAAACGCCCCTACAGATTTCGATTATTATGTGTCTGTCCACATTTCATCGACTTTTTCGCATTAGTTAGTTGGTTCTACCGATGCGCGGTTTGGGGAGAGAAATACGGGACCCCGCCCGCGGGCCGGGTCCTCTAAAGGTCGTTCTTACTGCATGTTGCTCCAGGCTGATCTGGCGCTAATCCAGATCTTCATGCAATTCCTTGGCTTCCGCATTGAGCTCGGCCAGCGCATCGGCGGCGGCCGCGTCGCCATTAACCACTTCGGCGATGGTATTGGGAACCAGCCCGCGCACCGCGCTGTAGCTGGGCAAACCCGGCGACGAATAGACGCTCACCATATCGTCTTGCAGGATGCCCTGTACTTCAACGAAGCGGGAGTAGGGCATGCGCGGCTCGGTGAAATCGGCTTCGCTGACTTCAATGTCATTGCGAATGCTGAAGTAGCCGGTGGCGCCTGACCAAGCCAGCTGCGCCTCTGCGCCTGCGAGGTAGCGGACGAAGAGCCAGGTGGCCAGCTCAGCTTCCGGGCTGGCGGTCAAGATCGCCTGGCTGGGCACGAAGAGCTGGATGGTGCGCCCGACGCCTTCCGCGCCCGGGAAGGCCGTGACTACCCATTCGTCGGTCATTTCGGCTTCGGCGGCGTCCCAGGTGATGAAGGGGATGCCGGCCGAGCTGCCGGCGGCGAAGGGCGTCAGGCCGATGGAGAAGTCGCCGGTGTTCTGGTAACGCTCGGCGAAAAGATAGGCGCAGTCATTGGCCAGCATACGCGTGAACATTTCCATTGCGGCGACGACGGCATCGGCTTCGAAAGTGTAAGCGCCGGCATCAGCATCGAAAATCGCGCCACCGTGCGCTGCCACGAAGCTCTCGAAGTGTGATGAGCCGGTATCCAGCGGATAACCTTCGTACATTTCGCTGGCGCCCGCGGCGCAGGAAATCTCCTCGAACTCGGCCAGCGTCTCGGGCACGCGCCGTTCAAAGCCCAAAGCCTCGACGATGTCCAGGTTGGTGTAGAAGACGTTCAGCGAGTTCTGATTGGCCCAGGCCACGCGCATCCCGTAGAATGGCGAAAAGTCCAACTGATTGACGTTGAGCAAGTTGAAATTGAGATTACTCTGTTCGTCGGCGGATATGCCCCAGTTCGGGCTGTTGAGCAGCAGATTGATATCGACAACCACGCCTTCGTTGGCCCAGCCGGCCACGGCGTTGGCGTAACCCGCTGCCATGTTCGGCAGCTCGCCCGAGAGAATTGCCGTATTCATCAGGTCTTCAATGGTGCCGTAATGTCCCTGGTGAATCGCTTCCACTGTGATGCCATAGCCATTGTTGCTGTTGAAGTCATCGACCAGCGCCGCCATCGTATTGGCTTGTGAGCTGTCGTCGGAATACTGATGCCAGTAGACGACGGTCTGCCCGCTGGGATCAATTCCTTCATAATCGGTGTCGCCTTGCGCCAGCGCCATACCGGCGCCAAAGGCCAGCAGAATCAGCAAAAGAATCAGTGCTCGCTTCATGATGCTTGTTTCTCCTTTTGAGTCTTGTTGCCTATACGAATCAAAGTGCCGCTCTAGGTATGCGTATTCTAGCAGACTGTGCCTCTCATTCGAGCGCGGACTTTGCCAGGGCGCTCAGCTTTTGATGCCGGTCTGGGAGATGCCCTCGGTAAATTGCTTCTGCGCCAGGAAATAGAGCATCAGAATCGGGATCACCGTGATGACCGACGCCGCCATCTGCAAATTGAGATCACCCGGCGTGTCGGCCGTCACGAAGTTGGACAAGCCGACGGCGATGGGCCGCCACTCGTCGTTGATGGTCACCAGCAGCGGCCACATCAGGGCGTTCCAGGAACCGATGAATCCCAGCGTAACGATGGTCATAATCGGCGCTTTGGACAGGGGCAGCACCACGCTGATGAGGAAGCGCGGATGCCCGGCGCCGTCGATGCGCGCGGCTTCCCAAAGATCGTCGGGTATCTGGATGAAGAATTGGCGCAGCAGGAAGATGTTGAAGACCGAGGCGAAAAAGGGAATGGTCAAGGCGGGCCAGTTGTTGAACCAGGCGCCGGCGGGCCCGAAGAGGCTTTCGCTCAGGCGGCCCAGCCAGATCACTGTCAGCAGGTGCGGGATCAGCATGACGATGCCGGGGATCATCATGGTCGACAAGAATAGCGCGAAGATGAAGTTGCGCCCGATGAAGTTCATGCGCGCGAAGGCGTAGGCGGCCGGGATGCATACCAGCAGCGAGCCCGTTACCGTGATCAGTGTGATGCGGATGCTGTTCCAGATATAGCCGGAGACGCCCAAGGATTGCAGGACGCCCGTAGCGGGATCGGTCACGACTTCGATATCCAGGAAATTGGCGCGGCGCAGGGCGGTGGCGTAATTCTCCCAGAGCAGATTCTCGGGCAGCAGCCGCGTCAGATTGACCTCGCTGAGCGTCATGAAGGAGGCGCTGATCATCCAGAGGAAGGGGCCGATGGCGATCAGCACGCCGGCGAAAAGCACGGCGTAAATGGCGATGCGTCCCAGGTCGATCGGCTGCGGGGGCGCTTCCGCCGGTGGTTTCCCGGTCGCGGACGGCGCCAGCCCGGCATTGTCGCTAGCCATAGAATACGCGCCTTCCCATAATCCGATTCTGGAACAGGGTCATCAGCAGGATCAGCGCGAACAAGACAAAGGCCATCGACGAGGCGTAGCCGTAACGATTGCTGTTCTGCAGCTCGTCAAAGATGAAGACGCTGGCGGTATTGACCTTGCTGCCGACCGCGCCCGTGCGCAGGATCCAGATTTGCGTAAAGGCCTGGAAGGTGCCGATGATGGCGACCAGCGAGAGGAAGAATATGGTGGGCGATAGCAGGGGCAGGGTGATGTGGCGGAAGATGCGCCAGCCGTTGGCGCCGTCGATGCGGGCGGCTTCGTAGAGCTCGCCGGAGATATTGCCCAAGCCCGCCAGGAAGATTACGGCATCGTAGCCGATATAAGTCCAGGTGGAGTAGATCATGATGACGATCAAGGCCAGCGCCGGGCCCGCCAGGAAGTCGGGCAAACCCAGCAAGCTGCCGATGGACGAGCGTTCCAGGATCCAGCGCTGCGGCTCGATGCCGACAATGGCCAGCATGCGGTTGGCCGGCGCGGTCTTGCCGGCGTCGAAGATGACGCGAAAGACGATCGATGTGGCCACGAAGGGCGTGATATAGGGAATGAAGTAGACCATGCGAAAGAAGGAGCGGAAGCGTATGGGTTGAAAGAGCAGGTAAGCCAGCAACAGGCCAATCGTCAATTGCACCGGCACCGTCCCGCCAGCGTACATGACCGTGACCCAGAAGCCCTGCAGCAAATCGTCATCGGCTGCGGACAAGGCTGCCGGCGCCTCCGCCATCAGCAGATAGCCGCCCACCGCCAGCGACAGGCCGCTCAAGACCAGCAGGGCGAAACGCTGGTTTGATTGCGCGCGGATGCCACGCTGGAATATCACGTATGCCGATGCGATCAAGCCGACGCCCGCGCTGACGAACACCAACTGCGACCAAATCGGCAGCGCTTCGCCGCTGTCTCGCGCCGCGGCAATCGCCAGGTTCGTTTGGTCAATCGTCAGGCGCAGCAGAAAAACCGCGGCCAGCATCAGCGTCGTCGCTATTCCGCTGCGGACGATGACCTCGGCGCTGGAATCCGAGCGGAAGCGCCACAGCGCCAACGCCAGCGCGGCCGCCGCAGCCAGGAAACCGAGCAGCATCAAATTGCCGGCTTCGTAGACGCCGGGGCTGGTGAAGCTCTCGCCGAACTTCTCCATGAAAAGCGCCAGTGACACATTTTGTCCGCGGACTTGCCGAGGGATCAGCATGATGACGGGGATGAGCTTGAAGAACCAGTCGAGCGCGAGCAGCGCAGCGTAGCCGCTGACGACGCCGGCCAGCAGCGGCATCGACTGATTTGTGGTCTCTGACCGCCGCAGCGTCTGCAAAAGCCCGCGACTGACGCGCAGGGCGGCGGCGAAAGCCAGCAGCGCCAGCCAAAAGAAGAGAATGTAGCCAAGGTTGCCCAGGGCTTTTTCGTAATTCGCCAATCCGATGTAATTGTCGGGGAAACGCCGCCAGCGATGTAAGCTGACAAAGAAAGCGAAGGCCACCGGGAACAAGCCAAATAACAGGATCAGAATGCCGGCGGGCGCCAGAAACAGATATGCCGTCAGATTCTCTTTGAGCAGTCTGCCGCGCCGCGTGTTCAGCATGTGACTTACCTTTTTCGCGTAGGCCATCGGCCAGGTCGAGCGGTAAGGGCTTGCGACTTTAGTATAGTCCGCGCGCCGGTCATAGCCAAACCTTGCCACGACGATGCGCAATTACAGGCGGTACACATTGACCAGCGCATTCATGCTACAATGAAATTGTTGCAATACCGGCACAGGACACCGCAATATGACTCGAATCGTTGTCATTGGCGCTTTGGTGTACGACTTCGTGTTTGAGGTGCCTGATTGGGTGGCGCCGAATCGCGCAGTGCACGCCAGCACGGCTACCATGACGCCCGGCGGCAAAGCATTGAATCAGGCCGCTGCCGCCGCGCAATTAGGCGCTGAAGATGTGCGGCTGGTTGGCTGCGTCGGCGCGGATATGCTCGGCGACGACATGCTGGCCGCGTTAGAGAAAGTCGGCGTCAAAACGCGGCATATTCGCCGGCATTGCCAGGCGCGCACCAGCATCGCCAGCATCGTGGTGAAGGACAACGTGCCCGGCTTTATCGGCGCGCCCGACGCCAGCCGACTGGTCGACGCGGACCAGATTCGGGGGGCGCTGGCGGACGTTGAAGCGGGTGATATTGTGCTGGTCGATTTCGAGATTCCGCAAAGTATGGTGCAATTTGCGCTGGAGCAGGCGCGGGCGGCGGGCGCGGTAACGGTGTTGAATCCGGCGCCCTTCTTCACGCGAGACAGCTTTGTCGTCGGTTACCTGCATCTGGTTGACGCGCTCATCCCCAACAAGCTGGAAGCCCAGCTTATACTGGGCAGCGAGACGGATGACCTGGAATATCTGGCGCGCGAGCTGCTGGCCCTGGGCGTCAATCAAGTGGTGCTGACCATTGGCGAGTTAGGCAGCGCGCTCTACGAGACGGCATTTCAGCTTAAGCAGCCGGCCTTCGCGCTGGATGTGGTGGACACGACCGGCGCCAGCGATGCCTTCGTCGGCGCGTACTGCCGGGGATTGGCGCTGGGCTGGCCAATTGCGCGGACGCTGGAGTTCGCCAGCGCGGCCGCCGGGCTGGCCTGTACCAAGCCCGGCACCATGTCGTCCCTTCCCAGCTTGGAGGAAGTGCAGGCTTTGCTCGCGGCGGCGCAAAAGTAAGGTCGAGACAAAGCAAGCCGCGTAACCCGAATTAAGCTAACGGGTTAAGGAATTTACAGCATGAAAAACATCTTTAGCCGCCGTGTCAACCATCCGGAATTGGAAGACCGGGAATTGGTGGCGCTGGCGAAGGATGACGCGGAGGCATTTGGCGAACTTTACGCGCGCTACGTGAAGAAGATGTATAGCTATATCTTTCATCGGACCGGCAATACCCAGGATGCCGAAGACCTGACGGCCAAGGTTTTCATCCGCGCTTATTCGCATATTGGCAACTATGTCGATCGCGGCGCGCCCTTCCAGGCCTGGCTCTATCGCATCGCGCACAATCTGGTGGCCAACTGGCATCGCGACCAGGCGCGACGCAAAATCATCGCGCTGGATGACTACGTCGCGCATTCGCTGCAATCGGAGGCGCCGGAGCGGCTGGCCGAGGATGTGGAAGAGCGCGACCAGTTGATGGAGGCGGTGCGGCGTTTGCCGGAAGAACGCCAGCAACTGCTGCTGCTGAAATTCATTGAGCAATTGTCCAACGCCGAAATCGGCGAAATCATGGGGCGTACGGAAGGCGCCATCAAGTCACTGTATCATCGTACTTTGCTGGCGCTGCGGGACGATATGCAGCGGACGCCCGAGGCAGGCCAGCAGCGCCGCTTAGATGGAACCGAGGTGTAAACGCATATGGCTTCGTCCAGCGAAATTCAGACTCAAGACCTGCTCGATGCCGTCACGTCGGGCATTCAGGCCGGCGAATTGACGGAGACGCCTCCGGCAGAAGTTCACGAATTGGTCGGCACGATTCAGGCGCTGCATGTGGTATTGACCCCGGTTGAGCCGCGGCCAGAGTTTGTCGAGTCGCTGCGGACGGATATCATCCAGGGCCGGCCCGGCGTGATCGAGCGCGCGCAACAGATGCCAGTGCGGATATCCGTTGCCGCGGCGCTGGCGCTGGTTGCCGGCTGCCTGCTATTTTTCCTGCGCCGCCTCTTTGACTCGGATGCGCCGCAAGCCGCTCGGCGGCAGCGAGAATGGCTACCGCGCTCACTCAAAATATCAAGGGCCCTCGGCAACCGCGAATGGCGATTTGACAAAAAGGAGATTCAGGAAGAGGCTGTCGCCACCCCGCTTTGATGCCGCCCGCCCAAGCTGATATACTCTGCCCTGGTGTTGACTCAGGCGAGTTGGGCGCATGGTCGCGCGTATTCTCACACTCAGGCAGTTGAATCGCAGTTTGCTGGCTCGTCAGCATCTGCTGAAGCGAGCGGCTCTCGATGGCCACTCAGCCATATCGTCGCTGGTAGCCTTGCAGTCGCAGATCCCCAATCCGCCCTACATCGGCCTGTGGACGCGGCTGCGCCGATTCGAGCGTGATGACTTGACTGCGCTGCTGGAGTCCCGTCAGGTGGTGCGGGCCCCCTGGCTGCGATCGACCTTGCACCTTGTGACCGCCGCCGACCATCAGCGTTTCCAAGCCGTGATTCAGCCGGCCCTGGCGCGGGGCTTGCGCTCGTTTTTCGGCGCGCGCGCCAAGAGCCTGGACATCGACCGGCTGATCGAAATCGCCAAGCCTTACCTCGAAGCGGAGACGCCCGCTATCGGCGCCTTGCGCGACAAGCTGCTGGAACATGTGCCCGACCAAGACAAACAGGCCATGGCTTATGCCGTGCGCAGTTACTTGCCGCTGGTGCAAGTCCCGCCCAGTGGTACCTGGGGCGTGGGCACGCGGGCGACCTACACCACAGCCGAAAGCTGGCTGGGGTCGGCCGAGCCGGCCGATTTGAGCGCGCTGTTTCGGCGCTACCTGGCTGCCTTTGGCCCCGCCAGCGTCATGGATTTTCAAACTTGGACCGGCATGACTAGCTTGAAGTCTCAACTGGCGGCAACCGTGGCAGCGCTCGTCGAGTATCGCGATGAAAACGGCAAAGTCTGTTATGACTTGCCCGAGTTGACCATCGAAAACGCCGACGCGCCGGCGCCGATTCGCTTCTTGCCCGAGTACGACAATATCTTGATCGCCCACAAGAACCGGGCGCGTATCTTGCCGGAGGAACATCGCAAGAAAGTCTTTGTCTCGGCCGGACGCGTACTGGGCTCGGTCGTCATCGACGGCTTCGTGGGCGCGATTTGGCGCGTTCGGCGCGAGAAAGCCTGCGCGACTCTGGAGGTCTCGCTGTTCGAATCGCCGGCGGATGAGGCGCGCGCGGCCATCGAAAGCGAGGGGCTGGCGCTGCTGCGCTTCACCGCCGACGACGCCGAGGAGTTCCGCGTGGAAATCGCTCAGCACGCGTGAGGCGCCGCGTCCAGCACTTTGCCTTTGCGCGATTCAGTGGTAGCCTGAGCGACATCGGACCAATCGGAAACAGGCAAAGAAACCGGCATGCCATCCGCCGACAAAATCTCGGCTTTGCGCGGGATGCGCGATGTATTCAGCGCGGAATACGCTCGCCTGCGGACTGTGCAAAACCGCCTCGAGCAGCACCTGCGCTTGCACGGCTACAAGCCGATCAATGTGCCGATTCTGGAGAACACCGAACTCTACCTGCGCAAATCCGGCGAAGACATCGCGGCGCGCCTCTACGAATTTGACTACCGGAGCCGCCGCGTCGCCTTGCGCCCCGAAGTGACAGCTTCGATTTTACGCGCTTATGTCGAGCGCCTGCAAGACGAGCCGCTGCCCTTGCGGCTTCAATACAACGGGCCGGTCTTCCGCTACGAGAAACCGCAGCAAAATCGCTATCGTCAGTTCACCCTTAGCGGCGCCGAATTGCTGGGCGCCAAGGGATCGCGGGCTGATGCCGAGATTATCAACCTGGCTTGCGGCGGCCTGGAGCAAGCGGGCATCCGCAATTACAAAGTCGTGATCGGTCATACCGATGTGCTGGAGGGATTCCTGCAAGGCTTGGGCTTGCGCAAGCAACTGGTCAATTTCCTGCTGCGCAACATGGAGAACCTGCGTAAACGCGGCATCGAGGCCGTGGTGGCGTCTTTGCGCGAGATCTATCCCGAATATGAAAGCGCCACCGTATCCGCCGTTGGCAATGCACAAGCGGGCGACAACCAGAGCCAGCAGCTGATCAAGGTGCTGCGCGAAATGACCGATGGCGAGG
>JAGWBC010000287.1:2540-4497 GCA_021296115.1 Anaerolineae bacterium | reverse complement strand
ATAGCGCCTATGCACCGCGGTTTTACTGTCTCAAGGGGACATCTTGCGAAACTCATCTCATTATCAGCTTGATAGGGTAACCCTTCGACTACTTACAGTCAGAATTCGCGGGATGGTTGTGATTTTGTGGCTGCCCCGAATAACGGGCGATCAACTCTGTGGTTAAGAAATTTTGGTGCAATTGCCCTGACACTACTCCCCCGCCTCTATCTCCTGCGCCAGGCGCAGCAGTTCCGCCCGCCGGCCCGCCTCCACCTCCCGCGCGTCCAAGTAACGCTCCAGCAGCTCCAGCGGCGTCAAGCCCTCCGGATTCAGGCCCAGGCGCGTACGGACGGGGCGCTCGACATCTTTGCTGAGGGCGGCTATGTGAAAAACGCCGGCGCGCCGCAGCTCTTGGTGGATGACCTTGTCCTTGAGCATGGCCTCAGTTTCTGGCTTCAGACGCATCTCCAGCCGCACTATCGCGCCATTGAGATCGTGGCGCTTCAACTCGGCCAGGACTGCCGCAGTTGGGTTGGCCGTCTCGCGACAATCGACGCGCAGCGACAGCAAGTTGCGCGCCGCCAGCTCGACGAAGCGCCAATCTGCCTCGCCCCGCGCCAACTCCACCCAGCAGAAGCCCTTGGCATCGTCCGCTTCCGCGAAGCCGTGTAGACCACCGGCGGCGCTTCCGAGCTCAACGCTTGATGCCGGCGCGCATGCCCCAGCGCGACATAATCCCAGCGCGCGTCCGCCAGCGAGTCGAGCGGCAGCGGCACGTCCTGCCCCAGCAAGGCCTCCTGTTCACTTGTCGACGCGAGGCCCGGCACACTGACGTGCCCGCAGAGCAAACGCGGACTGTCCCCCGATGCCACTCGGCCAAGATGCGCGCAGCTTCCGCATCCTGCTGCTCCCGTGACATGCCGGGCGTGGCGACATCCGCCAGCAGCCGATTGCGCGACAGAAATGGCGCCGCGCCCAGGACCACATCGCCGCGTTTAGTCGTAATCAGCCGCGCTTGATATGCTTGCGCCACCCAGATATTGGGCACCCGCAGCGTGTCATAGATCTCCAGCGTCGAGGCTCTGCTGGCATTGGGCGGCCGATCCAGATGACCGAGCAGCATCACCGTCGGCGCCAGACGCGACAATGCCAGCATGCGCTGCGCAAATTCGCGCTGATAGGTCGGGTTGGGGCTGCGGCTGTGGAAGGCGTCGCCGGCGAATAGCGCCAGGTCGACATCGCCCTCGCGCGCGTAACCGATCATCTCGTCCAGCCGCTGCAAGCAGTCGTTGACGCGGCCGCTGACGCCGCTATCGGGGTCGGACGGGCCGTAATTCTCCGCGCCCAAATGGACATCGGCGAAGTGCAGAACGCGGATTGGCTCACTCATCGGTTTGTCTAACGCGCGGTCACGGGCCGTCGCGGTGGTCCTCGTCGCCGCTGCCGACCGGTTCATTAGTTGTCGTCACGCTCGTCCACTGCGGATAATCGCCGCGCAAATGCCCGAATATCGGCCGCTCGTTGCGCAAGATGTCCACAAAGGCGTGAATATCGCCGATCTGCATAAAGATCGAGCCGCGCCGATTGGCGACATCAACCTGCGGCTCGGGCGTCTTGCTGTCCGGCGCGAGGAAATAGACATCAAGGCGGTAACTCTCTTCGTCGTCCATGCCCACGCCGGTGCAGCGCACCAACCCGCGAATGCGAGCGGTGACGCCGGCGAATTCTCGTTCCTCAAGCTGGCGCCAAATGACCATATAGTTCTTGATTTCAAATACCGCTACGCGCTCATCCGACATTGCCTCAACCTTCCTCGCCACTCCCGTGCATCTCATTATATCGGCTTGCCAAGCATCGCATACAGCTATGAAATGACAATGCCGGAGGCTTTTGCTCCGGCACCGTCTCAGGATACTGCGCGCGTGCGCGAGTCACATTAGGTTGGCTGTATATTTTTCGTTTCCGTCCCTCAAGT
>JAGWBC010000287.1:0-2430 GCA_021296115.1 Anaerolineae bacterium | reverse complement strand
CCAGCCGCCGCCCAACCTACGGCTGCGCTACGCGGCCCGCGGGCGACGCAAACGAGGTGCATCTTGTCAGCGGCATGATGGCAAACTAGAATCGCAGCGATGACGACGTTTCTGCTAACTCTGTACGCGCTCTGCGCGATTTCGCTCGGCTTATACACGGCAGGACAGGCCATCCTGCTATGGCGTTATTGGCGTACGCGTCAAGAAGAACGTCCAAGGCCAGCGCTCAGCCAGTGGCCGGGCCTGACCGTGCAACTGCCGCTGTATAACGAAGCCTATGTCGCCGGCCGCCTGATTGACGCGGTGGCGGCGCTGGACTATCCTCGCGACAAGCTGACTATCCAGGTACTTGACGATTCCAGGGACCGCACCGTGCCTCTGGTCGCACGCAAGCTGGCCGAGCTGGAATCCCGCGGCTATCAAGTGCAGCATCTGCGGCGCAGCCAGCGCGATGGCTTCAAGGCCGGCGCCCTGGCCGCGGGCGTTCAGCTGTGCGATAGCGACTTCATCGCCATATTTGACGCCGACTTCATCCCCCCGCCCGATTTCCTGCGGCGCTTGCTGCCGCACATGCTGGCGGACCCGGCGGTGGGTATCGCGCAGAGCCGCTGGGGGCATCTCAACGCCGACGAAAACAGCCTGACTCGCGCGCAAAAGCTGTCCATCGATACGCATTTTGTAGTCGAGCAGGCGGCGCGCAATCGCAGTGGCTGGCTCATCCCCTTTAACGGAACCGGTGGCGTCTGGCGCCGCCGCTGCATTGAAGAGGCCGGTGGCTGGTCAGCCGATACGCTCACCGAAGACCTCGACCTGAGCTACCGCGCGCAGATGGCCGGCTGGCGATCGCTCTTCCTGCCCGAAGTCGAAGTCCCGGGTGAGATTCCGCCGCAACTGGCCGCCTACAAACAGCAGCAAGCGCGCTGGGCCACCGGCAATACGCAATGCCTTCTCAAGTTGGCGCGACAAATTGCCGCCGCCAAACTCGGCGCCATGCAGAAGGTCATGGCCATTCAGCACCTCTGCCAGTACCTGCCACAGCCCTTGATGCTGCTGATGCTGCTGCTGACGCCGCCGCTGCTGCTGACCGGCGCGCTGGAGGGCCTGCCGCTGGCCCCGCTCGGTCTGCTCGGCTTGGCGCCGCCCCTGATGTATATCGCCAGCCAAGCGCGGCTCTACGACAAACGCGGCGCCTTCAGTGGTTTGACCGCCTTCCCGGCTTTGCTATTCATCGGCACTGGCATGTCGCTGAGCAACAGCCTGGCGGTGGCCGCGGCCTTGCTGGGCGTCAAAACCGGCTTCCGGCGCACGCCAAAATTCCAGGGCGACTGGCGGCGCAGCCAATACGCGCTGCCCACCGATATCACCGTCTGGCTGGAATTGGCTCTGATGCTCTATGCGCTGTGGGCGGCCTGGCTGGCCTGGGATTTGCAGCGCGAGCTCTTCGCCTACCTGCTGATCTACGCGCTGTCTTTCGCCTCTGTCGCCGGCTGGAGCCTGCGCGAAAGCCTCATCGTCTGGCGCGGTCAACTGGCCGCGGGTGAGCAGACTCGCCGCGAAGCAGCTGAAAACGCCTAAAGCCGCGCGTCGTCGTCAGTTGCAATCGCCCAACTTATCGATAGCGGTCCGCACTTCGTCCGAAGCGAAATCGCCACGCCCGTCGGGACGCCATTCGATGGGATCCACCAGTTCCATTTCGTCCAGGCCCACCAGTTCGAACCCTCGCGCCTGCAAACCGTCGACTATCGCCGGCAACGCCGCGATCATGGGCAGCGGACGCGCCAGGCGCATGGCGTCGTCATCCGATTCCGTGCTGTCGTGCAAGTCGATGATCGAGCCGCCGGCCAGGGCCGGGTCATTCAGCGTCGCTTCGACTATGGCTTGCGGGTCGGCCTTGGCATAGTCGGCCGGATTGACATCGGCATCGACGATCTTCATCTCAGGCGCAAGCGCCACCGGCGAATACAGGCAGGTGAAAAAGTTGAAATAATGAGCGCGCAGAAATTGTGTCGGCCGCCCCAGCAGATTGCCGATGGCCGCTTCGGCGCGGTCGAAATCGCCCAGATGCGCTTGATGCAAATAGCTGTGATTGCCCACCACATGTCCGCCCTCGCTGATGCGCATGAAGGCTTCCGGCCAGCGCTCGACCCACTTGCCTAGGACGAAGAATGTCCCTCGCGCGCCGCGGCTGTTGAGTATCTCGATGACCTGATCCGTTCGCGGCGGATTGGGCCCGTCGTCAAATGTCAGCGCCACCTTCATCTGGTCGCGCCGGCCATGCGTGTAGTATGTCAGCGGCATTCGCTTCACCTTTTTGCGTTGCGGACGGCAAACTCCATCCCCCGGCCCCTTCCCCAGCGAGCTAGGGAAGGGGAGCTATGTACGCAGCAGGACGCAAGGTATTTTGCGTAAGCGGCGGCATTGTCGCGCGCG
>JAGWBC010000286.1 GCA_021296115.1 Anaerolineae bacterium | reverse complement strand
GGAGAGAAAGATCCGCTCGCCATAATCGGCAAATTCTTGAACCACCCAATCGTATTTATAATAGGCTAATGCCAGCCAATTGATTTCGCCGCCGTCGTATCCGGCGAAGAAGGCATCGGTCTCCTCGCGCGTGTGACCGTCCTCCACAAAAAACATCAAGTCGCGTTCTTTTGGCGCGATCACAGTTTCGTCCCAATCGACGATACGTACCTCGCCTTGTGGATCAAGGATGATATTGGCCGTGTGAATATCCGCATGGCAGAGCGCGAAGGGCGGCGGATCCGCTGACAGCAGCGCGCCCATTTCCCGATATCTGCGCCGACAGCGATGGATCTCCGCCTCCTGATCGCGCCAAACGCGGGCCGCTTGCGCAGCGACACTCCCGCGAGCGTCCTGTCGCTGCAATACGTCTTCCACCCGGTCAATGACAGTCAGCCACTTCACGCCGAAGGCTTCGCGCTCAGCCAGGGCAAGCACAGGAGCGGTTAGAGTACTGCCGTGGATGCGGCGCATAGTCACGCCCCAGCGACGCCAAACCGAGAGCGGCAGCGACATCCGCCAAGCAGATTTGCCATCAATGTATGGGTAAAGGATGAAATCGTAGTCGCCGGCGGCAACTGACAGCGCGCCCGAGCAGGCGGCTAGCGGCGCGACGACTTGTTCAATGCCAATAGACTTCAAGTAGCGCGGCGCTACAAGTGAAGCGGGCTTGGTTCCGCCCCTGCGCAGCTTGAGAAAGTATACGCCGGCCGCGGCCTCGACCCTATAGCTCCAGGCGCGCTGATCGTTGCCTATGGGCAGAAATTCCAATGCCCGAACACGAAGCGCGTAGTGCGATTCAAGCTGCTCAATAATTGCGGCATCCACAAGATCAGGTTTTTCCAGCATAAGCCCATACCTTGATGGATAGTCCAGTCCTTATTCGACAGCGCCCATCGCATAGTATGACGCCGCCCGTGGGCAGACGCGACCATGATACTGTACCCTGAGTCCCGCGCCAATGAGCGCTGAGCGACCATTCGGCAAACGGCAGATTTCGTGGTATATAATATGTGCGAGCGACTGCACAGGCATTCGGCTGAGTTGAAAGGCGCCGCGCATCGTGTCGACAGTTAGCGTTTTGCAGCAGCGCGTACTGCTGTTGAATGGAAGTACTTGGGAACCGCTGTCAGTGATTACTGTACAGCGAGCTATCAATTTGCTGCTCGGCGGCAAAGCCATCGCTGTCGAGATGACCGGGCTGTATTTGAATACAGTCCGCAGCAAATTTGAAGTGCCCTCCGTGATTGCGCTGCGTTCCTACGTGAACGTCCCGCGCCGCAAGTCGCACTGGAGCCGCAAAGGCGTGCTCGTGCGCGATGACTATACTTGCATCTATTGCGGGGTTAAGCTGGGCGCGCAAGTCCGGGGCAAGGTGCTCAGCAAGCGCGACTTCACCATCGACCATATCATCCCGCGCTGCAAGGGCGGCCGCGACACCTGGTCGAATACCGCCTGCGCCTGCGCCAAATGCAACCACCGCAAAGGCAATCGACTGCATAATGTCGCCGGCATGCGCTTGCGTTGGGAACCCAAAACGCCGCGCACCAGCTACCTGGTGATCGCGCTGGGTTCCGGGCCGGAAATCTGGAAGCGCTACGTCGAGATTTAGCCTTACTTTTCCCACTCGTTTTTGTAGCGGTAATAGCGCCAGCCGCCGGAGGCTCTCGGTCGGCACGACGCGTCTAGCTTTGGTGACGATCTATAATATGGAGAAATCATCAGTCGTTGGACTCATGCGTTAGAAATCACGCGCGGGAAGAGGACCTTAAGCAAGCAACTATCTAGACCAGGTTTATTGTCATCAACACGGTCTGCAGCAAGAGTTTGACGCCCATATAGGCCAAAAACACGGCGCACATTATATTAATCCAGCGGAAGACGCGCTGAGTGAGCAGGCGGCGCCCAAATTCAACCAGGGTGGCGAAGAAGAAACACCAGCAGACCTGGGCGATCATGAAGCCGCTGAAAAAGACCAGGATATGCAGAGGTTCCGGATTAAGAAAACCTAAACCGACAATTACGCCGCTCATGCCCAGCCAAGCGGTGACATTCTGCGGATTCGACAAGGATAGCATAGCGCCCGCCGCAAAGTGATTCTTGCGCTCATCTCTGGCTGCGGCAACTTGCACATCGGCGCGGGAGGCTCTCCAAGCATCCCAGGCAAAGCGCAGCAGCAAGCCGCAGCCGAAGAAACCCAACAAGAGCGTCACCAGCGGATTCTGAAACAGAATGGCGGCGCCGACCAAGGCGATCAGCGCCCAGACGCCGTCGCCTACCAGCGAGCCAAGCTCGACGAGCCATGCGAGATGCCGCGGCGCAGCGCCTCAAAGCCGATGGGGCCGGGCTGAATGGCAAAACTGATCGCCATGACAAAGGCGGATACAAAAAGAACGTCCATCTGCGGACAATCCAATTCAATTGCAGCGTAGGCTGATGGTAGCAACTGTTCGCAGTGGCTTTATGGGGATTTATCTACAAGAGAATCCGCGGTGGATTGTCGCAAGTCGACAAGTTCAAGCCTGCGCCCAGATGCTACAAACCGTCGCCCCACTCCATTAGCAGAGCGGCTATTAGCGTGGCTTGACGCGGCAGGCTGTCAATAATCACATGCTCGTGCAGGGCGTGAGCGCCATCGCCGTGCGCCCCCAGACCATCCAGCGTGGGAATGCCCATGGCCGCCGTGAAATTGCCGTCCGAGCCGCCGCCTGTGCCGCCTTCATAGATTGTCACGCCATGTCTTTCTCCGATCGCGGCAGCCATCTCGAACAGTGCCGGACGTCGCTCCATAGGCGGGCGATGGTGGCGGCGAATGCAACTCACCTTGGCGCCGGGCATTTTCGGATGCAGATTGCTTAGCGCCTCGTGCAGATCTCGCATGGCTTCCATTGTCAGC
>JAGWBC010000285.1 GCA_021296115.1 Anaerolineae bacterium | reverse complement strand
CTCGGTGTCCTCGGTGGTAGAGTTGACTGTGTTTCAGCCGAAAAGGATTCACGGCCTATGAAAGTCACAATTGACAATCTCAGCAAGAAGTTCGGCGATGTGGTCGGCGTCGAGAACTTGACCCTGCACATTGACGATGGCGAATTTGTGGCCTTCCTCGGTCCTTCCGGCTGCGGCAAGACGACGACGCTGCTGACCCTGGCCGGCATCTACAAGCCGACTGAAGGCACGATCACCTTCGGCGAGCGGGTCGTCAATCAGGTGCAGCCGAAAGATCGCAACATCGGCATGGTCTTCCAGAGTTACGCGCTTTACCCGCATATGACTGTCTTCCAGAACATCGCCTATCCGCTGAAGTTGAAGAAGGTCTCCAAAGCCGACCAGCATGACCGCGTGCGGCAAGTCGCCAATGTCATGGGCATCGGCAATCTGCTGGATCGGC
This sequence comes from Anaerolineae bacterium, assembly GCA_021296115.1. GTDB lineage: Bacteria > Chloroflexota > Anaerolineae > Aggregatilineales > Phototrophicaceae > UBA6055. The sequence goes on along the minus strand of JAGWBC010000285.1, from coordinate 2,010 downwards.
GGCCGGGGCAGCTGTCGGGCGGGCAGCAGCAGCGCGTCGCTCTGGGTCGGGCGCTGGTCAAGGAACCGGACATATTGCTCTTCGACGAGCCGCTGTCCAATCTTGATGCTCGCCTGCGCTTGACGATGCGGGGCGAAATCAAGCACTTGCAGAAGAACCTGGGCATCACCTCCATCTATGTCACGCACGATCAAGTCGAAGCCATGACCATGGCCGACCGCATCGCTGTAATGAGTGGCGGTCACTTGCAGGCTTTTGACTCGCCGGACGAATTGTACAACCGCCCCAAGACGCAATTTGTGGCCGGCTTTGTGGGCAACCCGCCCATGAACTTGGTCAATGTCGAAGTTTCACAGGCCAACGGCAGCTATGTCGCTCAAGCCGAGTCGCTGAGCTTGAAGCTGGGCGCGGAGCGGGGCGAACCGGCAGCCCGCAGCGAGGGCGCGGTCGTGCTGGGCATGCGGCCGGAAGATATTCAGATCAGCGATGAGGGCGATGTCGCCGGTGAGATCTTCATCGTGGAGCCGCTGGGACGCGAAGACCTGATTGACGTGCGCGTGGGTCCGCATAGTTTTATCGTGCTGGCGAATACCGATTCGCAGTACCAGACCGGCGACCTGGTCAAGCTCAAGTTCGACATGGGGCAAGCGCAATTCTTCGACCCGACCACTGAACGATCGCTGCTCTGGCGGCAATAAGTCGCTCATGTTGGCCGAGGCAGTTCAAGGGCTGGACCGCAGCATCGCATCGCCGGACGACCACGACTTGGCGCTGCGATATGCGCCGCTGATTCGCTTTGACCGGCGCGAACCCTTTCTGCCCTCCGCCGTCGGCTACACCCTATTTCGCCGTGATGAAAGGTCCGCGTCCTTTCCTCGCGACATCGCGCTGGCTGACGACATAGCCTTGGTCATCGAATACGCCATCTGGTGGGATTGGGATATTCAGCATCTCTACGAGCTGGAGCACGCTTGGGTCAGTGTTGACGCGGCGGGCGAAATCGTCGACCTTGAAGCCAGCTGGCATGGCCGCTTCCACCAGATGCGCGATGACCTGGGCCGACTGCCGCTGCACGAGGGCAGGCCGCTACTGTATTCGGAGCCCGGCAAACACGCCTTCGCGCCATCGCCGGCCTGGCTGCTGCAACGGGAGACTAAGACGCGGGCTAGCTGCGGCCTGCACGCGGGGGTGATGGGTGTGCATGTTACGCCGCTTTTCGCCGGCATCATCACTCAGCGCAAGCCGCTGCAGAATCGGCTGGTTCATACTTATCTAGAGCGCTTTCAGTTCGAGCCGACCTTCGACTTTTGCCAGCAATTCGACCTGAGAGAGGCCGCGTTTGTACCCTGGCGCAGCCTCTTTGCCTGGATTCCCGGGCGCGTCGCCGCTTGCCTGGAGCCGCTGGCCGCCACGATCCCGCCACGAGAACGGCGCGTCCTACGCATCGCCCATCGCGGCGCCTCGGCTTACGCGCAGGAGAATTCGGCGGAATCGCTGCGAGTCGCCGCGGAGCTGGGCGCGGACATGGTGGAGATCGATATTCGCGTGACCGCTGACGATGTGCCGGTTGTCACCCACGACAGCAGCTTGAAGCGCGTCTATGGCATCGACGGCGGCGTGTCTGATTACAGCCTGGACGAGCTGCGGCGGCTGACGGCCGGGCCGGGCGCGATCAACAATTTTGCCGAAGCGCTGGATTTGTGCCGCGAGCTGAGCCTGGGCATTTACCTCGATATCAAGCAGCTCAGCCGGGGCGCGGCGCGGGCGATGTTTGAGGCGCTTGTCAAACAGCATTATATGCGGCGCGTCATATTCGGTTCTTTCCGGCCCGATTATTTAGCGGATATCAAATCAGCCTGGCCGAGCGCGCAGACCTCGATTCTGTTCAACGCTGTTGACATCGACGCGGTGAAGCTGGCCGAGGCGATCGGGGCGGACTTCGTGCATCCCTGCTGGGAAAACCGCGCCGAGCAGCCGCATCGCCTGCTCACGCCGGAGTGGATCGCGGCT
>JAGWBC010000045.1:13505-36771 GCA_021296115.1 Anaerolineae bacterium | reverse complement strand
CCTGGATTGAAGATGGTCAAAGCCGGGCACTAACCTTCGGCTGCGACATACTCGACGCCAGTTCGGGCGAGATTGCTATCAGCGCGTCTCTCAAGCGGATTAGCGTCGACTCGCAGGGGCGGATCACGCGGATTCCCGGAGCCAGGAACCCTTGGCTGCACGAGTGACAGGCGCGCAACTTTGGCTAAATCGCAGGCGCCCCGCCGACAGCTTAAGCGACGATCGAACTCATGCGCTCCAAAGTGGACCGAATTGGCGCCTGACATTACCACTTCGTCTGTCCGCTAATAGGCTCGTTTGTTAACACTGTGCGTTTGCGGGAGAGAGTCGCTGCCGACGCTTCGTCTTGGGTTTCGAATAAGCAACTTGTATTGGCGGAGCAGTCGATTGAGGTTGGAGCGAACAGAATTAAGCTATAGTTAGTAAGAAGTTCATTGTGAGCAATTATTGAGGTGCGCCGAATGGTGACTTACGCTGAGAGACCGTGGACCAAGAACTACGATGTAGGTCTGCCTACTTCGCTTGAGTTTCCCGATATTCCGCTACATCAGCTGTTGAAAGACACCCGTAATCGGGTACCCCACAAGACGGCGCTCATCACGCCAGCGAACTTGCCAGTTTTCGGACGGATCAGTCGGTCGGTCACATACGAAGAATTGGACCGCTCGTCGGACGCCTTGGCGGCGGCATTGGTGGATCTCGGCCTGAAGAAGAGCGACCGCGTGGCTATCGTCATGCCCAATTCGGTTGCGTTCGTGATCAGCTTCTATGCCATTCTCAAAGCGGGTGGGGTTGTGGCGGCTACCAACCCGACCTACCCGGCCGACAAAATGGCGCATCAGATAAACGATTGCGACGCCGAATTTGTGCTGACGATGACGCTGTTTTACGATCTTGTCAAGCGAGTACAGCCGCAGACCAAGGTCAAATCAGTCATAGTCGCCAATATCAAGGAGTATTTGCCGGGCCTGGCCAAGTTTCTCTTTACGATCGTCAAGGAGAAGAAAGAGGGCCACTTCCTGCAAGACGTTGAAGAGGGCGACCATTGGTTTCAAGATCTGCTGCGGCGCTTCAATGGAAAACGGCCCAATGTAGTGGTGAAGTCGGATGACCTGGCTATATTTCAGTACACCGGCGGCACGACGGGTGTTGCCAAGGCGGCCATGTCCAAGCACCGCGCGCTGATAGCCAATATGCTGCAGGCCGAAGGCTTCCTAGATCTCTTTGATACGCCGGCTGAAGATGAGATTTTTCTCGGCGCTATCCCCTTCTTCCATGTTTATGGCTTGGTCGTAGTCGTCAGCACGAGCGTGTATCGCGGCTGCAAGATCGTGCTGGCGCCGAATCCGCGCGATATTGATGATGTGCTGGGCAACATTGAGACATTCCGCACGACGCTCTTTCCCGGTGTGCCCGCGCTGTACAACGCTATCAACAATCATCCGGCAGTTCAGAGTGGCGAAGTGGATCTGAGCTCGCTACACCTTTGTTTGAGCGGATCGGCGCCATTGCCCGAAGCGACCAAGGCAGAGTTTGAGCGGCTGACCGGCGGCTCCGTACGCGAAGGTTTTGGTATGAGCGAAGCGCCTACAGCCACACACGTCAATCCCATTTACAAGGAAAATCGTCCTGGGTCAATTGGTCTGCCTTTGCCGGAGATGGACATGCGCATTGTCAATCTCGATGACGGCGAGACGGATGTGCCGGTCGGCGAGGCAGGCGAACTGGTAATGGCGGGACCCAACGTGATGGTGGGTTACCACGGCATGGTGGAAGAAACGCAGAACGTTCTCCGAGAAGTGGATGGCAAGCGCTGGTTATATACCGGCGACATTGCCAGGATGGATGAAGACGGTTACTTTTACATTGTTGACCGGAAGAAGGATATGGTGCTGATCGGCGGCTACAATGTCTACCCCACGGCAGTTGAAAACGCCATTGCCGGGCATCCTGACGTGCTTGAAGTCGGCGTCGCCGGAATCCCGCATCCGGAGCGAGTTGGCCAAGAAGCATTAAAAGCCTGGATCGTATGCAAACCGGGGCATGAGCTGGATCAGGGCGATATTATTTCATTCTTGGGCGAAAAGCTGGCGCCTTATGAGATTCCGCGGCGTATCGCCTTTATTGACGAATTGCCCAAGACCGCCGTGGGCAAAACCTTACGCCGCGAATTGGTGCGCTTGGATGCGGAGGAAGACTGACGATTCGCTGATTGCCGCCGCATGCGTATCCGGGCGGGAGTTGAATGAGATTTAGTTACAAACCATGAGATTCTGTGTCTTGCAGCGGCTGAAGCAAATCCAGATCGACATTGAATGTATTAGGAATCGCGATAGAATTGTAATCTTAACTTCAAGACATAAATAATAAGAAGTACAGACCATGAACATCCGACTTCACGTCCAGCCCGCTTATGAGAATCTTTTGTCCTTTGCCAGCCAGTCAAAAATTATCCTGTTTCATCCGGCCAGCCAATTGCGTTCGCTGATGGTGGCTCGACTATTGAGCGACAGCGCGCGGAAGTCTTATTATTATGCCTTGGACATTGACGACATAAATCTATTTCATTTCTTAACAGGTCTCATAAACGGACTGGCAAAACAGCACGCCAGCTTCGGCCGCCATTTGAATGTACTGCCGCAGAATGTGCTTCAGAATCCTTACAGACACTTGGATCTGGTGCTCAGTACTTTTCTTAAAGAGCTGTCTGAATTTGAAGATGGCGACTTTATCTTGCTGTTTGATGAATTTGATCGCGCTGATCCAGCGGATGATATACATCGATTTGTAGAGCGCCTGTCGCACCTGGCGCCTGATCGCTGCACGATTGTGCTCAACGGCAGGTCGTTGCCGCGGCTTCCCTGGCTATCGATGATAGCCAAACGACATGCAGTGATCTTGCGCGATGACGAATTGATACGCGAGGACTTTTACGGGAATAGCAATGCCGAAGATGCGGGCCTCAAAGTATTGTCGCTGGGTCCCGGCTATGTGTTTCTGGACGATCGCCTGGTCGACAATTGGGAAGGGCACCTGCCCCGTCTGCTGCTGTTTTTCGTCATGGATCGACCGGAAGTCACGCGGAATCAGATATGCGAAGTCTTTTGGCCGAATCTGGATATCGACCAGGCGGTGAACGTCTTTCATGTGACGAAACGTCGACTGCACAAGGCCTTGGGCGTGGACATACTTTCCCACGATGGCAAGTATTATCGCATTAACCCTGATATTCCCTTCTATTTCGACGCCTTTGAATTTGTCGAGTTGCTGCTGCTCTGCCGGCATGGCCATCCTCCGGACGCGTTTCAGTATTGGCAAAATGTGGCAAAACTGTACCGGGGCCCCTTCCTGCAAGGTCACAGTGACGGCTGGATTGATGAAAGGCGCGAGGCGTACAGCATCGCCAATACCGAAGCATTAACGCAGATTGCCGACAGCTGGTCGGAACGCGGCAACGATGAGTTAGCGCTGCTGACCTTGGGCAAGGCCATCGATGCCGACTACTCAATCGAGGCGATTCATCTGAAGCTCTTGAGATTGTACGTTAAGCTCGGGCGCCGCGCCGAAGCTGTCGCCCATTTTCGCGATTTGGAGAAGTGGGCCAAGGTGAACAAGCGTAAGCTTGGCGCCGATACGCGGCAGCTTTTCGACGAAATCACCGCTTGAAGCCGACTGACGATTCTGAGCCACAAAGGGAATAGTCGCCCCTGGCAGGACTCGAACCTGCGACCAACGGTTTAGAAGACCGGTGCTCTGTCCGCTGAGCTACAGAGGCAGCGTAGCAAATCATAAGTTCAGCGCTGTCTGCTGTCAATAGTTTCGCGCGGCTTTTGGCAGTAGTTTGGATTGTTCAAAGTCCCATCCTGTAGTACAATAATGGTGAGATTTTGCGTTTGCTGGCGTTAGCGCGCGCGTCAATTCCTTTTCTTAGCGACAACTATTAGCGAAGAGTGCTCGCACGGCGTGTAGAGGCAGTTGTCAGGAGACAAAATGGCAAAAGACAGAAGTACGGTCGCCCAGCAAGAAAGCGTCTACAACGCGAGCAACATCCAGAAGCTGGAGCCGCGCGAGCATATTCGCCGGCGACCGGGCATGTATGTCGGCGGAACAGATGCCCGCGCGCTGCATCATCTGATCTACGAAGTGGTTGATAACTCGATTGATGAAGCGCTGGCTGGGCGCTGTGACAAGATCTCCGTCATTTTGCACAAAGACGGTTCGACAACGATCAAAGACAACGGCGTCGGCATTCCGGTGGATAAGCACGAGAGTGGCAAATCTGCGCTGGAACTGGTAATGACCGAGGTGGGCTCGGGCGGCAAGTTTGATAACGAAGCCTACAAAGTCAGCGGCGGATTGCACGGTGTAGGCGTCTCAGCGGTTAACGCGCTTTCGGCGGATATGACCGCGACCATCTACCGTGATGGTCACGTCTGGCGGCAGTCATACCAAGCAGGCATTCCCACCAAGAGCGTGAGGAAGGGGCGGCCGCTGAAAGAGGGTGAAGAGACTGGGACTGTCATCAGCTTCGTACCGGATTTCACCGTGATGGAAAAGAACGAATTCAGCTTCAGCACCTTGATGACGCGTTTTCGTGAGATGGCCTTTGTCACGCGCAAGGTGACAATCTCGTTGCGCGACGAACGGACCGAACCCATCCCGCGCGAGGCGACCTTCTATTTTGACGGTGGGCTGCGCTCATTTGTACGTTATCTCAACCGCAACCGGCGCGAGATCCACCGGATCATTCATGTGGAGCGGGACATAGAATATGCCGACCGCAATGACAATCCTTACACGATTGGCGTAGAGGTCGCGTTTCAGTACTCCGATGTCGCGACCACGACTGAGCTTGCCTTTACAAACACGATCAATACGCCCGACGGCGGAACTCATATCACGGGTTTGCGCTCGTCCATAACGGGCGTGATCAACCGCTTCGCGCGGAAAGCCGGCTTGCTGAAAGACAAGGACGGCAACTTCTCCGGCAACGACACGCTGGAGGGCCTGACGGCTATTGTGAGCGTGAAGCATCCCGACCCACAATTCGAGAGCCAGACCAAGGTCAAACTCTTGAATCCGGAGGTTCAGGGGGCCGTATCGCAGGTAGTGACGGAAGCGTTCAACGAATTTCTCGAAACCAACAGCCGTGATGCCCGCCGCATCGTCGACAAGTGCCTGACGAGCAAACGCGCCCGTGAAGCGGCGAAAAAGGCGCGAGAGCTCGTGCGCAGCGGACCCAGTCTGCTGGAGAGCAGCACCTTGCCCGGCAAGCTGGCCGATTGCTCCGAACGGGGCGATGGCGCTGAGATTTACATCGTCGAGGGCGACTCGGCCGGCGGCAGCGCCAAACAGGGCCGTGACCGGCACTTCCAGGCGATCCTGCCACTGCGCGGCAAGATACTCAACACCGAGCGGGCGCGTATCGACAAGATTCTGGACAACAACGAGATCAAGGCGCTGATTTCGGCGCTGGGCACGGGCATTCACGAAGAGATGACGATCGACCGCTTGCGCTATGGTCGGGTCATCATCATGACAGATGCTGATGTCGATGGCAGTCACATTCGCACCTTGCTGCTGACATTTTTCTTCCGACATATGCCGCAAATCATTCAGCACGGTCATCTGTATATCGCGCAGCCGCCGATATTCCTGCTGAAGAACGGCAAGCAGATGCAATATGTCCATCCAGAAGCCGGCGCCACTGACGATGAGCTGCTCAAGCGGGAAATCAAAAATTTCAAGAATCCGGACAAGGTTACCGTTCAGCGCTACAAGGGTCTCGGCGAAATGAATCCGGAGCAATTGTGGGAGACGACCATGGATCCTGCTGAGCGAACGCTATTGCAGGTGACGATTGAAGATGCCGCGGATGCCGACAAGATCTTCGATATGCTGATGGGCGCGAGCGTACCCCCGCGCCGCCGCTTTATTCAGACGCACGCCAAGCAGGTGCGCAACCTCGATATTTAGTTTGGGCGTTTGGCGCTCAAAGTCCAGAAGTCCTGGCGTCTTCTTCCGTCCAGCCGAGCGTCTGGCGGGAGGCTTCGGCTTGCAGCGCGCGCTCCAGGGGGCCGCGTTCAAACAGCGCGTGCAAAAACGCAAACGCGAAACTGCCCAGGCCGAGCGCTACCACCGTCAGAATCAGCGGATGCCAGGTCATGCCGGCGAACTGCAGGGCTTCGGGATGAAGCAAGAGTATGCTCATGAGAATGGTGGGCAAGATAGCCACGAAGCACAGCCCCGACAGAAAGCTGAACAACTCCGAAATGCCGCCCCCGCGGATTGACTTTCGCTCAATCGAGCGCTGATGCACCAGCCAGCCCAGACGCAGCGCGATGACGATGAGGGCGAGCAATCCGAGCATCTTGATCTGCGATAGTTCCATCTTCGCTGCCTGCGCTAACTGTTTAGAAGAGCGTGTAGATAAAGGGGCTCAGCGGGCTGGAGCCGCCAATAACGATCAGCAGGGCGAAGACAATCAGCGTTATGACCATCGGCAGCATCCAGTAGAGCTTGCGCTTCCAGAGAAACGCCAGCAACTCCCCCAAGACGCCCAAGCGGACGAAGAAGTCCTGCAACGCGCTTGGCGAGTCGTCTTTGTTTTTGATGTCTGTAGTCATGTCTTGTGCAGCCTCGCTACCCATTTTCAGGTGGATTTCTTCACGATGTGCGAACCGAGAACCAGCAAGTCAATATCGCTGTTGCGGAAGGTATTGTAGGCCTCGCGCGGTGTATTCACAATGGGTTCGCCGCGTAGATTAAACGATGTATTCAGTACGACGGGTACGCCGGTCGCGTCGCCGAATGTGCGTACGATGTCGTAATAACGCGCATTGGTGTCTCGGTCAATCGACTGCAGCCGGCCCGTGCCCTCGTGATTCACGGCATGGATCTCCGACTGTTTGTCCTCCTTGATGGGAGCGACCATCAGCATGTAGCGTGGCGTGTCGTGCTCGGCTACTTGCGGATAGTCGAAGTATTCGGGCGAGCGTTCGCGCAGAATAACCGGCGCGAAGGGGCGGAATGGCTCGCGGAATTTGATCTTTGTGTTGACGATCTCTTTCATGTCCGCGCCGCGCGGATCCGCCAGGATGCTGCGGTTGCCCAGGGCCCGCGGTCCCCATTCGAAGCGGCCCTGATGGAAGCCGATGACTTGTTGCTGCGTCAGGGCGTCGACAATTGCTTCGGTCAGTTTCGACTCGTCATCGTAGCTAACGTAGCTCAGCTGCTCTCCGTCGAGAAAGGCGCGGCATTCCGCATCGCTATAGCTTTGCCCGTAATAAGCATGCGACTGCACCCATTTGCGCGGCTTGCCCAGCACGGCGTGCCAGGCCCAGAGCGCTGCCCCCAGGGCGCCGCCGTCATCGCCCGCAGCCGGTTGGATCCACAGCTCCTCAAAGGGCGATTCGTTTAGCAGCCGCCAATTGGCTTTGGTATTCAGCGCCACGCCGCCGGCCATCACCAGCTTGCTTTTGCCCGTGCGCTCGTACAAGTACGTAGCGATTTTGACCAGGGCGTCCTCGGTAAATTGCTGGATGCTGGCGGCGACATCAGCATAATACTGGTTGCTCTCGATGGCGGCTCGCTCGGCGGATCGTTCCGGATTCGTGCCCATGGTGAAGAACTCGCCGTCCGCATCGCGCTTTTCGCCGAAGAGATCGAGAAACTTGCGGCTGTAACTTTGCGTGGTCGAGCGATGGAAGTCGAAGTAATCCATATTCAAGCGAAAGGCGCCGCTCGACTCGTCCAGGGACGCGACTTTGCTGATCTTGTCCATATAACGCGGCTTGCCGTAGGGGCTCATGCCCATGACTTTGTATTCGCCGTTATTGACGCGAAAGCCGAGCCAGGCCGTAAAGGTAGAATAGAGCAGTCCCAGCGAATGCGGAAAGCGCTGCTCCTCAAAGAGCTCAATTGTTGCCGGGCCGTCCACCGGATCGCCGAGTGTGCTGTTGCCCACGCCCAGGGTAGTGGTTGTCCACTCGCCGACGCCGTCAACGGTGAGAATGGCGGCGTCCTTAAAGGGACTGGCGTAAAAGGCGCTGGCGGCGTGGCTCATGTGATGGTCGCAGAACAAGACTTTGTCGTAGGGCACGCCGATGCCCCTGGCCACGTGGCTGCGCACCCAGAGCTTGTCGCTAAGCCAGGTCATCATCGATTCTCGCCAGAAGCCGACAGAGCGGGGAAATGTGTTGAGCGCCGTCTGCAGTATGCGCTCGAATTTCAGCAGCGGTTTTTCGTAGAATACGACGTAGTCCAAATCACGCGCGGAGATGCCAGCCTGCTCGAGGCAAAACTCGGCAGCAAGTTTCGGGAATCCGTTGTCGTGTTTCTTGCGCGAGAATCGTTCCTCCATGGCCGCCGCGACCAAGTCGCCGTCTCGAAGCAAGGCGGCTGCAGAATCGTGATAGAAGGCTGAAATGCCCAGAATGTGCATGTTTATCCCTGCTCTTTGGCGGACTTCATGTCCGCGGGCACTGCCTCACGCTTGAGCCAGGCATTTTCCAGCGACTTCTTTTTGCGCAGCGGATCCATGAACAGCGCAGACAGCAGGCCGAAGGGTACCATGACGGAGCAGTAGAAAAGCGTGGCAATGAATCGGCCATTTATATCGGCCACCACGGCCGAGTTTATGCTAAATCGCTCCCAGGCGATTTCCCGAATGCGTTTCAAATGTATGCCTCCTGCAAAGCAATGGCGAGTAAACGCCAAATCACATATCAAGGTTAGACTGATTCAGAAAGTCAAGCAAGGCGATTCGGGCAATATTATGGCCCGTTTGATTCCAGTGGGTATCGGCAAAAAAGTAGGGTTGCTCGCCAGCACTGACCGCATCGTCAAGCGCCGGGGTCAAATCAAGAAAGGCGATGCCCAATCCGGCCGTCAACTCGGCCAGCAGATCGCGCTGCGCCCTTAGGTTCGCACTGACGGCGCTCATCTCTACGCTCGCGTCGAATACTTTGCTGCCGGAAAATATCGCCCGCTTGCTCTCGTCGGACAGAAGCTCCCAGTATAGTTCGGCCTTCTGAGGTATATACATCAGAATCAGCTGAGAGCCTCTCGCTTGCAGCGTCGACGCCATGTCGCCGATGGCTTCCCGCGTGATGCGAAACATCTCGCTCTCTCGTAATGTCTTGCTGTCCAGCGCAAAGGACGACAGGAATACGTCGTAAAAGGCGATTGGCGTCGGCGGTTCGGTCTGCGCCAGCTGAGGAAAGTGGCAGGGCGCCTCGGCCTCACGCAATACTGAGCTGCGAAAGGCGTAAGCGATATTGAAGAGCACGGAATAGTCAAGCGGACTCCTCTGCTCGCCGGTAGCGCTTGAACTGCCTTCGTCCGCTTGCGATTGTCGGTGGAAGGTCAAGCTGTCCTGTAGATCGTTGCCCGCGAAATAGGCCAGTATGACGAGCTCCGGTTCGCGCGGCAAGGCGAAGGCTTCCAGGAGTCGCTGCTGCTGAAGCGCGCCGCTGCCCGGCAAGCCCAGCGCCAGCAGCGAATCCGCAAGACCTTGCCAGTACGGCGCGACGATCGCTTCCGCAGCGGTAAACGAGTCGCCAATGATTACGGTCTGAACCTTGTCGGGCCAGGGTTCGGGATTACGAAAGCCATGCGCATCCCTTTGAAAGGAGACTCGATATGAGTCGAAGGCCGGCGCGTCGTCCGGCGACAAACAGGTCAGCTTAAAAAGGTCTCCGCTTGATCTCGAGATTTCGTAGTTGACGAACTCGCCGGCAGGGTATTCTTGCAGGCCATGCTCGGCATCGAGTCGGAATCCCATTCGCGCGCGAAACTGCGGCATTTGCTCGATGATTGCCACGGGCAGATGAGGGAAGGCTAGCTGAAACGCAAGTTCCAGCGCCGACAGGGTCAGCAGGGCGAGTATTGCTGCTCGAATGACTAGGGATTTGCGCGTTTGCAAGCCTTTTGTCCCGTGGCTGTCCCGCAGCACAGATTACGTCGTCAGGCGGTCGTGGCGCCTCAAGTCATATTATCACGCCGAATTCGAAGTGTTGAGGTTGGCTCAGTTGCGAGAGAAGTGGCCGATATTAAAGTCTTCGCCGGGCGGGGACAGCCGCACCTTCAGGAGCATCGTCTCCAGCCGATAGATGTCAACCAAAGTTGTGAGCAGGTTGGACAGACTGTCGATCGACAGCAATTCCTGCTTCTGCAGATTATCGGCCTGCAGAATTATCGACCCGATTTGCGCGATCGCCCGCGGCTGTCGCGGCAACTGCTCCGGATCAAAGTGTGCGTCCGAGGCGGACGACAGAATATCAAGATAGCGCAGCAGCAGTGGGCGCAGTACCTTGCTGTACACCTTAATGACGCCGGGTCGATCTTCTTCCGGCATAAAGAAATCTACATCGCCAACCAGGTACGGTTGGCTGCGATCGATGGCGTTTATTCGGAAGCGCCGATGCCCGGTCGTTACGATATTCATTCGTCCGAGCGGCAATCGCTGCACTTTGCCGATATCGGCGGTACATCCCACATCAAATGGCACGGTATCCTGATTCCCGATCTCGGCGCCGTGCCTGATCAGGACGACTCCAAATGGTTTATTCTCTTCTATTTGCTGGTTGATCAGCGTTTTGTAGCGCGGCTCAAATATGTGCAGCTTGAGCTGCATGCCGGGGAAGAGCACAGTATTGAGCGGAAACAAAGGAAGAAAACTCATATTACAACGATACTGTATATGAACTGTAGCGATTCGTGAACCCAATCATAACTCATTCGCAAGTAGTCATACACTGAAAGTCGCTGGCATTATGCGCGCCCACGGCGGATCGTCCAGCAGCGTATTAGCAGGACTAGGGTTCTTTGTTTTGTTTGACGTCCTCTTCAAATAGCACGCGACGCAGCACCTTCCCGATGAAAGAGCGCGGCAGCGCCTGGCGAAATTCGATTTCCCAAGGCACGGCGTAGGCCTCGAGCCGTCGTCTGCATAGCGCCAGCAATTCTTCCTGCGAAAGACGGCTCTCGGGCCGCGGCACGACAAATGCCTTGATTCGTTGTTTGCCATCTTCATGACCAAGGCCCACGACTGCCGCTTCCAGCACCTTGTTGTGCTCGTAGAGCACTTCTTCGACATCGCGCGGATAAACGCTGAATTCACCAGTGAAGATGGTATCCCGCTTGCGACTGATGATCTTGAAATAGCCGTCGTCGTCCATGACAGCCACATCGCCGGTATGCAGCCAGCCATCCTTGACGGCCGATTCTTCGTCGCTGTCCGCGCGCCAATATCCCTGCATAACTTGCGGGCCGCGCACCAGCATTTCGCCGACTTGGCCGGCGGGCAGGTCTTGCCCGGTCAAGATATCAACGATCTTGGCGTCGGTGTTGGGCAAAGGCACGCCAATCGAGCCTACTTTCCGCAGGCCATAGAGCGGATTGGAATGGGTCACCGGGCCGGCTTCAGTAAGCCCGTAACCTTCGACCAGGCGGCCGCGCGTCAGTTTCTCGAAGGCCTCTTGCACTTCAACCGGCAGGGGCGCCGCGCCGCTGATGCAGGCTTTTATGGACGAGAGCCCGTAGCTGCGCACGTTTTTCGCCTGGTTGATGAGCGTGAACATGGAGGGCACGCCCGGGAAGAGCGTCGGCTTGTAATGGCGGATTTGCTCCAATACCTGCTTGAGTTCAAAAACCGAGATGATGACGATCTTCGCCGCGATCAATATGGGCAGGTTCATTGCGGCGGTCATGCCATAGCTATGTTCAAAGGGCACGACGGCCATAACGATTTCTTTGCCATAGACGATTTCCTTCATCCAATGGCGAGTCTGCAGCGCATTGGCAACCAGATTGCGATGGGTCAAGCAGACGCCGCGCGGCCGACCGGTTGTGCCGCTGGTATACGAGATGACGGCCAGATCGCTTGGCGCTACTTCAATGCCCGGCGGATCGGAAGGCTGATCGGCCATGATTTCTGACATGAATTGCCCGATTAGGCGCGCCAGTTTTTCGTCGTCATCAGTTGGATGTTTGTGCCTGCCGAAGGCTGAATCGCTGCTTGTCGTAACGTGCTTGCCGATTCCAGTAAAGATAAGCGTCTGAACGTCGGTCGACTCTTGTATGAGTTGCGCCAGCTCGCTGAAGGCGCTGAGGGTGACCAATACCTTGGCTTCGGTTTCACGAGCATGGCTGACGATCAAGTCGGCGTTGGCGTCCGGATTTGACAGGACGACCACCGCTCCCAACTTCAATATGGCGTAGTAGGCGATGATAAACTGGGGTGTATTTGGCAGCACGATCTGTACGCGGTCGCCGGCTGAAACGCCACAGTTGCGCAGACCGTGGGCAAATTGATTGGCTTTTGCTTCCAACTGGCGGTAGGTCAGGGTCTTGCCGTAGAAAACCGTGGCGATGCGCCGGGGAACCCAATCAGCGGCGCTTTCCAGGAAGCGATAGAGTGGCTGATGCGGTATCGGAATGGTATGGGCGGTGTCTTGGTCGTAGTGCCCCAGCCAGGGCCGCCCTTTGGACAGCGCGTCAACAGCCGAAATGGAGCGCCAGGACGAGCGCTTCGACGTCTCGATGAAGCGTTCAATGGCGCGGTTTACCGCATCGTGTCGCTCAAGTTGCACTTTGTGCTTGGCCGAACCGACGTCTTCGACTACCGCGCCTGGAATCAGCTTGGCGACATCGTCATACACGTAACGCGGGAAGTAGTTGTCCCGTTCGCCGGTGATAACCAAGGTATCAATCGTGATGTTGCGCAGTTGCGACCAAGCCTGCCAGCCATACATGCTGTGCAAGAACATGTTCTTCAGCGCGTGATATTCGGCATCCCATTTGCGTCGGTAGCGCCAGAAGGGCAGCGCGAAATGCACGGGTATTCTGAAGAGCAGCGAGGCTATCTTTGGCAAGGGATACTCGCCGGCGGAAGCAACCAGGATCAGTTTGTCGATGCGCTCTGGATAGGCGTTGGCTAGTTCAATGCAGACGGCGCCGCTGATCTTTTCCGGGGCCTTCATGGCTTCAAGAACGTCATGCATGTCTTGCACCAATTCGGACATGGAGTACTGGCTGTGGGGCGCGTCGCTTTGTCCGTGGCCGCGCAGATCGGGCGCAATTACGCGGTATTGGCTGGCGAAGCGCGCGAGCTGGTACTCCCAGGACTCAGCCACGCCGGCGAAACCGTGCTGAAAAAGAATCGTTGAGTCGATGTCCTGAGGATGCAGGTCGATGACGCTCAAGTGTTGACCGGGATAGTCACGTATCGGCACGTTGACGCGATACAAGTCGAAATCCAGCAGAAATACGGACCGTTTGAGACCGCGAATGCGTTTTTTCATCAGCGACTTTCGTGGTTTAGAGCGCCGATTAGCGACCGCAAATCTTAACCTGTCTCATTATATCTGACACGCCGGATAAGTGAAAACTCAGCAATTCTCGCTAGATCGCTCTATTTTGAGTAAAATCTGTGGAAGTTACTGACGTTTGGGATGGGATAATGGTTATGCAATCGCCGCTGGTGACAACTGCTTGGCTGGAAGCGCATTTGGGTGATGAGAATCTGCGCATTGTGGAACTTCGCGGCAAAGTGCTGCCGCCGACGCAGCCCCCCCCTCACTACCTTACTGATAAGGCGGGATACCTGGCGTCTCATATTCCTAATGCCTTGTTCGTTGACTGGCAGGTCGACATCGTGGAACCGGGTTCGCCCTCCAATGACATCGCGTCGCCGGAGCGTTTTTCCGGACTGATGTCGCGCTTGGGCATTGGCAACGGCCACCAGGTGATCGTCTATGACAACGCAGCCGGCATGTTCGCTTGTCGGATGCGCTGGACCTTGCGCTATTACGGGCATAACGATGTACGCGTTTTAGATGGCGGCTGGGAACGCTGGCTGGAGGAGGGTCGGCGCGTCACGTCGGCTGTCCGGCAATTTGAGCGCAGGACCTTTGTCGCGCAAGAACAGACCAGGCTGAAAGCGACAGCGGAGGAGATTCAGGCTGGGCTGGCGGCGGGGGACATGCAACTGATCGATGTGCGCTCGCCCGCCGAATACGCCGGGCAGTCGTCGCGCGCTGATACAGCGGGACATATTCCCTCAGCGATAAATGTGCCGTGGCAGACCATGGTCAACGAGGATCTGACAGTGAAACCGGCTCATGATCTGCGGGATGTTCTCGAAAGTTCGGGCATCGCGCTTGATGCGGACGACACGGTGCTTTACTGCAATTCGGGTGTTTCGGCCACATTTGGCATGCTGGCGATGGAAATTGCCGGCGCTGAGAACTTGCGACTCTACGACGGCTCCTGGATGGAATGGGGCAACGATCCCGAAACGCCCAAAGCATCCTCGGTATAAGTAGAATGGCTGCCCGCAGCCTGCAAGCGGATGTAAGAATCAGTTAGTACGAAATGTCTCAGATACGGTATAAGCGGCTGTTTAACCGGAAAGGAGAATTGCCTGGCGTGGAAATCACAGCCTATACTGCGGATTCAGCATTCGATGTGTTGCAGCGGGAGTGGAATCCGTTGCTGCAGCGCGCGCCAGTGAATCATGTCTTTTACACTTGGGAGTGGCAGAAGACTTGGTGGGAAGCGTATTGTCCCGGCGACTTGCGCGTATTGGCGTGTCGTCAAGATGGACAGCTTGTTGGCATTGCGCCGCTATTCGTAACGGAATCCGTCGGCAAGCGAACTATACAGATCATTGGCTGCGTGGATGTAACTGCCTACCTTGATTTCATCGTATACCAAGAGCATTTAACAAGCGTATTTGCCGCCTTCGCGAACTATTTTGCCGCCTGTCGCGAAGACTTTGATGTGCTTGATTTTTGCAATATCCCCTTTGATTCACCGTCGCGAAAGATTCTGCCGGGGTTGCTGGAAGAGCGCGGCTTCAGCACAGACGTTGAGCAGCAAGAAGTTTGCCCGATTATTGAGCTGCCCAAAGATTGGACCGGCTATCTCCGCATGCTTGACAAGAAGCAGCGTCACGAGCTGCGGCGCAAGATCCGGCGCGTACAGGGCAGCGAGAAAGCGATCGATTGGTATATCGTCAATGGTCGTCATGACCTTGACGAAGAAGTCACTCACTTCGTCCGGCTGATGGCGGCCAGCGATCCGGAAAAGGCAGCCTTTCTGCGCAACGACAAGAATCTGCGCTTCTTCCGCAAAATTGTCCCCTTGCTGCAAGAATGCGGCTGGCTGCAGATGAAATTTCTGACTGTCGATGAGGAGCGCGCGGCTGCTTACATTAACTTCGTATACGGCGACCGGGTGATGGTTTACAACTCGGGGCACGATCACCGGGATTACGCCGACCTCAGCCCGGGAATCGTCTTGCTTGCCTACAGCATCCGTCATGCGATTGAGCAGGGCTACCAGACCTATGATTTTCTGCGCGGCGACGAACCCTACAAGTATCGAATGGGCGGCCGCGATAACCCGGTGATGAATATCAGAGCCAGCTAAACCCGCCCGCGCCGACCGCGGAGTGACAATGCCCGTACGCAGGATCGCGCTCATCTCTGTCCACACCAGCCCGCTCGCGCCAATGGGTGGCGCCAAAACGGGCGGCATGAATGTGTACATCCGCGAACTGTCGCGTGAATTGGGCCATCAGGGAATATCTGTCGATATCTTCACCCGGCGCTCGCATGAGTTGGACCCGGAGATTGATTCATCCATCGGTGAAAATGTCCGCGTCATCTACTTGAAAGCCGGACCGCTGCTGCCCTGGACACCCGAAGAGCACTACGGCCATCTGTCCGAATTTACGGCGGCGCTTATGGCCTTCGCCGCGTTGCGCAACCTACAGTATGACATTGTGTACAGTCATTATTGGCTCAGCGGGTGGGTGGCGGCGAAGCTGAAAGAAGCTTGGGGCACGCGCTTTGCGCACATGTACCATACGCTAGGACATATGAAGAAACGAATCGCCTTGAACGCGCGCTATCAGCCCGACGTCCGCATCATGACTGAGATGCAGATCTTGCAGTCGGCCGATCGCATCATCGCCGCCACTCCCGCCGAGCAGGCGCAACTGCGCTGGCTGTATCGCGCCACCCGCAAACAGATTACGGTGATTCCACCCGGCGTAAATGCCGGACACTTTCAAAAGGGCATGTCAGCGCATGAAGCGCGGGAATCCCTGGGCCTGAAACCAGACGGGCATATGCTGCTCTTCGTCGGCAGGATTGAGCCGCTGAAAGCCGTGGATACGATTCTGGAGGCGCTGCATGTACTGCGGGAGCGGGCGCCGGCTATGCTGCGGCGACTGCACTTTATGATAGTCGGCGGAGACCCACACCGCGGCGACGATCGTGAAATGAATCGTCTGCAGGCCATGAGCGTCGACCTGGGCATCGATCGCTTGGTCAGTTTTGCGGGCGCCAAGGAACAGTCGGAATTACCCCGCTATTATACGGCGGCCACGGCTGTCATCATGCCTTCTGATTACGAGTCATTTGGCATGGTGGCGCTGGAAGCGATGTCTTCGGGCACGCCGGTGATCGCGTCGCAAGTGGGTGGCCTGCAATTCCTGGTGCGGGATCAAGAGACCGGTTTTCACATGCCGGCGCGCGAACCAATCTCGCTGGCGGACTGCATTATCCAATTGCTCAGCAATCCAGGCAAAACGGCATCAATGGGCCTAAGCGCATCGCGAGTAGCGAAGACCTACGCCTGGTCGGAGATTGCGCGTCGGCTTAGGCGCGTATTTGACGAGGTGGCGGATCAAGCGCTGAAAAACGCCTAGCCCCCGTAGGAATTGGGCACATCGGCGACCCGGGCTTCGATGTAAGGCGCCTCGACCATTAGCTCAAGCGCTTCGTCTTCCGCGACCAATGTTTGCCCTTTGTGGTAAAGCGTGTCGTTGAAGCCGTCGTAGCGGTAGCGTCGGTCGACCCAGCCGTGCAAATTGTGTTGGAACAAGACATGAAACTGAATCGATTCGTCTTCGGCGAAGATATCTTCGCGCAGGAGCCAAACCGGCGCGTACTGTTCCAAATGCGGACGCGACGTTTGGTCACGCAGATTCTTCAGTTGTTCTACGGTCGTCATCGTCATTCCTGTCTCAAAATGCCCGTCGCTTATGCCTGAGGCATTGTAGCCGCAGGGCGCGCAGTTCACAAGTCGTTGTGCGCTGCGGCTTGGCCTGGCTTCTAGCGCAATAATGCGACCATCCACTTCCAAAACTTGAATCTTTGCGTAAACTAGACTGCTTATAGCTATCAGAATGGTGGGGCATGTCGATGGAAGCAGCAGAAGTGAAGAAAGTTGTGCTGGCATATAGCGGCGGGCTCGATACTTCGGTAATCGTGCCTTGGTTGAAAAATAACTACGGCTGCGAGGTGGTCTGCTTCTGCGCCGACTTGGGGCAGGAAGAGGAGCTTGACGGCCTGGAAGAAAAGGCCATCGCCTCGGGCGCGTCCAAGTTATACGTGCGGGACCTGCGCGAGGAATTTCTGACCGACTTTGTCTTCCCGACCCTGCGCGCCGGCGCGGTGTATGAGCGGGAGTATTTGCTGGGCACATCATTCGCGCGACCGCTGATCGCCAAACACATGGTGGAGATCGCTGCGCTGGAAAAGGCCGATGCTGTGGCCCATGGCTGCACGGGCAAGGGCAACGACCAAGTCCGCTTTGAAGTCTCGACCATGGCGCTGAATCCGAAGCTGAAGACGATCGCCCCCTGGCGCGAATGGGATATCCGCGGGCGCGAAGACGCGCTGGCATACGCTGAAGAATTCCGCGTGCCCGTGTCTCATACCGAGAAAGACATCTACAGTCGCGATCGCAATATCTTCCATCTCTCACACGAAGGCGGCCTGCTGGAGAATCCCTGGAACGAGCCCGAGAACCTGATGTATCAATTGACCAGCGCCCCCGAAGAGGCGCCCGACCAAGGCGAATACATCGAAATCGGATTTCAGCATGGCAATCCGGTCAGACTAAATGGCCAAGAAATGAGCGCGGTTGCTCTGTTTGTAGCGCTCAATGAGCTGGGCGGGCGCCACGGCATCGGACGCACGGATATCGTGGAGAACCGACTTGTCGGCATGAAGAGCCGCGGTGTATACGAGACGCCGGCCGGCACGATTGTGCATCGCGCGCATCAGCTCTTGGAGAGTATCTGTCTTGACAAGCATACGATGCAGTACAAGGACATGGTCGCGCCCAAGTATGCCGAGCTCGTTTACAATGGCATGTGGTACAGCAAGCTGCGCGAGGCGCTGGACGGCTTTGTGACGGTGACGCAGGAGACCGTTACCGGTACCGTCCGGCTCAAGCTATACAAAGGCAATATCATCGTGGCCGGCCGCAGAAGCCCGTACAGTCTGTATCGGGAAGACTACGCCTCCTTCGGCGAAGAGGACGTCTACAATCAGCAAGACGCGCACGGATTTATTCAGCTCTTTGGCTTGCCGATTAAGGTCGAGGCCATGCTGGAAGTTGAAGGCGGCGCGCTCACTGACTACACGCGTCCTGATTACAGCCGCTTCAAGCGCGACTGAGGCAAATAGCATGAGCCTGTGGGGCGGACGATTTAGCCACGCCAGCGACGAAATTCTGCGCGCGCTGAACGACAGCATCGAATTTGATCACGTCTTGTATGCCGAGGACATCGAAGGCAGCATCGTTTACGCTCGCGCTCTGGCCGATGCCAAGGTCATCACGCCAGCGGAAGCGGAAAGCATCATCGGCGGGCTGCGGCAAGTCATGCAGGAATTTGATGCGGATGCCTTCGAATTCGCCGAAAGCGATGAAGATATCCACACGGCGGTTGAGCGGCGGCTGACAGAAATCGTCGGCGAAGTCGGGGGAAAACTGCATACAGGGCGCAGCCGCAATGACCAGGTGGCGACCGACTTCCGACTTTGGGCGATGCGCGCCGCGGATAACTTGGCGAGCGAGCTGCGATTGTTGCAGACGGCGCTCTTGTCTCAGGCCGAGGGCCATTGCGAGACAGTTCTGCCGGGTTACACCCACTTGCAGCCGGCGCAGCCAATCAGCGTTGCCCACTGGTTGATGAGTTTCTTCTGGATGTTTGAGCGCGACTTGGATCGATTGCGCTCTGCTCGCGAGCGGATGGCCGAGTGCCCGCTGGGATCGGGCGCGCTGGCGGGTAATCCCTTTCCGGTCGACCGGCATCAAATTGCTGCGGACCTGGGCTTTGAGCGTCCCAGCGAGAACAGCCTGGATGCCGTCAGCGATCGTGATTTTGTCGCCGATCTGCTCTATGTCGCGTCGCTTTGCGCGGTTCACCTGAGTCGGCTGGCGGAAGACATCTTGATCTATTCGAATCCGGCCTTTGGCTTTATCACGCTGGACGATCGCTACAGCACCGGCTCGAGCCTGATGCCGCAGAAGCGCAACGCCGACCCGATGGAACTGATGCGTGGCAAGACGGGACGGCTGATCGGCAACCTGGTTGGTTTTCTCACGACATTAAAAAGCCTGCCCAGCGGTTACAACAAAGACTTGCAGGAAGACAAAGAGCCGCTCTTCGACTCGCTCGCGAATATGTTTCGTCTGCTGCCGGTGATCACGGCCACGGTAGCCAGTTTGGCGATCAACGTCGATGCTATGTCTGAGGCGCTGAGCGAAGACTTGCTGGCGACGGACCTGGCCGACTATCTGGTGAAAAGGGGTCTGCCCTTTCGGCAGGCGCATCACGCTGTGGGCGCCATTGTGCGTATGGCGGCCGAGCGAGGCGTGGCGCTTTCAGATATGGATCTGGACACGCTGCAAGGCGTCAGCAGCCATTTCGATGATGATGTCGCGGCGGTGTTTGACTACGGTCGCTCGGTGGAACAGCGTACCTCCTTCGGCGGCACAGCGTCGGCGGCCGTGAAGCTGCAGATTGAACGCGCGAAGGCGCAGCTGAGGCGGTAATTGTGCATTGTGCTAAAGCAGGTCTCGTCAGTATGCACGAAAGTTTTGCCTTTATTAAGCTGATCGCATCCACTTACTTGACAGTTGAGACATTGTTCGCTAGTCTCTCTAGGCTAAATCGGACTTATCGAGAGACGCCGTGCGCAGCAGCAGAAGCAAGTTGATCCTTATTATCGTCCTTGTCATCGTCCTCGGGATTACCAGTGGACTGTAACGGCTTGGGCGGCGAATGCGCATAAGGAAAAGCAATCGAGAGCCTCCCAAGCCAAGGGGGGCTTTTTAGTTTATAAGACGACGATGGCGAGAATCTGAGATGGACGCTGAGACTAGACTGAAGAGGACGTGGCGCCAGACCGACTATATGCCGGCGTGGCGATTTTATTCCCGCCCAGCGAGTTTTCGTGTATTGACGCTTGTTTCTTTCGATAATCTTGAAAGCGCAAGCGTTTTTGATTAGCTGTACGATTAGCTGAATGTTGCGACAAAGGATGAATACATGACGGCTGAATGGATTTGGCGCAATGGAGAATATGTACGCTGGGAGGACGCGACCGTTCACGTAAGCGCCCATGCGCTGCACTACGGTTCCAGCGTATTTGAGGGAATCCGCGCTTACGACACGCCGCAGGGCGCGGCGGTTTTCCGCCTGCGAGAGCACACTGAGCGGCTAATGCAAGGCGCGAAGGTCATGCGCATCGACCACGACAACGATCCGGAGTCTCTTGATGCGGCCATACTCGAGACAGTTCGCCGCAACGGGCACGCTTCCTGTTATATCCGTCCCATCATCTTCCGCGGCGCGGGGGCGCTTGGCCTGGAAGGACGCGGCCGGACGAAGACCGAGACTGTGATTTTCACCATGGAGTGGGGACGTTATCTGGGCGCTGAAGCTATCGAGCAAGGCGTCGACGTGCAAATCAGCTCCTTCCGGCGTATGGCCCCGGATACGCACATGGCGCTGGTGAAGGCGGGCGGGAACTACGTCAACAGCCAATTTGTGAGCATGGAAGCGCACGACAACGGCTTCCAGGAAGGCATCGCCCTGGATGTCAACGGCTATGTCAGCGAGGGCGCGGGCGAGAATATCTTTGTCATCATGGACGGCATCGTATACACGCCGGGCGCCTGGTCGTCGATTTTGATGGGCATCACGCGCGACAGCGCCTTGACGATACTGACTGACCAGGGGGTGGAGGTTCGCTTCCAGCCGGTGGCGCGGGAGATGCTGTATATGGCCGACGAAATTTTCTTCACCGGCACAGCGGCCGAGGTCACGCCGGTAAAGTCTGTCGATCGCATTCCTATCGGCTGCGGCGGTCGCGGGCCGATAACCGAAGCGGTGCAGCGCGAATTCTTCGCCATCACGGCCGGCGAAGCGCCTGATAAATACAATTGGCTGACGCACGTAAATGCCTGAGCGGCATTGATTGGACGCGCAGGAGAAGCGGGAGGCTATGATGAAGCTCAAGGGTTCGGAAATCATCATGGAATGCTTGTTGAAGGAAGGCGTCGATGTCATGTTTGGTTATCCGGGCGGCGCAATCCTGCCGACCTACGATGCCATGGCCAAGTATGACGACCGCATTCATCATGTCCTTGTGCGCCACGAACAAGGCGCTTCCCACATGGCGGACGGTTACGCGCGCGCTACCGGGAAAGTCGGCGTTTGCATCGCGACCAGCGGTCCCGGCGCTACTAATCTGGTGACTGGACTGGCGACGGCGATGATGGACTCATCCGCCATCGTGGCGATCACCGGGCAGGTGCCGATACCGGCCATTGGTTCCGACGCTTTTCAGGAGACTGATGTTACCGGCGTCACGCTGCCGATCACCAAACACAATTATCTGGTGACGGACGTCAACGATCTGGCCTATACCATCAAAGAAGCGTTCCACATCGCGCGTACCGGGCGGCCGGGTCCGGTATTGGTCGATGTGCCCAAAGATGTTCAGATTGCCGAAATCGAATTTGTGTACCCCGAAGCCGATGTGCAGCTGCCGGGCTATCACCCGCCCAGCGAAGCTCGGTCGCACGAGATTAACAACGCGCTGCGGCTCATAGACGAGGCGGAGCGGCCCATTATTCTGGCTGGGCACGGCATAACGATGTCCGGCGCGATGAACGAAGTGCGCGAGCTGGCGGAACGCGCGCAGATTCCCGTTGCGCTTACGCTGCTGGGCAAGGGCGCCTTGCCCGAAGATCATCCGCTCGTGATTGGCATGATGGGCATGCACGGGGAAGCTTCTGCCAACCTGGCCATTCAAGAGGCCGATCTTTTGATCGCGCTGGGCATGCGCTTTGACGACCGCGTAACCGGCAACTTGAAAACTTATGCCGTGAACGCGCGCAAGATTCACGTCGATATCGACCGCTCGGAAATCAACAAGAACGTGAAAGCTGATGTCGGCATCGCCGGCGATTTGAAGACGGTGCTGACGCAGCTGCTGCCGAAATTGGCGCAGAAATCCCACCCCGAATGGGTGCGGCAGATACGGGATTGGCTGGAAGACTCCAGCGAGCGCGACATTCTGAATTACGAGACGCCGGGCAAATTGATGACGGCGCAGGTGATCAACGACATCTGGCGCTTGACCGGCGGCGAGGCCATTACGGTAACCGATGTGGGCCAGCACCAGATGTTGGAAGCGCAGTACTACCCGCATCAGCGCCCGGCGACTTTGCTCACGAGCGGTGGGCTGGGCACGATGGGCTTCGGCTTTCCCGCAGCTATCGGCGCCAAATTTGGCAAGCCGGATGAGGAAATCTGGGCCATCGTCGGCGACGGCGGTTTTCAGATGACCTTGTGCGAACTGGCGACGGCCAAGCAAGAAAACATCAACGTCAACATAGCTATCATCAACAACCACTTCCTGGGCATGGTTCGGCAATGGCAGGAGCTGTTCTTCGAGAAGCGCTATCAGGCCACGCCGATGGTGAATCCGGATTTCTGCAAACTGGCGGATGCCTACGATATCCCCAATCGGCGCGTAACCCAGCGCGATGAGATCGAAGATGCTGTGCAGTATGCGCGTGGCATCGACGGCCCGACATTGATCGAATTCGTGGTCGAGAAAGAAGAGATGGTGTACCCGATGGTGCCCGCCGGCGCGGATTTGCACGATATGAAACGCCGGCCAAAACCAGGAGAAGCATGATGGCAGAAGCAAAGACTGACAACAAAATGACCGTCGTGGCGCTGGTCGAGAATGAGCCGGGCGTTTTGAACCGCATCGCGAGCATGTTCCGCCGCCGCGCATTCAACATTGACAGTCTTACCGTCGGCCGCACGCACCGACCCCATATCTCGCGCATGACCATACGAGTCGTTGCGGGTCCGGACTACGCCATGAAAATCGCCGCCAACTTGCAGAAGCTGGTCAACGTGATTGACGTGCGGGTGCTT
>JAGWBC010000045.1:8177-13468 GCA_021296115.1 Anaerolineae bacterium | reverse complement strand
ATACCATTACTGAAATCTGCGACCGCTACCCGGCGCGAATCGTGGACGTTGGACCAAAGGTCGCCATCATTGAAATGGTGGGAACGGAATCCGTTCTTGAAGAGTTCATCGAGGAAGTCCGGCCGACCGGCATCGTGGAGATGATTCGCACAGGCGTGGTGTCGATGGGGCGCGGCACACGCATCCATGATACGAATTTCATCAATCGCCGAGCTTTGGCTGATGCTGCCGCAAAAGCTGACAGCGGCAACGGGCGAATTGTCTAGCGCGATACGCAGCGGCGCATCCGGCCGCGAGATTATTCAATCACACAGTTCAGGAGAGGTAAGCTAGATGGCGACACTTTACTACGACAAAGACGCGGACTTGTCATTGCTCGAGGGCAAGACGATTGCGGTGATCGGCTATGGCAGCCAAGGACACGCTCATGCGCTTAACGCGCGCGACAACGGCCAGAATGTGATTATCGGCCTGCATGAAGGCAGCAAGAGCAAGGCAAAAGCCGAGGCCGACGGATTGAAGGTCTACACAGTCGCCGAAGCGACCAAGCAGGCCGACATTGTCATGGTGCTCATTCCTGACACCCGGCAGGGCGCGGTCTATGACGAGCATATCGCGCCCAATCTGAAAGCGGGCGCCATGCTGATGTTCGCCCACGGCTTCAACATTCACTTCAAAGAAATTGTGCCGCCGGCGTCTGTCGATGTGGCCATGATCGCGCCCAAAGCGCCGGGCCATCGCGTGCGCGAAGTATTCATAGAAGGCGCTGGCACGCCGGGATTGATCGCGGTGGAGCAAGATGCCAGCGGCAATGCGACGGCCAATGCGCTGGCTTACGCCAAGGCGATCGGCTGTACGCGCGCCGGCGTCATCGAGACGACCTTCAAAGAGGAAACAGAGACCGACTTGTTCGGCGAGCAGGTGGTGCTCTGCGGCGGCGTCACGGCGCTGATCCGCGCCAGCTTCGAGACTCTCGTGAAAGCCGGATATCAGCCGGAAATCGCTTACTTCGAATGCTTGCACGAACTGAAACTCATCGTGGATCTGCTCTACGAAGGCGGGCTGAGTTATATGTGGTATAGCGTCAGCAATACGGCCGAGCAGGGCGGGTACGTCACCGGCGATCAATTCGAAGAATCGGTGAAAGAAGAGATGGCGGGTGTATTGCAGCGCATCCAGAATGGCGAGTTCGCCCGCGAGTGGATCGAAGAGAACAAGCAGGGCAGGCCGAATTTCAACGCTCGCCGACAAAACGAGCATGACCTGCTGCTGGAGAAGGTGGGCGCGGATCTGCGCCAGATGATGCCTTTTCTGGATGCCAAGAATATCAAACAGCAAGACTGACGCGTAAGCGATCGCGCCTTTGCTGCGCAAGACGAGTCGACGAAGGGAGGTCCCTGTATGGCTGAGGAAGGTCTTACTGGCTTAAGCCGGTTGTACAGCACTCCCGACCTGATTCGACTAAGTAAAGGAACACCTCCAAATGGTTACGCGAACTTACGACGATAATACCGTCATCATCTTCGATACCACGCTGCGCGATGGCGAGCAGAGCCCGGGCGCGACCCTGTCCAGCGCGGAGAAGCTGGAAATCGCGCGGCAGCTTTCACGCCTGGGTGTTGACGTCATCGAAGCGGGTTTCCCGGCGGCATCACCGGACGATCTAAAAGCCGTGCAACGAATCGCCCGTGAAGTCGGGACGATTGACGGCCCCACTGTCGCCGGATTGGCGCGCTCGGTCGAAAGCGATATTCTCACGGCGTGGGATGGTGTCAGGGAAGCGGCGAAACCCCGCATCCACACCTTCCTGGGGACGTCTCCCAGTCACCTGGCCATGCTGCGCATCGACAGAGACGAAGGCTTGGAGCTAATCCGCAGCGGAGTCACGCTGGCCAAGAGCCTCTGCGATGATGTGGAATTCAGCCCCATGGACGCCGGCCGCACCGATACTGAGTACCTGATCCAGGCCTGCGCCGTGGCGGTTGAGTGCGGCGCGACGACTTTGAATATCCCGGATACGGTCGGCTATGTCATGCCCAGCGAATGGGCCGATACCCTGGAAATGCTGATCAACGAGACGCCGGGCGCTGGACCGGGCAGCGGCGTAATTTGGTCGGTGCATTGCCACAATGACCTGGGACTGGCAACCGCAAATACGCTGGCCGGGCTAAGGCGCGGCGTGCGCCAGGTAGAGGTGACCATCAACGGCGTCGGCGAGCGCGCCGGCAATACCAGCCTGGAAGAAGTTGTGATGGCCATCCACACGCGCAAAGGCTTCTATGATTTGCGCACGAATATCGACTCGACGCAGATCATGAAGACCAGCCGGCTGGTGCGCAATTACATGGGCATGCCGGTGCAGCCGAACAAAGCGATCGTCGGCGCCAACGCCTTCGCTCACGAGTCCGGCATTCATCAAGACGGCGTACTCAAGAATGCCGAAACCTTTGAGATTATGACCCCGGAAGATGTCGGCTTGACGCAGAGCAAGCTGGTCTTGGGCAAGCATAGCGGCCGTCATGCCTTGCGCGTGCGCTTGCGCGAGCTGGGCTACGAGGTCGATGGCGACGAGTTGATGGATGTCTTCCGGCGCTTCAAAGAGCTGGCGGACTTGAAGAAATCAGTCACTGATGCCGATTTGGAGGCTCTAGTCGCGGATGAAGCGGCGCACAAACCGGAGGACTTCTTTCGCCTGGTTGATATTCAAGTGGTCTGCGGCACAATGGGTTTGCCCACCGCCACGGTCAAGATGCTCGATCAGGACGGCGAGGAGTTTGTGGTTTCAGCAGTCGGCACCGGGCCGGTTGACGCCTCGTATCGCGCGGTGGACCTGGTCATCAAGGCGCCCAACGAACTGCTGGAATTCAACGTCCATAGCGTCACCGAGGGCATCGACGCGCTGGGTGAAGTGACGGTGCGGATTTCCCCGCTAGAAAGTCCGCGCACCTTTGGCGGATACGGCGCCGACAGCGATATCGTGGTGTCCAGCGTCAAGGCTTATGTGGCGGCGCTCAATCGCATGATAGCGAGCATGGGGCTGGGCGACCGTGCGCCGGAAGGCGAAGTGGCTACCGTCGGGCTTAGCGCTTCGTAATCGTATACGACTGTGATGAGGAAATAGAAATGAAGCAAAATGGCAAAGGGCGCACACTCTTCGAAAAAGTGTGGAACGCGCATATCGTGCGCGAGCAGAGCGACGATGCGCCAGCGGTACTCTATATCGACTTGCACCTGGTGCATGAGGTGACATCGCCGCAGGCATTTTCCATGATTCGCGAGCGAGGCTTGAAGGTGCGCCGACCCGACCAAACGATTGGCACGATGGATCACAGCACGCCGACCACACCCAGAAATGAGCTGGGAATCATTCCGGTGGCTGATGCCATGGCGGCCAAGCAGCTTGATGCGTTCAGCAAGAATTGCGACGACTTTGGCATTCCGATGTATGCCTTGGGCGATGAGCATCAAGGCATCGTGCATGTGATCGGGCCTGAGAAGGGATTGACGCAGCCGGGAATGACCATCGTTTGCGGCGACAGCCACACCAGCACGCATGGCGCATTTGGCGCGCTGGCTTTCGGCATTGGCACCAGCGAAGTCGGCCATGTGTTGGCGACGCAGACCTTGCTGCAGAACAGGCCGCACACGATGGCGGTCAATGTAGAGGGCAGACTGGGCGACGGCGTCACGGCCAAGGACATCATCCTGGCGGTCATCGCGCGGATCGGTATCGGCGGCGGCACCGGCCACGTATTCGAATATCGCGGCGAAGCGATCCGCAGCCTGAGCATGGAAGGGCGGATGACCGTCTGCAATATGTCGATTGAGGGTGGCGCGCGCGCCGGCATGGTCGCCCCCGACGACACGACATTTGAGTATATTCAGGGTCGCCAACATGCTCCGCAGGGCGCCGAGTGGGATGCCGCTGTCGCGCGCTGGCGAGAATTGCCGACCGATGACGGCGCCGCATTCGACCAGGAAATCACGCTGCGCGCCGATGAGCTGATTCCGATGATCACCTACGGCACCAATCCGGGCATGGGCATGCCGATCGACGCGGCGGTGCCGGCCCCGGAAGATGAGCGCGATATCAATAAGAAGATTGCGCTGGAGAAGGCGCTGACCTATATGGACCTTGCGCCGGGGCAGCAGCTGCTGGGCAAAGCCATAGATGTGGTATTCATCGGCAGCTGCACTAATTCACGCATCTCGGACCTGCGGCAGGCGGCGCAATTTATGCAGGGCCGCAAAGTGGCTGACTCAGTGCGCATGATGGTGGTGCCGGGCTCGCAGCAAGTGAAGAAGCAGGCCGAAAGCGAAGGCCTGCATGAGATCTTCAGAGCGGCGGGCGCCGAGTGGCGCGAAGCTGGCTGCTCAATGTGCATCGCCATGAATGGCGACCAACTGGAGCCCGGTCAATACGCTGTCTCAACCAGCAACCGCAACTTTGAAGGGCGGCAGGGCAAGGGCGGCAGGACCTTCCTGGCCAGCCCGCTCACTGCCGCGGCATCGGCTGTGGCCGGCTCTGTAACCGACCCGCGCTCCCTGCTAACGGGATTGAATTGAGGAGGATCGCCGTGGAAAACGTAAGTCAAATCCGGGGCAGCATCGTCGCTATACCGGTGAACGATATTGACACCGACCAAATCATACCCGCGCGCTTCCTCAAGGTGACTGACAAGGAGGGCTTGGGCAAGGCCGCCTTTTGCGACTGGCGCTACCTGGAAGACGGCGACACGCCAAATCCGGAGTTTGTGCTCAATCGCCCCGAATATAGCAGCGCTTCGGGCTTGATCGCGGGCAACAACTTCGGCTGCGGCAGCTCCCGCGAGCATGCGCCCTGGGCCTTGCTGGGCGCCGGCTTCAAAGCGGTAATCAGCACCGACTTCGCTGACATATTTCGCAACAACTCGCTGAAGAATGGTTTACTGCCGATAATCGTCGACGAAGAGACGCAGCAGCAGCTGTTCAGCCTGGCCGAAGAAGACCCCAGCACAAGCGTCAGCGTTGATGTCGAAGCGCAGACCTTGACGCTGCCCGACGGACGCGCGGTCAGTTTTCCGCTGGATGGCTTCGCCAAGTATTGCTTGCTCAACGGCGTGGATCAGCTTGGCTACCTGCTGGCGCTGGATGATGACGTTCGCGCGTACGAGTCCGCTAATCCGCAGCGCGTCGTGACCAGCGCGTAGCCAACGCGCCCTGCAGCGACCGAGGAGGAAGGGGATGTCGAGCGTGAATGCGGGAATCGCGATTTACGATACCACTCTGCGGGACGGCAGCCAGCGTGAAGG
>JAGWBC010000045.1:0-8160 GCA_021296115.1 Anaerolineae bacterium | reverse complement strand
ACCCGCTTGCTCGATGAATTGGGCATCGACTACATTGAAGGCGGCTGGCCCGGCTCCAACCCCAAAGATGTGATGTACTTCGACCACGTGCGCGAATTGGAGTTGCGACACTCAAAGATAGCCGCGTTCGGCTCGACGCGCCGCAAGGGCATCGCGCCGGAAGACGATGCCAATATTCGGGCGCTGGTCGAGGCCAACACGCCGGTGGTTACCGTTGTCGGCAAGACCTCGATGCTGCACGTCACTGACGTCTTGCAAACGACCGCCGGCGAAAACTTAAAGATGATCGAGGACAGTCTGGCATACTTGAAGGCGCAGGGCAGGGAAGTGATCTACGACGCCGAACACTTCTTCGATGGCGCCAAGCTGGATATGGAATACGGCTTCGATACGCTGGCGGCTGCGGCTGCTGGCGGCGCTGATGTCATCGTGCTCTGCGATACCAATGGTGGCTCCATGCCTTGGGAAATCGCCGAATTTGTCTTCAAAGCGCGCGAGCTCTTCCCGGATGCGCAGTTCGGCATCCATACGCATAATGACGGCGAGGTAGCCGTCGCTAATTCGCTGGCTGCGGTTCGCGCCGGGGCTGTGCATGTGCAAGGCACGATCAACGGCTATGGCGAGCGCTGCGGCAACGCGAATCTCTGCAGCATCATTCCCGACCTGATAATCAAAATGGGCGTGCCCTGTTTGGCTGCGGACGGCAACCTGGCTACGCTGACACACCTGTCGCGCGCCGTAGCCGAAATCGCCAATCTGGCGCCTGACACGCACCTGCCCTACGTCGGCAAGAGCGCCTTCGCGCACAAGGGCGGGATTCATGTGGCGGCCATGCGGCGCAATGTAGACAGCTACCAGCATATCGAGCCGGAGCAGGTGGGCAACAGAACGCGCGTCCTGGTGTCCGACTTGTCGGGGCGCGGCAATTTGTTGAGCAAGGCGGAAGAGCTGGGCCTGGACGTCTCGACTGACGAGGCGGTATATGTGCTCAACGAAGTGAAAGAACTGGAAAGCGCCGGATTCTCATTTGAAGGCGCTGAGGCATCGGTGGCGGTTCGCTTGCATCGCGCCGCCCCGAACTATGAGCCGCTGTTCAACCTGATCGACTTCACCGTTATCGTAGAAGACAGACGTGGCAGAGGTCAGTTGGCCGAGGCGATGGTCAAGCTGGATATCGACGGCGATATCGTGCATACGGCGGCCGAGGGCAACGGACCGGTGAACGCGCTGGACCTGGCGCTGCGGAAAGCGCTGCTGCCGAAGTACCCGGCGCTCCGTGATATACAACTGGTTGATTACAAGGTGCGCATCCTAGACAGCGAGCACGCCACCGGCGCTATGACGCGGGTATTGATTGACTCCTATAACGGCAGAGAACGCTGGAGCACCGTCGGCGCCGGCACCGACATCATCTGCTCGAGTTGGCTGGCGCTGGTCGACAGCGTGGAATACGGCCTCTCGGTTGCAGAGGCGGGCGAAACGCAACAGCCGGCAGTAATCAAGCAGTAGCAAATAACTGATTCTTTTTTGTGGCGACCGGTCCAGGACTTGTCGCTGCTGCAAACATGGAGAGAGACAAATATGAAAGCGACGATTGCAGTTTTGCCCGGCGACGGCATTGGGCCCGAGATAGTGGCGAAGTCTACCGATTTATTGTCGGTGATAGCTGAGAAGTTCGGCCACGAATTCACCTTCGTCGAAGGCTTGATCGGCGGTATCGCCATTGACGAGACCGGCGATCCGCTGCCCGCCGAAACGGTAAAAATTTGCGAAAACGCCGATGCCATTCTTATGGGCGCTGTCGGGGGGCCTAAATGGTCCGACCCGACAGCGACTGTGCAACCGGAGCGCGGTCTGCTGGAACTGCGTCAGCACTTCGGCTTATTCGCCAATTTGCGGCCGGTAAAAGCGTATCCGGCATTAGTGGAACACGCGCCGTTGCGCGCCGAATTGCTGCAAGATGTCGATATTCTGTTTGTTCGGGAGTTGGTCAGCGGCATCTATTTTGGCGAACGGCAAGAGCAAGGCGATGGCGATTCCTCATACGACACGATGACTTATAGTCGCTCGGAAGTAGAGCAGGTTGCCAACGTGGCCTTCCGCGCTGCGCAAGGGCGCCGCGGAAAGTTGTGCTCGGTTGATAAAGCCAATGTGCTGGCGACCATGCGCTTGTGGCGGCGCACGGTGGTCGATGTGCATGAGGAATACGCCGATGTTGAACTGGAGCACCTGTTAGTCGATGCGGCTACGATGCACCTGCTGACGCGGCCGGGCAGCTTTGATGTGATCGTGGCGGGCAATATGTTTGGCGACATTCTCAGCGACGAGGCCTCGGTATTGGCTGGCAGCTTGGGAATGCTGCCGTCGGCGTCGCTGCGCGCCGATCAATTTGGACTTTACGAACCCGTTCATGGCACTGCGCCTGATATTGCCGGACAAGGCATAGCCAACCCCATCGGCATGTTTCTCAGCGCCGCCATGCTTCTGCGCTACAGTCTGCAATTGGAAGATGAGGCCTCAGCGATTGAAGCTGCCGTTGACGCGGCACTGGACGCCGGCTTGCGGACGGCCGATATCGCCAGCCCGGGGCAAGCGAGCGCTTCAACCGACGAGTTTGCCGCCGCTGTGATTCGCCACCTGTAAGTTGTTGCCGCGTTTTGGCGTCTACCAGACTGGCTGCGGCGTCAACTGGGTTTCAATGCGGGTGACATCGGCGCCTAGCGCGCGCAACAAGTCGTCGATGGCTTCGTAGCCGCGATCAATCTGATACACATTGTCAATGATGCTTTCGCCGTCCGCTGCCAAAGCAGCCAGCAGCACTGTCGCGCCGGAGCGGATATTGTCGGCGCTGATTCGCGCTGGTCTGATGCGCTCGACGCCCTTGATAATGCAGACGTCGCTTTGACTGATTAGAATGTCGGCGCCCATCTGCAGCAGAGCCTCAACGTAGTCGTAGCGGTTATCGAAGATGCGTTCGCGAATATAGCTCGTGCCGTCGGAGAGCGTGGACAGCGCCGCTATGCATGGCTGCAAATCCGTCGGGAAGCCGGGGTAGGGGTGCGTCTGGATATTGATCGGATTCAAGCGCTGATGACGGGATCGCCGCACCCGAATCGAGCGAGCGTCCGCGCTGATGTCCACGCCCATTTGCTCCAGCTTCGCGCTGACTATGCGCAAATGCGACGGATCAACATTGCGCAGGGTGATATCGCCGCCGGCGATGGCGCAGGCCATCATCATGGTGCCCGCGACCAAACGGTCGGGCATCGGCGTATATTCGACCGCTTTCAGTTTCTCTACGCCGTTGATGCTAAGCGTGTTGGCGCCAAGACCCTGAATATCGGCGCCCATCTTGTTGAGGAAATTGCCGAAGTCGACTACTTCGGGTTCGACCGAGGCGTTTTCGAGAATAGTCTCGCCCTCGGCTAATGAGGCCGCCAGCATCAAGTTTTCTGTACCGGTGTGGCTGGGCAAATCCAGATAAAGCATTGCGCCCCTAAAGCGCCCGCCGTCAAGTTCAATAATGGTGCGGCCATCTTCGAAATACTGGACGTCCGCCCCTAGCCGGGCGAAGCCGCGATGATGAAAATCGATCTTGCGCGTGCCGATATCGCAGCCGCCGCTGCCCGGCAATTCAACGTAACAAAGACGGGCCTGCAACGGCGCCAGGAATAACACCGAGCCGCGGAAACGTCCGGCGATGTCTTCGGGCAATACGCCACTGCTGACATCGGCTGCGTCAATGCGCACAGTTTTCGTCAATTTGTCGTGATGGACTCTGGCGCCAACCGCGCGCAGGAGTTCCAATGCCCGCTCAACGTCCTGGATGTCCGGCACTTGATGCAAGACGGTCTCGCCGTCTTCAACGACAATAGACGCCGCCAGCATCGCCAGAATCGCATTCTTGGCGCGCTGCACTTCGATTTCGCCGTAAAGCGCGCGACCTCCCTGGACTCTAAAAGCTGTTTCATTAACAGTCGGTAGATTCATGCTGAAGTAATCCACTTTCCTTCGCGCGACAGACAGATGATAACAATTAAGAATATCATACTTCTTGACATCCGCGTCACGTCGGCGCGTCATTTGCGATTCGTCCGCCGCTGTGTTATAGTGCGCAGTGATTAACAACCAAAGATAAAGTTTGCGCTTATCCAGAGGTGGTGGAGAGACCGACTCGGCGAAGCCACAGCAACCCCCAGATGGCAATGGGAAGGTGCTAATTTCGGCAGATGTTTCTGGAAGATGAGGGTAAACACCTGAAGCGCTCGGCAGATTCATGTGGAGCGGCAGGTCATTCCGTAGACTGTGCCCCAGTCACTTAAGCTTCAAGGACACGGAAGCCCAAACTGGCGTAACGTTAGCCGTTTGGGCTTTTTCTATTGGGGGAGGAATCAAGCATGAATTCGAGAGATTCTCAAGCGAATCCAAGATCGATTGGCGCAAGCACGGCATCGGTGCACGGCGGCGCAGCGCGTGACAAGGGTTTCCATTCGGTGACCACGCCAATTGTGCAATCCGCCACATATACCTTCAGCAATACCGCCGAAGTTATCGAGTTCCTGGACAAGAAAGTGTATGGCGGGGAGCTGAACCGCGAGGAATACGGCCGCTACGGCAACCCCTCTTCCTGGTCGCTGGAGAACCGAATCGCCAAACTGGAAGGGGCTGAGGATGCCGTGGTTTATCCCTCCGGCATGTCGGCGGTGACCTCGCTATTTCTTACCGTTCTGCGCCCCGGCACGCATATCGTGATGACCGACGACTGTTACCGCCGAACGCGCCAATTTTGCGAGACGACGCTGGAGAAGTTTGGTATCGAAACGAGCATCGTGCCGATGGCGGATTATGACGCGCTGGAGGCGGCGATAATACCGAAGAAAACGCGATTCATCTTTACGGAAACGCCGACCAACCCGTACTTGCGCGTGGCCGATCTGCGGCGGCTGGTAGAGTTGGGCAAAGCGTACCGAGCGATGACGCTGCTGGATACCACCTTCGCCACGCCAGTCAACCTGCGTCCGCTGGAATACGGCGTCGATTTCGTCATGCACAGC
Organism: Anaerolineae bacterium; assembly: GCA_021296115.1. Taxonomy (GTDB): domain Bacteria; phylum Chloroflexota; class Anaerolineae; order Aggregatilineales; family Phototrophicaceae; genus UBA6055. The sequence goes on along the minus strand of JAGWBC010000045.1, from coordinate 3,106 downwards.
GCCACCAAGTACATTGGCGGCCACAATGATGTTCTGGCAGGCGTGATTGCCGGCGACAAAGGGCGGATAAAGGCGCTCAAGGATGCGCGCGGAATCCTGGGCAACGTGGTGGATCCGCACCAAGCCTATCTGCTGGAGCGCGGGCTGAAAACCTTGGCGGTACGCGTGCGCCACCAGAACCAGGCCGGGCTGGAAGTTGCGCGCTTCCTCGAAGGGCACCGGAAGATCGACGGCCTTTATTAACCGGGCCTGCTTTCGCATCCGGATCACGAGATCGCGAGAGCGCAGATGCAAGGCTACGGCGGCGTCGTCAGCTTTGAGGTTGCCGGCGACATAAAGGCGACCAGCGACTTTATCGATCGCTTGCGCATCCCTTACATCGCGCCCAGCCTGGGCGGCACTGAAAGTCTGATTGAGCAGCCGGCCTACTTCAGCTACTACGATCTGAGCAGCGAGGAACGGCAAGCCATTGGCATCAAGGACAATCTGGTTCGTTTCGCGCTCGGCATTGAAGATGCGCTAGACATCATTGCTGATTTGGATGCCTCGCTGCAAGCCGTTCCGAAGGCGGTTTCCGCGCGACAAGCAAGCTGAAAGGGACTTAACCAGCTTCGGTCTGTCACTCCAGCAAGCGGATGATTTCGGCGATATTGTCGTCGGCTTGCAGAATGCGATTGCGATACCCGGGCGTGATGCCCGCAAGCTGATTGGCATGGTAACCGATGGTGGCTTCCGGATCTTTGAGGACGTTGCCTGTTAGCACAGCCAGCACAGAATCGCCGCGTTTGATCGTTCCATTTTGGACCAGCTTCTTGGCGCCCGCCACTGAACAGGCCGATGCCGGCTCGCAGCCGATGCCCGCGCCATCGATAACCGCTTTGGCATCCATGATCTGCTCGTCGCTGACTTGCTCGACTACGCCGCTCGTCCATTCCAGCGTACGGATGGCTTTCTGCAGGTTGACCGGGTTGCCGATCTTGATGGCGGTGGCGATAGTCTGCGCGTTGACCGGCTCGAAACTTTTGAAGCCGGCGCGGAAATGCCGATAGAGCGGATTGGCGCCCTCCGCCTGGATAATCGCCAGCCGCGGCATGCGGTCGATCAGCCCGACTTCGTACATCTCCAGCAGCCCCTTGCCAAAGGCGGAACTGTTGCCGAGATTGCCGCCGGGCACAACAATCCAGTCCGGCGCCTGCCAGCGCAGTTGCTGCAGCGCTTCAAACATGATCGACTTCTGCCCCTCGAGGCGGAAGGGATTGATGGAGTTCAAGACATAGATGCCCAGGCGATCCGACACTTCCCGGACCAGTTCCATGTTGCGGTCGAAGTCGGCGTTGATCTGGACGCAGGTGGCGCCATAGGCGATGCCTTGTGCCAGCTTGCCCATAGCGATTTGCTGGTTCTGCAGAAAGACGATGCCTTGCATGCCAGCATAAGCCGCGTATGACGCCATGGATGCCGATGTATTGCCCGTCGAGGCGCAGGCTACGCGCTCCATACCGAGCAGCTTGGCTTGCGTGACACCGGTCGTCATCCCGCGATCTTTGAATGATCCGGTGGGATTCTCGCCTTCGTGTTTGAGGTACATACTCTCGACGCCGGCGAATGTCGCGACGCGCGGAACATCGTAGAGATTGGTATTGCCCTCCATGCGGCTTACGATGGCGGCCTTGTCGATGCCGGGATAGACGAGCTCTTTGAAGCGCCAAACGCCGCTGTTATATGGCGCTGCAAGACTGCCCAAGCGCTCATCGAAGACTTCGCGCGCAAACCGCGAGGCTTCGGACCCGAAATCATGCTTTACATCAAGCAGGCCGCCGCAAGCCTCGCAACTGTAGATGACGCGATTGATTGGGTATTGTTTAGCGCATTCTATACATTGTAGTATGCTTGACATTTGCTCAGCCTCGGTTGGCGGAAAACTCCGCAAGGATAGCGACGCTGCATGGCATTTTCCAGAGCCGAAGCCTTCGCGCCGGCTACAGTCGCTAACTTGGGCGTCGGCTTCGACATCATGGGGCTGGCGCTGCAAGGCATGGGTGATCGCGCCATCGTCGAGTTTCAGGACGCGTCGGAAATCGTCATAAGCGAGATTCAGGGCGATGGCGGCAAGCTCCCGCTCGACCCGGCCCTTAACATCGCCGCCGTATCCGCCAGAGCGCTCCTGGATCATGTCGACGAGCCACGCGGATTGAAGATCCGGTTGATCAAAGGCTTGCCGCTCTCGAGCGGGTTGGGCAGCAGCGCCGCCAGCGCCGTAGTTTCGGTTGTAGCGCTCAACAAGTTGCTGGGCGAGCCATTTGCCCGCGAGCAGCTATTGCCATTTTGCCTGGAAGGGGAAGCGCTGGTCAGCGGCTACCATGCGGACAATGTCGCGCCCTGTTTGCTCGGGGGCATCATCTTGGTGGCGGGAACCACCGTCGACGCCATCCAGCCTCTGCCTATACCCGAGCGTTTCCATCTGGCCCTTGTTACGCCCGATGTACCCGTCCCGACCGACAGCGCGCGCAAGATCTTGCCCAAGCATATCACGCTGAAGACAATGATTCACCAAACTGGCGCTGTCGCCAAGCTGGTGGACGCTTTACACCGCGGCGATCTGGGGGCGCTGGGCGCGGCCATTGAAAATGACCGCGTCGTTGAGCCGGCACGGGCCTGCCTGATGCCGATGCACAAGGAGGCGCGCGCGGCCGCCAAGCAAGCTGGCGCGGCTGCGGTATTCATCGGCGGCGCCGGCCCAACGCTCTGCGCAATCTGTGAGAGCGCCGCCATCGCGAAAGCTACAGCGAGCGCGATGCAAGCGGTCTATCAGGCTGCGAACACCGCTTGCATTGCGCAGGCCACAGGCGTTGACCGCTGCGGCGCTGTCCTGCTCAACGCCGACTGAGATTTCGTTTGTGAAATTCTTGACAATCTAACTGTCGCTCTCTATACTAACTGCGTTGGAGAAGTTAGCTTGACGCGCTTGCTGCTGTTTAGGCTGCGCGATTGATGCCGGCATATAAGCAGAGCTTGGTGAACCGGAGTCGTGACGCAAACTCAGCTTTATTGGGATTCGACCTACGAGATCGTTCTTGCTCTGATGGAAAACTTTCCCGATGAATAT
>JAGWBC010000284.1:3433-5504 GCA_021296115.1 Anaerolineae bacterium | reverse complement strand
CCCCCCCCGAAAATATGTTCTAATCCCCAGACGGGGAAATTTTTCCCAAGCTCGCGCGTCCATTCGCGGACGACAGCCCATCTTTACTCCAAGCAATCGCTAATACGCGCCGCCGCGGCGAGGGCGCGTCTTTGCTTTGCCTTTGAACTTCACGCCAAATAAGACTCTAAAAGGAGCAAACTAATGTCCGCTTATTCTTTCTCCTTCCGCAGTAATTTATTTCCGATTTCCAAGCGCTGGCTCCTCTTCTGCCTGGGGCTGCTGGTTTTGCTCAGCCTCACGCCAGCGCTGGAAACCCAAGCCCAGGCTTTCGGCGTATCGGTGACCGTCAGCAGCGAAGGCGTCAGGCTCGATTTCAGCAATGTGCCCAGCAACACCGATTACCTGGACATCTTCTTCAACCCAGATCCGCGCTTGGGCAGGCGCATATATCTGCATGCCCCGCGGCTGCCGAAGGTTGTTGCTCGAGATTGTCCGCGTGGTAGAATAGCCACTTGCAGACCTTCCCCCGTTGCGGCGAACTCCAGCTACCTGGCGCCAGCCAATCATTTTCACGCCAACACGGATTACGATGTCACCGTTACTGCGAGAAGCGGTACAATGCCCAACTCTTGGCGCATTGACCCCACCGGAGGCTTCTTGAGATCGGGAATCAACACTTTCAACACAGGCGCGGTGGGCGTGGCGGAGAAACCGGAAGTGACTTACGAGGTCGTGGGCAAGGGCGACCACGAGATTATCCTCAGCTTAAGCGCGGTGACTGGCGCCGATGCCTACAGAATCTCGGCCCCGTTTCCAAACAGTTCTGGCACTACCTTGGAAAGCTGCCAGATCAACAGAATACAAACGTTGTATGACACCAACCCGACCCCCATGGTAATCTCCTCAAGTCAACTCAACCGCACCCAAAGCGACGGCGGTAATCCAGCGGAACATCACGTTCCCAACCAGACCGTGCTCGCCCAGCCGGACCGCAATTACTACTACTGCGCTCTGGCTCCTAACACCCTGTTTAGTTTTGTCATCCGCGCCTTGGAGGAGAATAACTCCCTCAACGCCAAGGCGGGCATAACGAACTACAGAATAATCGCGGAAAACAAATTCCAGATACGCACCAGGGCATCGGGCGAAGGCTACCGCACCGGGAACGCGCCGCCGGCGACGCCAATACCGACGGCGCCTCCGGCCCTGCCCAGCTTGAGCCTGGGCATTGGTGCAAGCCCCACCAGCATGACCGTGAGCTGGAATGATGTGGTCGGCGTGGACGAGTACCTGCTGGTAGTCATCGGCGGCGACACTGCCGATGCCCGATTCCTGGCGGCCGGCACGACTTCGCAGACCTTCAGCGGCCAGCCTCACCGCCCACTTGTTGGACGGGCGCAGCGTCCAGATCGAGCAGAGCGTGACCACGCCTGCTCAGCAAGAGCAGCCTGACCAGTTGCGGGGCCAGCATCAGCAAGACCAGCAGCAACAGCAACATCAGCTACAACAGCAGCAACAGCCAAGCGGACCCTATGCCAGCCTGATACAAGATTTGCGCAGCTACCAAGCCGAGCCGCATGGCCATGATCATGTCGATCGCTGGACGCGGGCTTTGGCCGGGCTGGGTCATGCCAGCCATACCAATCCCATGTCTTTGTCGGAAGCCGAGCAAATGGCGAAGATTCACAATCCCAACCGCTGGAATCCCGTGGTGGAGGCCATGAAGAAATTGGGGCGGTAACTCAGCACAGAGGGCGCGCGGGCAGTAGCAAGCGCAAGAAAGCAATTAGCAATTGCACGGAATAACGTCGGATGTAGGGGCGACATTGAATGTCGCCCGTAAATTCAAGATTACAACATCGGGCGATTCACAGAATCGCCCCTACGATGTCCCACAATTTTTTGCATGACTAATTTGGTACTACTGACGGGCGGCTTTGTGAGTCGCCCATATTAGATTCTGCGGACGAGCGGCCCGGCGCATCGCCCCTACAGATTCCGACGAATCGCCACTACAATCAGTCGCTATGCCCACGCCCTTCACCCACCTGCGCATCGCCCAGCGCCTGCTGACTGACGAGCGGCTGGC
>JAGWBC010000284.1:0-3356 GCA_021296115.1 Anaerolineae bacterium | reverse complement strand
ACCCACTTTTACGCTTACGGCGTGCCCATCACCGAGCGGCCCTGGAGGCAGATGCTGCGGCAGCACCCGTCGCTGCGCGGGGCGCAGGACGAAGCCCATCTGGCTTTCCTGGCCGGTTATGTGGCGCACCTGGCCGCCGACGAAGCCTGGGCGCTGAAGATGGCGCGGCCGCAATTCTGGCGGCGGGATTGGCCCGGCGTCGACCGCTGGGACAAGTTCTTCGCTCTGCACCTGATCCTCACGGTGATGGACGAGCGCGATGAGCCGCTGCTGGAATATTGGCAGGCGGACAGCCTGTCGAGCTGCGAGCCGGAGGAGTGGCTGCCTTTCATGACCGACGAAACGCTGCGCGGCTGGCGCGATATGGTTGCGCGGCAAATCATGCCCGGCGGCATCAGCCAGACCCTGCCGATTTTTGCCTTGCGCCTCAGATGCGATCCGGCCCAGATCCGCGCCGCCCTGGACGACCCGGCCCGCCTCGAGGCTATCTTGTGGCGGCATATTCCCAAGGCGCTGCTGGCGGAGGTGGAGCGGCAAGCCTATGCCCATAGCCGCGACCAGCTGACCGTCTACCTGACCGAATTCATGCCGGCGCCGGCAAGGGCTTGAGCGCTCGCGGGCGGCGTCCTAGATCTGGCGGGTTTTCGCCTTTTCCCTGCGCAGTACATCTTTTACCACAGAGGCCACAGAGGAAACACAGAGGGCGCAGAGAATTCTCTATTAACTGCATAACGACGAAATGTGCTGGCAATTTAACAGCTCCGCTTGGTCAAATTCGCCGAATATTGGAAATAACTTGGCAAAGATAAACCCTCAGTAGTACCAAATTAGTCATGCAAGGAAATATGGGACATCGTAGGCGCGATCCTGTGAATCGCCCCTACACCGTCTTACTTCTGTGTACTCGGTGGCAAGAGTGTCGTGAATCCATAAAACTGCGACGCCCGTCTGCGCAGGAGCCCGCGCGAATCGGAAGCGTCTGTTCAGGACGACTAACAGCGAGCATAATAGCGCCGCTGTTAAAATGCAGCGCATCCATTTAAGTCGAGGAAAGGTCCCGCATAATGAAAAGGCTTTTAGTTTCAATCGCGCTTACGCTTGCCATAGCCGCGAGCGGCGCTGTTGCGCTTGCTGACGATGAATGCGCCGATGAGTTGGGCTGCGTCGAGATAGCACCCGACGAGAGCATCGTTGTCGGCGGTATATTGCGGTTTTCGGGACCGACGCCGTTCACGGGCGAAGTCGCACGCCACGCCTTCAATTTGGCGGCATCAGCCCGCGACGGCCGCCTGCTGGGCCGTGATATCGAGTTGGTCGCGGAGGACAGCGCTTGTTCCGAGGAATTGGCGCGTGAAGCGGCGCAGCGAATGCTTGCCAACCCGGCGGTGGTCGGCATCATCGGCACCAACTGCTCGCTGGCGGCGAAAGGCGCCTTGCCGGTCATCAGCGAAGCCGGCTGGCTCATGATTTCGCCATCAAATACCTCGCCCTTTTTGACGAATTCAGATGCCGACGCTGGCGGGCTCTATCAGCCGGGCTACTTCCGCACCGCGCATAACGATCTCTTCCAGGGCGAATTGAGCGCGCGCTTTGCGGCTGAGGCCTTGGGCCTAAAGACCGTGGCCACAGTCGATGACGGCGATCCCTACACCCGCGGCCTGGCAGGCGCGATGGCGGCTGCCTTCGAAAGCGTGGGCGGCGAAGTTGTCTTCCGCGGCCAGATCAAGCGCGGCGATACCGACATGAGCGCGCTGCTCGCGGCGATAGTCGAGGCGGGCGCGGAGCTGGTTTACTTTCCCGTCTTCGCGACCGAAGCGCAAGTCATCGTCAGCCAGCTGAGCCAAACGCCTGGCCTGGAAGGCACAATCATGATGACCGCCGACGGCGCCTTTTCCAAGTCATTCGCCCAAGACGCTGGCGCGGCGGGAATCGGGCTCTACGTAGCGGGTCCGCACATCGCCGGTGAAGCCTATGCCGCATTCGTCGAAACCTGGCGGCGCGAGATTGACGAGGCAGGCCCCAGCGGCGGCTTCCATGGCCATGGCTATGACGCGGCCAATCTGCTGTTTTCGGCGCTGGAGACGGTGGCGGTCGAGCGCGAAGATGGCGCGCTGATAATTGGACGAGCGGCGCTGCGCCAAGCCTTGAGCGAAGTTGAGGACTATCCCGGCGTGACTGGTTCGCTTACCTGCCAGGACGAGTCGCCCCATGCCGGCGACTGCGCTACGGGCGAGGCGCTGGCGATCTTCCAACTGACCGCGGCCGAGGTCCATGATGGCAACTGGCCGCCGCCCGTGCTTTGGACCGCTGCAATGGCGCAGGCGGAATAAGCGGCTCGATCTGACCGGCAGGCCGTGTTGGCGCCGGGCGCATCCTGCAAGTTGCTCGGCAAGCACAATGAAGCCGGACGCTCAGACCGTACAAGCAGTCCGCCACGATAGAATTCAACGGGTGGCCGCCTGTCAGGTCGCCCGATTCCGGTCCTCAGCACGGCCTTAGTGAAACTTGCCGGTTGCGGTTAAAATGTGTGACCCGTCCCAATTATCTGCGAATGACAGCATCCATGTTCAAAGAATCCGAAATCGCACAATTCCGCAGCCAAGGCTGGCTCGCCAAAGAAGAGTTTTGGTCGCAGCGCGAAGTGCGCGCCATGCGGCGGGAGCTGGAGCGGCTGAAAGCGGAAGGCCTGTTGCGCAATGTCGCCACCGCCGGCGACGGCGTCACGCCTGCGGACGACCAGGTCAACTTGCAGCTCTGCCCCATGTTCCCGCACAGCGACTTCTACCGCGCCATGCCCTTCGCTGACAAAGCCGTAACGGCAGTGCGCCAGCTAGTCGGCGATCCGGTCCTGCTGCATCTCGATCAGGTCTTCCTCAAGCCGGGCAAGCAGGGCATGGGCACCAACTGGCATCAGGACAACGCCTATTTTCAGATCGACGATCCGCTAAAAGGCACGGCGATGTGGACGGCCGTGCACGACGCCACCGTGGCCAACGGCACCATCCACGTCATCCCGGGCAGCTATCGCGTGGCTTACGAGCACAGCCGCGACCCCTACAGCGACCATCATATCCGCTGCTACCCGCCGGAAGCGGAGGCGGTAGCAGTGGAGTTGCCGGCCGGCGGCGTCGTCTTCTTCGCCTATGGCGTGGCGCATTGCACGCTGGCGAATACCACCGAGGCGGAACGCGCCGGCGTGGCCCTGCACTTCATCAACGGCGCCATGGATGCCACCGCCAAGAGCGGCTTCCCGCTGGGCAAGCGGCCCTACCTTAGCGGCGACGAAGCGTCCGGCGGCTTGAACGAGCACGGCGTGGTCGTCGCCGGGACTTGGGAGCGCGAGGTGGAGGCGGTGC
>JAGWBC010000283.1 GCA_021296115.1 Anaerolineae bacterium | reverse complement strand
CTCTCCGGCTGGTTTCTCTAAGCAAATCAACCCGCCCCTGCTACAATCTTTCAACCTGCAAACCGCTAGCTCAAAAGGACATATCCCCATGACCTCAGTCCCCGCACGCGCAGACGTCCCCGTCGAATCCACCTGGAACCACGAATCCGTCTTCCCCTCCTTCGACGCCTGGCGCGAGGAGTACCAAGCCGCCGTCGCCGCCCTCAGCGAAATCGAACCCTACCAAGGCACGCTCGCGCAAAGCCCCGAGCGCCTCGCCGAGTGGTTCGACGTACATTCCGCCCTCGCCCGCCGCGTCTGGACGCTCTTTATGTACCCCGTCATGTGGCAAGCCTGCGACGGCAACAACGAAGAAATCAAGGGCATGGTGGGTCAAGCGCAAGGGCTGGCCGGGCAGTTCACGGCTGCCGTCGCCTTTGCCGAGCCCGAATTGCTGGCGATGGACGAAGAAACGCTGCTGGGCTGGCTCCAGCTCGACCAGCTCAGCCTGTATCAGCAGCATATCGACGACCTCTTACGCAAGAAAAAACACGTGCTGTCAGCAGAGGTCGAAGCCGTTCTGGGACTGCTGAGCGATCCGCTGGGCCGCATCGAGAGCATCCGCAGCGCGCTCAATGACATGGACCTGACATTCGAGGCGGCCGTCGACAGCGCCGGCGCGCCACAGCCGCTGGTGCAGAGCACAATCAACAAGCTGCTGGCCGATAGCGACCGTGAGGCGCGCAAGAACGCCTGGCGCAACTACGCCGACAGTTACCTGGAATTCAACAATACGCTGGCGACAACCTATCTGGCGTCGGTGAAAAGCAATGTCGTGCGTGCGCGGATGCGCGGATACGAGAGCGTCTTGCATGCCAAACTCTCGCCGGGCAATATCCCGGTTGAAGTCTTCCACAACCTCATCGACACCTACAAAAAGCACATCCCCACTTGGCATCGTTACTGGGATGTGCGGCGGCGGGCCCTGGGTTATGACACGATCCATCCCTGGGATATATGGGCGCCGCTGACCAGCGATGATCCAGCGTTGAGCTTCCCCGAAGCGGTCGACATGATCGCGGAGGGCATGGCGCCGCTGGGCGCTGACTACGTAGCCACCATGCGGCGCGGCTGCCTGAAAGAACGCTGGGTGGATTACGCCATCAACGAGGGCAAGTCCGAAGGCGCCTTTTCCTTCGGTACTTACGACAGCATGCCTTTCATCATGATGAGCTTCGACGGCAACCTTAGTTCTATGAGCACCTTGGCGCACGAGCTGGGCCATTCCATGCACAGCCACTATACCCGCGAAACTCAACCATTCATCTACAGCAACTATTCCATGTTCGCGGCCGAGGTCGCTTCCAATTTCAACCAGGCGCTGGTGCGGGCGCATCTCTTCGCGCGCAATGACGAGCGGGCTTTTCAATTGGCGCTGATTCAGGAAGCGATGGACAACATCCACCGCTACTTCTTCATCATGCCGACCCTGGCGCGCTTCGAGTTCGAAGTACATTCGCGCATGGAGAATGACGAGCCGCTGACCCCCGAGTCACTGAATCAAATCATGTCCGAGTTCTACGCCGAGGGCTACGGCGAGACAATGAGTGATGATCCGCGGCGCACCGGCATCACCTGGGCGCAATTCGGTCATCTCTACGAGGCTTACTATACCTTCCAATATGCCACCGGCATCTCAGCCGCGCACGCGCTGGCCAACGCCATTCTGGCCGGCGACGACGCGGTCGAGCGCTATCTGGCCTTCTTACATGCCGGCGGCAGCGACTATCCGATTCCGGCGCTGCAGGCGGCCGGCGTCGACATGTCGACTCCCGTAGCGGTGGAGGAGACTTTCGCCGTGCTGGAAGGGCTGGTCGATCGGCTGGAGGGCTTGATTTGAGTGACGCGCCAGGCGCTTCGATGCCGATTGACCGAGACACCGCAATTGACATGGCCGTCTACTCGGGAAATCTGCTGTACACCCGGCGAGATGATCGGCACTTTTTGGCGATGACGCTGATCATCTCCAGTCTTTTTGAGTTGGCTGGGGAAAGCAACGAAACACTGGAGCGCTTCGACAATGGTTTTTCCGCAATCATGGGGCCAAGGACGGGCCGCACAGTCGCGTTTAGCTGGGAAAACGGATGCATCGCCAGAGCCGTCAGAAATATCATCGTTCACGGGCTTTCACTTGACCGCAGGCAGAGAATGAACTTCAACAGTCGAGATAGAGCATCGATTGTAAGCCTGGGATTTATTCCCGCATCTATAGGAAAAGGACATGAATATGTATATGATGTTACACTTGTAGGCGAGGGACAATACATCATTCATTTTTCTCCATCAGCCTTCTGGCCCTATGTTCAACAATGGTTTGAGAGCAGGAATCCACGATGACACGTAGACAATATGTCTTGTACGAGCCGGGCGGGAACATGGCGCGCGGATTTGCTTACGGCAAGCTGGTTGAAGTTAACTACATTGACGTCGTGCGGACGGACATCGAATCTCCC
>JAGWBC010000282.1:1389-3918 GCA_021296115.1 Anaerolineae bacterium | reverse complement strand
CTGGCTCAATTCACGGTCGGGAGGCGTCAGTGCCCCAAGCCGAAAGACGGGTAGCCATGCACTCTGCCGCAGCCCCGCGCAACAGACTGGAGCTCCTGTTTCTCAGTGCCGCGATGATACTCATCGGCGCGCTGGCCATCCTCTTCTTTGTCGCGACTGTCGCCAACGACGACGCTGTTCAGTACGTCCTCAATTGGTCGCCCGGCGAAAGCGACGAGCAGACGCCGTCCTTGCTTCTGGTCTATCTGGAACGCTTTGGCATCATTGTTTCCGCGTTGGCCGTTTTGGCGGGACTGTTCTTCATCGTCATCGGCTGGCGCTTGCGGCTGGGCGGCATCCGCGTTGCCCACTGGGCGCGCATCGGCCTGCTCTGGCTCGGCATCGGCGCCGGCGCTTTCATCGCGCTGGAAGTCTTCAACGTCTTGAATACCGCCGCTATGGACAGGGAGGCGGCGGACTTCCCGGCCCTCGTGTCATCGACCGCGCCCGCCCTTGTCGTCATGCTCATAGGCTTCACGCTCTGGTACTGGCTCAACAAGAATATTGATCGCATCTTCAGCGGCGAAGACTCGCTGCTCGGCCGCGAAACGCGTTTGGCCTGGAATCTGCTCATCCCGACATTGACGATCTTTGTCTTGGTCGCCGCGCGGCCGCTTGAGCAGACTTTCATCCGCAGCCTGACGGACAAACGCTTCGCCGGCAGCGCCGTCCCGCAATTCGTCGGCTTGGAGAATTACGCCAATCTGCTGACCTTCCGCCTGGACACCGTCGACTGCAAGAAGAGCATTACGGACGGTCCCTGCGATACACGCGCCAACGGTTCGATCCGCTGGGAATCCATCGACCGCGAGCTGCTGCGCGAGGGCTACCGCACGATTTTCAACCTTCGGCTGGGCGACCGGTCGCTGGCAATCAGCGGCCTTGATGACGACTTTATCGAGGCGATCAGCACGACGGTCATCTTTACGATCATTTCGGTCGCCGGCGAACTTCTGATTGGCTTGTTCATGGCGCTGGTCGTCAATTCCAAGTTCCGCGGCCGCGGGGCCATGCGCGCGGTCATGTTGGTGCCCTGGGCCATCCCCACCGTGATTTCGGCCCGCCTGTGGGAGCTGATGCTCAAAGACACCAGCGCCGGCATCTTCAACAAGATTCTGCTGGACTTGGGCGCGATCGAGGCGCCGCTGGCTTGGCTGTCCGATCCGAGCTTGCAGATCCCCACCGCCATCATCGTCGATGTCTGGAAGACGGCGCCCTTTATGGCGCTGCTGCTGCTGGCAGGCTTGCAGACGATCCCCAGCGATCTCTACGAAGCCGCTTCGGTGGACGGCGCCAATCCCGTGCGCCGCTTCTTCTCGATTACGCTGCCCTTGCTGCGCCCGGCCATCGCTATCGCCCTCATCTTCCGCACGCTGGACGCGCTGCGCGTCTTTGATCTGTTTAACGTGCTGTTCGGGCGGCAGCAGCTTTCCATGGCGACATACAACTTTGAAACGTTGGTCAGCAATCAGCAGGACGGCTATGCCTCCGCTATTAGTGTGATCATCTTTATATTCATTTCGATCTTCGCCTTTATGTACGTCCGCCTGTTCAACGTGGAGTCTTGAGATGACCGGGAAACAGCTACGCCAACGCGCTCAGCAGGCGCTGCTCTACTTTCTGGTGATCTTGGTTGCGGTATACGCGCTCTTCCCCTTCTACTGGGCCTTTGTCACCTCGTTCAAAACTGAGAACGAGATGTTCCAGACCGCCGCCTACCTGCCGCGTAATCCCACCTTGCAGAATTACGAATACGTCTTTAGCGGCGGCTCATTCTTGCTGGCGCTGCGCAATTCGGCGCTGATCTCGTCCGCGGCGTCGATCTTCGCGCTGGTGGCCGGTTCGTTTGCCGCCTACGCGTTGGGGCGGCTGCGCTTCCGCGGCCGAGTGGCTTTGCTCTATGTCGTCTTGTCGATGACCATGTTCACGGCGATTTCGATTATGTCGGGTTTGTACACCATCGTGCGGCAGTTGGGATTTTTCGGCACCGGCTTGTCGCTGCTGGTCACCTATCCGATTTTCACCTTGCCCTTCACCGTCTGGGTGCTGACCAGCTTCTTCAAAGGCTTGCCGGCCGAGATTGAGCAGGCCGCGACCGTCGATGGCTGTACGCCCTTCCAGACCTTCCGCCTCATCCTGCTGCCGTTGACCGCGCCCGCGCTGGTCACCACCGGCTTGCTGGCTTTTGTGCAATCCTGGAATGAATACCTCTTCGCCTTGAATTTCACGGCCACCAATCCCTCGGCGCAAACCGTGCCGGTGGCGATAGCCTTGTTCTCGGGCGAATTCTCCGAGCAAGAGCCCATCGCCGAGATCATGGCGGCGGCCATGGTGGTCACTATCCCGCTGGTGGCGCTGGTACTGGTATTCCAGAATCGCATCGTTGCCGGTCTCACCGCCGGCGCAGTGAAGGGTTAATCGGCCGCGAAAACTGTCTCCGCGCCGCGGCTGGCTGGGGTGACGTAGAGCGCCGGTTCGTTGCCGGTGGCG
>JAGWBC010000282.1:0-1364 GCA_021296115.1 Anaerolineae bacterium | reverse complement strand
CATCGGCGGCATCAGCTCGCACCAGGGCCAAGGCGCATCCACCGAAACCCGCGCCGGTCATGCGCGCGCCGTAACAGGCAGCCTCGGCGTTGGCGCAGTCGACGATGGCGTCCAGCGCCGGGCTCGATACTTCAAAATCTTCACGCAGGCTGATGTGGCTAGCAATCAAGAGTTGGCCCAGGAAGTCCGCATCGCCGCGTTCCATCGCTTTGCGGGCGCTTCGCTTACGACGTGGCTGGCGCGCTTGCGGATCAGCGGGTCCAGTTCATGCTCGCGCTCCAGGAAGGTCGGCAGGTCGATATCGCGCAATGCAGCAATGCCGAAGTGACGCGCCGCCGCCTCGCATTGCGCCCGCCGCTGATTGTAGGCGGAATCAACCAAGCCGCGGCGTGTGCCGGTGTCGAGAATGACCACCGCCGTCCCAGCAGGCAGGGGCGCGGTTGTGGTTTCCAGGCTGCGGCAGTCGATCAGCAGCGCGCGCTCTTCCACGCCCGCCGCCGAGATCATCTGATCCATGATGCCGCAGTTGACGCCCAGCCACTGGTTCTCGGCCGCCTGGCATGCCAGCGCCATCGCCGCCGCGTCCCACTCAAAGTCGGAGACGCAATAGAAAGCGCGCGCCGTGGCCAACTCCAGCGCTGCCGATGAGGACAATCCGGAGCCGATGGGCACATCGCCGCCCACGACGCCTTCCCAGCCGCCAAGCGTGTAGCCGCGTTCACCCAGCGACCAGGCCACGCCGATGAGATAGTCGATCCAGTCGACTGCTGCCGGGCGCGGCAAGTCGTCCAGGGCAAAATCGCGCCGGTCGTCCATGTCGATGGAGATGGCGGCGACTCTGTTGTCAGCGCGCGGACGCAGGGCGATCCAGGCTGCGCGGTCGATGGCCATAGGGAAGACGAAGCCGTCGTTGTAATCGGTGTGCTCGCCGATGAGGTTGACGCGTCCCGGCGCGCGGACGATGTAGGCGGGGGGCTGGCCGAATTCGGCGCTGAAGCGGTCTTTGACCGTGTCTGCGAGTGACATTGCGAGTCCGTCTCCGAGTGTGGACTGTTGCGGGGATTGTAGCGCGGGCATTATATTTTGCGCTACCAAGACACAGATGTAGATCCGGGTTAGTCGTGCAAGATTCTGCACAGGGTAGAATTGTAGGCGTGTCGCCCGAAAATCCACAATTAAAACATCGGGCGATTCACAGAATCGCCCCTACAACGACCTAGTTAATGTTGCATAACTTTGTTGGAATTACTTCTGTGTACTACTTTCACAACCCCTCAATGAACCATTGTAGAAACTGGCACAACTTGCACTATTTTTGTAGAATTTTGGTGCGGTGCGCGATCCCCGTGTGTTCTTGGCAGAAT
>JAGWBC010000044.1:21256-34564 GCA_021296115.1 Anaerolineae bacterium | reverse complement strand
AGGGAAGCGCAACCCAAGGCCCGATCAATTGCCGCTCGATCATGCTCAGTGAGGTGGTGAAGTTGAATAAGGCCAGCAGGGCAAAGGCCAGGGCCGCTTGGCGGTCATCGCGGCCGCTCATCAGGCTGAACAGTCCGGGCATGATAATCGCCAGCCACAGCATATAGAGCACGTATACAACCACCCGTCCGGAGGCGGGCTGATAGCCGGTCAGCAGCAGGCCGATGCCGATAAGCAGCGTCGCGCCGGCGAGCAGGGCGTAGGTCAGGATCGCGCCCCAATAATGGCCGGAGATGGGTTCGTTGCGCGCCGCTGTGACGCAAGCCCAGATGCCCAGCGCCAGCGAGTACAAGATATGCATGTTGAAGAGGATTTGGTGGATTTCCGCCATTGAACCGCCCAGTGATTTCTAACTTCCAGTATAGCCCGGCCGAGCGCCTTACAGAATCGTCAGCCAGTTCAGATTGGATGCCAGCCAGGTCAGCGCCGCCAGATTGGCCACGATGAGACCGGGGCGCTGCATATTGCCGCCGTCTTGCGCCAGATTGCCGCGCATGTCCATTTCCCAAGCGAAGAGCAGGCAGGTGAAAACGCTGAGCAGCAATATCGTGCCCAGCCAGACGGGGAATAGCCCCTGCAATATGGCGGCAACCATAAATAGCAGCGCCAGGGCGATGGACGCATGTCCCAAAATGGCAGTCAGCCCCTTGCCCAGTAATCCGGCTGTGTTGTTTAAGCCCGCTTGCTGATCAACCTCGAAATCGGCCACCTGATTATAGAACTGACCGTAAGCGGAAAAGAGGCTGGCCGCGGCAATGACGAGCCAGACGGCGCCCGGCTCGCGTCCGTAGGCAAAGAAGCCGGTGGCGATGATCAAGCCGCTGAGCATCAGCGCGTGTGAAACAACGTCCGTCAGCGGGCGCGCCTTGAAGCGGAAAGGGTGCGCGGAGTAGAGGTAGCACAGAATAAGCATTACCGCGCCGAGCAGTAGCGTGAATGCGCCGGCCGCGGCGAAAAGCAGAAAGGCGGCAAAACAAGTGGCCGCTGTGACGACCTGGCCCTCGCGCCGGCTCAGTAGACCGCTGCTGATGACGTTGTGCGCTTTCTTGGCCGCGTCGAGCGCGTCATCCGGCGCGTCTTCAATGTCGTTGAGCATAAAAGCGAAGGACATGGCCAGGACGTTGCCCGCCAATACCGCCAGCAGCCGGGGGTCTACCGCGAGCGCCGCCGGTTCGGCCGCCAGCAATCCCCCCACGATCGTCAAGGGAATGGTGAAGGGCACGTGCTCGCGCCAGCGCGTCAGACGCAGCAGCGCGGCAAGTTTGCCCGGCCTCGGCAAGTCGACTGTGCTTTGCATTCTTGAAGTTCTACCCTTCGAAAGCCAGCGTCAACAACGGCAGTCAAGCATAACACAGTTGGAACTACAATAAGCGCCCAAAGGATCGGGGCAATCGCGCAAATAATCTAGTGACTGGGGTTCTTGCCAGAAAGCATTCCGCCAATTTCGAGACAAGGTCGTCTAAACACCTAATTCTCTGTGATCTCTGCGCTCTCTGTAGTTTAGATAATCTGATGCGATTGCCGTGGCGCAAGGCTGCATTGTATCGTTGGGCGTCGCCTAGTATGATTCCGCCCATGATTCGGCTACTGACAGTCTTTGCCATTTGCGCGGCCTTGCTCGCGGCTTGCAACTTAAAAAGCGCGACGCCAGCTGAGTCGCCGGTCATGGCTGATGCTGACGGCGAGGCGCGTCCAACGAAAACGGCAGCGCCCCCTCCCACCGATGCCAGCCCCACTACCCAGCCGACCCTCGCGTCAACCGCGCCATCGTCCGCGATCAATCGCTGCATCGCTGAGGCGGACCGGCCGACGCGGCGCATAATCGCCGATGTCGCTGTCGACTACGTGTCCAAGACGGCCGAAGTTCAGCAGCGCATCGAATTCCTCAATCGGGAAGACGGCGCGCTGGACCATATCGTTCTGGATGCGCAGGCCAATCAGTGGGACGACAGCTTTTCACTGGCGGAGCTGACGCACAACGGCGAAACTACGCCTTACGAAATCAATCTGAACCGACTGCGGTTTGACTTGGCTGAGCCCTTGACGCCCGGCTGCTGGCTCGAGATCGGCCTGCGTTTCCAGCTGCGCGTAGCTGAGATCCGCGACGGCTTGCGCTCCTACCGCGGCTTCTTCGGCTATAGTCCGCGCCAACTGAACCTGGGGCATGTCTTGCCGACGGTCGCCGCGCGTTTGAACGGAGACTGGCGCATCCACGCGCCTGCCGGCATCGGCGAGCAGATCGTCAACGCGGTGGCCGATTGGGAAGTCAACCTGACTGTCGACAACGCCGCCGATACGCTGCAACTGGCCGCGCCGGGTTACGTAGCCGCGCAGGGCGATCAGGCCTGGACGATTCGTCTGCGGCAATCTCGTGACTTTGTGCTTAGCTTGAGCGAGGAGTTTGCCGTTGCCGAGCAGCAGTTGGCGGACGGACGTACGCTGGCCGTTTACAGCTTCGCCGATGCGCAATTGAATGATCGCGGGCTGATTATGGACGGCGCCGCCCATACCGCGCAAGAAGGCATCAAAGCGCTGCAACTCTTCGAGCGCTTGTTTGGCCCTTATCCCTACGATCGGCTCGTGATCGTTCAAGGCGATTTTCCCGATGGCATGGAATTCACCGGCCTGGTCTTTGTCGGCAGCGCCTGGTTCTACGGCTTTGATGGCACGGAGAAGAACTACCTGACGCTGATTTCCGTGCACGAAATCGCCCATCAGTGGTGGTATGCGCGCGTCGGCAATGACGCCGCTCTGCATCCCTGGCTGGACGAAGCGCTGGCTACGTACAGCGAGTATCTGTATATTGAGGAATACTATCCCAGCGAGAAAAACTGGTGGTGGTATTTCCGCGTGGCAGTCTATTTGCCGGAGGGCGGCGTCGATAGCGCGGTCTATGAATTCAGTACCCCGCGCGAGTATATAAATGCGGTCTATTTGCGTGGCGCGCAGATGCTGCAGAATCTACGCGAAGATATCGGTGACGAGCATTTTTTCCAGTTGCTCCGCTCTTACTACAGCGCTGGCGACGGGCTGATCGCCGATCCGGGACTTTTCTGGCGGCAGCTGGCTCCCGATCAGCAACCCTTGACTGTGGCGACTAGAAATGAATTCCTGACCGAGCCGGCTGTGTATGTTGAGCAAGAGTAAGCTGCGGATACCCAGCGAGCCGGAAGGCGAAACACTATGACAGCGCTACCCATCGATTCACAAATCACCTTCCTATACAGCGATGATCTGGAGCGCGCAGCCCGCTTCTATGAGGAGGCGCTGGGTTTGAGGCTGGCGCTCGACCAAGGCGGCTGCCGCATCTATCGCGTAGCCGGCAGCCGGGCATACATCGGGGTCTGCCAGGCTGCGGACGCGCGCGTGGAGCCGGCCAGCATCATTTTCACGCTGGTGACGCAAGACGTTGACCGTTGGTATGAGCGGATCAGCGGGCAAGGCTGGGAATGCGAGTACCCGCCGCGCTACAACGAGGTCTACGACATCTATCACTTCTTCGTGCGGGATCCGTCGGGCTACCGGATTGAGATCCAGCGCTTTCCCCAAGCCGACTGGGATCAATAGGGATAGCGTCTCAGCCGGTAGTCTTCATGCCGGCCGCGATGCCGTTGATGGTCGCCAGCGTGGCGTCAAGCACATGGCGTCGCCCTTCGTCGCCTTCGTCCAACTGGCGCAATTCGCGCAGCAGCGCCACCTGCATAAAATTCAGCGGGTCGACATAAGGATTGCGCCGCTGTATCGAGGTCTTGATAGCCGCCATATTGGCCAGCAGTTCGTCCTGCCCGGTGACGGCCATGATCATTTCGCTGCTCAGCGCGTGCTCCTGCTTGATCCAGCCGAAGTATCGTTCTCTTAATTCGGGCGGCTCAACCAGCGAGGCGTATAATTCGGCGATGCCCATGTCGGCTTTGGCTACATCCAACTGCGCGTTGTCAATCAAGGCTTTGAAGAAGGCCCAGCTGCGATACATTTCCTGCAAGAGACTGATGCCGCCGTCGTGATCCTTAGCGTAGGTCTGGAAGGCGCTGCCCAGCCCGAACCAACTGGGTACGATCGCGCGGCTCTGCATCCAGCTGAACATCCAGGGTATGGCGCGCATGGCGGAGAACCCGCCCTTGGACTGGCGTTTGGCCGGGCGCGAGCTGATTTGCAACCTGCTCAATTCTTGGATCGGCGTCGCCTGCTGCCAGTAGTCAATGAAGCCGTCGCTTTCGTAGACGAAATTGCGATAGCAGTCTGCGCTGATCTGGGACAGGGCCGCCATCGCCTCAAAATAGTGCGACGGGACGTGGCGCTCTTCCTGCAAGCCCATGCCAATCAGCACCGCGTTCAGCACCTGATTGAGGTGGCGCTGCCCTATGCCTTTGTTGCTGTAACGGTAGGCGATGACCTCGCCTTGCTCGGTGATCTTCACGCCGCCGTGCAGCGACTCCGGCGGTTGTGACAAGATGGCGCGGTTGGTGGGTCCGCCGCCGCGGCCGATGCTGCCGCCGCGCCCATGAAAGAGTTCCAGCGACACGCCCTTTTCCACGCACTTTTCGGTGAGGATGCGCTGGGCGTTGTAAAGATTCCAATTAGACGCCAGGTAGCCGCCGTCTTTGCTGCTGTCGGAATAGCCGATCATGACTTGTTGGCGCAAACCGCGCTTGCCCGCGCGAGCGACCAAATGCTTGCGATATTCGCGATTGTCGAAAAGCTTCTCCATAATCGACGGCGCGCGGTAAAGATCGTCAATCGTCTCGAACAAGGGCACGATGTATACATCATTGTCGATGCCCACCTCGCGCGCGAAGAGCAGCATGGTCAGCACATCGCTGGGATGACGCGACATGCTGGCGATCACGGTGTCGATGACGATGCTGTCGTATTTGGCGTGGGCTTGGGCGATCATCCGCCAGGTGCGAATGACGCTCTGCGTCGTCTCTGAGAAAACGCCGATTTCCTTGGGGAAGAGCGGGCGCCGGCCGCGTATCTCTTCGCTCAGCAGCGCCTGCTTCTCTCCCTCGGGCATCTCGCCGAAGCTGGCGGCGATATCGTAATAGTCAAAGATTTCATCCAGGGCGGCGCGGTGCAGGTTGGCGTCCTCGCGTATTTCCAGGGGTACCAGATGCAGGCCGAACAAGCGCACCTTGCGCACCAGGCGCTGGACCGCCCCCAAAGCCACCCGCAGGCCACCATGCGCTTTGAGGCTGTCTTGCACTTGCAGCAAATCTTGCAGGAAGTCGCGGCTGGAGCCGTACTCGTCGGATGCCAGCTTCCGGCCGATGCGCGTCAGCCGCGCGCGATAGAGCTCGCCCGGGAAGAGGCTGTCGCCGTCATTTTCAGCGTTGGCGGCCATCTCTATTTCAGACGAAGCGCCGAAAACGTCGGTGTCCTGCGTCAAATGCTTCGCCAGCTCGGCAACTTCTCCTAAGTACATTTGCCGCGCCGTATTACGCAGCGTCGTAAGCGTCTGCAAGGTGACGTCGGTGGTGACGTTTGGATTGCCGTCGCGGTCGCCGCCGATCCAGGAAGCGTAACGCAGCACGGGCGGCAGCTCCGTCCAATCTTCGTCGGGATAATAGCGTTCCAGCGCCTGCTGCAAATCTTCGTAAATGTCAATCACCACATCGACAATCACCGAGCGCAGGAAGTAAATTCCCATATCGACTTCGTCGGCGACTTGCTTTTTGGAGGCGCGCACCTGCCGCGTCTGCCAGAGCTCCTCGACCTTTTCCGCCAGCGCGCTTTCCAGCTTGCGCAGTTCTCGCGGCAACAACTCCTGCCGGTCGCGGATTTCCATCATCTGCGCGATATGGCGCAGTTTGATCAGGATCTCCTGGCGCTTGGCTTCTGAGGGATGCGCCGTCAGCACCAGGCGCAAGCGCGTATTTTCCAGCAGCGACCGGATTTCGCCCCCCGTTTTGCCTTTGCCGTGCAAAGCCTTGATGGCATTGAGGATCGATTCCCTGAGCGTACCGCGGGCTTCGCGCTGGCGGATGACGCGGATCCGCTGCAAGTCCTCGGCGATGTTGATCAACTGGAAGTAGTTGGAGAAGGCCTTGATCAGTACATTCTTCGAATCCAGCGGCAGATTTTCCAGGCGATCAGCCAGCTTAAAAGCCGCGGCAGCATCGCCGTTGCGGCGCGCCTTGGACATGGCGCGAATTTCTTCCACGAGATTGTAAGCGTCCATGCCATTCTGCTCTTGAATGATGATGCCCAACCAATTGCCGAGTGTGCGAATGTCCTGGCTGAGGGCAGAGTTGCTTGCCTTACTCCCGTCGCTCATGCCATACTCCCGTCTGTGTCCGCTCACCCCAATCGCCGCGACCAGGGCCTATGGCAAGGCACTATAGTTCATCTCATTACTCGATACCAGTACAAGATAACGGCCTTACAAGCGAGGCAATGCCTTGAGCGCGCTGATTGAATGCGTCGCCAACTTCTCCGAGGGGCGGCGGGGCGCCATAATCGAGCGCATCGTTGAATCCATCGCAGGCGTGCCCGGCGCGTCGGTACTCGCTTACGAAAGTGACGCCGACCACAATCGCGCGGTTGTGACTTTCGTTGGCGCGCCCGCTTATGTGTCCGACGCCGCCTTCGCCGGCATTGCCCAGGCGGCTGAATTAATCGACCTGGACCAGCATCATGGGCAGCATCCACGCATTGGCGCGGCTGATGTCGTTCCCTTCGTTCCCTTGCGCGGCGCGGACATGGAAGAGTGCGTCCGCTTAGCGCGCAGGCTGGGAGCGCGAGTTGGCGCCGAGCTGCGGCTGCCGGTATTTCTCTATGAACAGGCGGCGCTGCAGGAGACGAACCGCAATCTCGCGGATATCAGACGCGGCGGCTATGAAACGCTGCAGCGAACGATCGCGACCGGCGCTCCGCCGCAGCCGGATTTCGGGCCGCGCGCGCTGGGTCCGGCCGGCGGCTGCGTCATCGGCGCGCGCGACTTGTTGATCGCCTTCAACGTCTTCTTGTCAACGGACGATGTCGCAGTTGCCAAAGGCATAGCCCGCAGCATCCGAGCCTCATCAGGCGGCTTGCCCCACGTCAAGGCATTGGGATTGAGCGTGCGCGGCCAAGCTCAAGTCTCGATGAACCTCAGCAATTACCGAGTGACTTCGATTCCGCGAGTTGTGTCGGCGATTGAGAAGGAAGCGCGGCGCTTTGGCGTCGACATCGCCAGCTCGCAGATCATCGGCTTGATCCCGGGTGACGCGCTGTCAGCAGCCGAAGCGGAACAGCTGCGCGTCGAGAATTACTCCCCGGCGCGGATCTTGGAATGGCAGCTGGCTCAGATCGAGTGACTGCGGCAGCGTCATTCAGCTTTCGGGCGATACTGCAGCGCTTCGGCGATATGCAAGACTTGAATGTCGTCGGCGCTGTCAAGGTCGGCGATGGTGCGGCTCAGCTTGAGCACACGGTGATAGCTGCGCGCGCTCAGCTGCAGCCTGCGTACGGAGAGCGTCAAAATCTGCCGCGCCTCGTCGCTTAAGACGCAGAAATCGTCGATCTCGCTGACGGTCATGTCGCCGTTGGCGAAGAGACCGGCGTGCTGCTCGAAGCGTTGTACTTGACGGTTCCGCGCCGACTCGACGCGCCGGCGGATATCCAGCGAGCTTTCCGCGCGCTTGTCGCCCAGGAGTTTGTCGAAATCCACGCGCGGGACTTCGACGTGAATGTCGATGCGGTCGAGAATCGGCCCTGACAGGCGCGTTTGATAACGTTGAATCTGATTGGGCGTGCAATTGCAGCTCTGTTGCAGATCGCCGTAAAAGCCGCAGGGGCAGGGGTTGCGCGCGCCAACCAGCAAGAAATTGGCCGGGAAGGTGACGCTGCCCTTGGCCCGGCTGATGGTCACGATTTTGTCTTCAATCGGCTGGCGCAGCACTTCCAGCACTTTGCTGGAGTGCTCGTTGATTTCATCGAGGAAGAGCACGCCGCGGTGCGCCAGGCTGATTTCGCCGGGTTTCGGTATGGAGCCGCCGCCAACCAGCCCGACTTGCGAGATAGTGTGATGCGGCGCGCGAAAAGGGCGCTGCCTGATCAGCGGCTGGTCCTGCGAGAGCATGTCGACGATTGAATAGATCCGCGTTACTTCGAGCGCTTCCTGCGTCACCAGCGGCGGCAGGATCCCGGCCAGCGCGCGGGCTTGCAAGCTCTTGCCGGCGCCGGGCGGTCCCGACATCAAGATGTTGTGGTTGCCGGCGGCCGCCACCTCCAGCGCTCGCTTGACGTGCTCCTGGCCGCGGATGTCGGCAAAGTCGACCAAGCCGTCAGCCAGCGCCGGCTCATCCGACGACGACTCCAAATCTGCGCGATAAGGATTGATGGGATTCAACTGATAGAGATGCTCAACCAGCTGTCCGATAGAGCGAACCGGTATAATCGCGACGCTTTCTACGAGGGCGGCTTCGCCAGCGTCTTCTTCCGGTACAAACACCGTTTCGATGCTCTCTTGCATGGCGGTGTACACCATCGGCAGCACGCCTTTGACGTGTCGGATGCTGCCGTCCAGCGAGAGCTCTCCGATGAACATCGTGTTATCCAGCGTGTGCAGCGGAATCTGATCCGTGGCCGCCAGGATGCCGATAGCGATCGCCAGGTCGTAGGACGGGCCATGCTTTTGGATATCGGCGGGCGAGAGGTTGACCACGTAAGCTTTGTTGGGGAAGCGCAGGCCGCTGTTGCGGATGGCGGAGCGAGCGCGGTCTTTGCTCTCGCGTACAGCCACGCCCGGCAAGCCGACCAGATTGAAGCTGGGCAAGTGGGCGCGCGGGTTGAAGTCGGTTTGCACCTCGACGATGTGCCCGTCCAAACCGATTACCGCGCAAGTGTTCACGATCGCTAGCATGTGACTTCTCGCATTCGCCTTTCTAAGCCGCGCCAATACTACATACAAACGAAAAGAATAACACGCTCGAATCGCGCGGGCTGTGTTTCAGCGGCCGGGATAGGCTTTACGACTTCCAGAATTTGGTAGTGATTGAGGCGGGCCTGCGCTTCGCTACTGTTTGTCGGCAAGAGCGTTCGCGCGCAACCAGGGGATGATCCCCCCGGCGTCGAGAATCTCGAGCACCTGGCCCGGCAGCTGCGGAAAACCGTAGCTCCGCCCGCTGGCGTAGAGCTGAGTCGCCGCCAGGTCAATCTCGATCTCGTCGCCCGTTGCCACCGCCTCGACGATCTGCGGGCACTCGATGACCAGCAGCCCGCTGTTGATGGCATTGCGATAATAGATGCGGGCGAAGCTCGCGGCGATCACGGCATGTACGCCCGCCGCCAGCAAACAGGTGACGGCCTGCTCGCGACTGCTGCCGTTGCCCCAGTTGCGCCCGGCCACTATCACATCGCCGATGCCTACGTTGCTGGCGAAGGCAGGGTCCAGATCTTCGAGGGCATGCCGCGCCAGCGCCGCTGGATCGCCGCTGATCGTGTAGGTGTACTTGCCCGGGAAGATGACATCGGTATTGACCTTGTCGCCGTACTTCCAGACACGATGCTTTGTCTTCGTCATGCTTGCTCGCCCCCAGCCAAATCCGCCGGGTGCGCCAGATAGCCGGCGACGCAGCTGGCCGCCACTACCGCCGGATTGGCCAAATAAATCTCGGCGTCGCGCTGGCCCATGCGCCCGCGGAAGTTGCGATTGGCGCTGCTGATGCAAACTTCGCCCGGCGCCAGCACGCCCATGTGATTGCCCATGCAGGGACCGCAGCCCGGTGTGCCGATCGTGGCGCCGGCATCAAGCAGGGCCGCGATGTGACCGGCTTCAATTGCATCGCGCAATACCATTGACGACGCCGGAATGACCAGCAGCCGTCTCCGAAGGCGTTTGCCGCGCACGATATCGGCCGCGCTGGCGATGTCTTCCAGGCGCCCGTTGGTGCAGGTGCCGATGAAGCCGACGTCCACTCGCGTATGAGCCACCGACGACAGTGGCTGCACATTGTCGACTGTGTGCGGGCAAGACACCATCGGCTCAATGGCGCTGAGCTCCACGTGGTGTTCCACTGCGCAGGCCGCGTCCGCATCAGGGTAAAGCGCGCTCTCGCGGAAAGTCGCCAGGCGTTCATCGGCGTCCTGCGGTCGCGAGCGCGCCAGACTGCTTTCCAGCCAGTCCCAGGTGATGGCATCCGGCGCCATGCAGGCATTTTTGGCGCCCATCTCGGCCATCATATTGGTCAGCACCGCGCGCGCGTCGGGCGACAAGTTGCTGATGCCGTCGCCGGCAAATTCGACCGCCAGGTAAGTCGCGCCATCGGATGATAGCTGCCCGATCATGTGAATGGTAAGGTCTTTGGTGGTCACGCCTGGTTTGAGCCGGCCAGTGAGCACAATGCGCATGGTTTCCGGCACACGCAGCCAGAGCTCGCCGGTGGCCCAGAGCGCCGCCACTTCGCTGCGGCCGATGCCGGCGCCAAATGCGCCCAGCCAACCGCAATGCGGGCTGTGGCTGTCAGCGCCCAGCAAGGTAAAGCCGGGCCCGATAACACCTTCCTCGCACAAGACTTGATGGCAAATGCCGCGGCCGATTTCGTAAAACTTACTGATGCCTTGCTCACGAACCAACTGCCTGATTTGCGCGTGGTTCTGCGCGTGTTTGGCTGTCGGCGGCGGCGCGGCATGATCCAGCGTGATGGCGAGCCGGTCAGGGCGCCTTATCTTGCCATGCGGCAGCTGCTGGAATATCTCCCAGATAGCGGCGGAATTGTCATGGCTGAGGACGACGTCGGGTTCAACCACAACGATTTCGCCGGGCTTGACGCTTTCCCGCTTGCTCGCGCGCGCCAGGAGTTTCTCCGTCAGCGTCATGGGCGCCCAGTGCGCTTCGGACTGGGCCTCGCCGCTCGGGCCCGTGATGGAACTCATATCTGTCCTAACTTTCCTGGCACGTTGCTCATTCTGTCCCGCCGATTGTCTGCTAAAATTGCGCCTTCGTTTCGGAACGATCAAACTGAATCGCGCCATGCTGTCACACGAGCCGCAAGGCAAACTGCGCCACAACTCATTCGTCAACATTATGGACGGCGCGCTTTTCGGCTTCGGCGTCTCGGGTTTGGCGTCGTATGTTACCATAATCCCCTTATTCTTGTCGTATCTGACCGAATCAACGGCGCTGATTGGCTTTGCCGCCGGGCTTTTCCACATCGGCTGGCAAGTTCCGCAGTTGCTGACGTCGGGCTACGTCGCTGGCCTGAGTCGTTTCAAACCCACCGTTCTGGCAATGACGCTGATAGAGCGCGTGCCATTTTTCGGTTTGGCCATCGTGGCCCTGGCGCTGCCCGTGATCGGAACTGACGCGGCGCTGGTGCTGACCTTGATCTTACTCTGCGTGCAGTCGCTTGCCGGCGGCTTCACCGCAACCGCCTGGCAAAGCATGATCAGCAAGATTATGCCGGCGCATTTTCTCGGCTCGTTTTTCGGCATCCAGTCGGCCGCGGTGAATCTCTTTGGCGCGGGCGGCGCCTTGCTCGCCAGCGTCATTTTGGAGCGGCTGGCCTACCCGCAGAGTTTCGTGTGGCTCTTCGCAATTGCCGGGCTCAGCTTGATGATTTCCTTCGTGTTTCTGGCGCTGACATTCGAGCCCAAGAGCGCGCCTCGTGATGTCGTCGCTGGGTTGGGCTGGCGAGCATTCGGCAGGAGACTGCAGCGGATTCTGCGCGCGGACCGCAACTTCCGCTGGTTCCTGGTCGCGCGCAGTTTAACGTCGCTCAGTTTGACCGCCATCTCCTTTTACACGATTTTCGGCATCCGCCGATTTGATATGTCGCCGGAGTTTGTCGGCGGCCTGACCAGCGTTTTGCTGCTCTCGAACATGCTTACCAGCTCCGTGATCGGCTTGGTAGGCGAACGCTGGGGCTTGCGGCGTGTGCTGATTCTGGCCAATGTTCTGACTGTCCTGGCAATCGCCATCGCCCTGACCGCTGAGGACGCGCGCTGGTTCTATCTGGTATTCGCCTTGACGGGTATCGTCAATTCGACCCAATGGTCAACTATCATGACGATAACGGTGAAATTCTGTTCGGTGGCGGACCGGCCCTTTTACATCGGCATGGCCAACAGCCTTATCGCGCCAGTGACCGTGTTCGCGCCGATCATTGGCGGCTGGCTGGTGGATGCCGTCAGTTTTGAGCTATCTTTCGGCATCTTCGCTCTGGCGGGCTTGCTGTCGATCGCGGTGTTTCTCTTCCCGATGCAAGAGCCGAGCCACGGGCCCGCGGTCTTGGCCGCCGACTAGTCGTCGACTGGCAGCGCCAGGTCGCTAAGCATCTTGTCGACGTCATCCAGCGTGATTTGCCGCTCGTCCGCCATGGACTTGACCTGTTCCGTAACCGAGCGCAGCGACTCATCGGGCAAGTCGATGCCCAAGCCGGCCGCGCGATCGCGAATGGCGTTGCGCCCGACCAATCGATGCGCCACGTCAATGATGCGCGACATGCCAAAATCTTCCGGGTCAACCGCCTCATAAGTGGTCGGATTCTGCAGCACCGCGTTGGTATGCACGCCGGCTTTGTGATGGAAGGCGACAGCGCCGGTGATTGGCGTGTTAAAGGGAATGTCGATGCCGACTTTGGCCGCCACGACTCGCTCGATCTCCGCCAATAGCCGCAAGTCGTACTTGGCGACCAGTGATTTGTCACAAGTGTAGAGCCGGCCGATAAGCGCGCCCATGGGGGTAATCCCGTTGCGTTCGCCGATGCCCAGCACGGTGGTGTCGATATGCGTGGCGCCGGCTTGCAGCGCGCTAAAGGCGTTGGCCACGGCGCAGCTGCTGTCGTTGTGCCCGTGAAATTCGATATCGCAGCTGACGACATCGCGCAGGTTGGAGATGAGGTTGTAGGTCTGCAGCGGATCAGCTACGCCGACCGTATCCGCCACGCCAACGCGGTCCACGCCGGCCAAGTCCATCGCGCGGTAGACGGTCATCACATCGGCGAAGTTGCTTCGAAAGGTGTCTTCGGTGCTGAAGCGGGTTTCAACATCGTTGGCCCTGAGGTAAGCGATGACTTCCTGGCCCATATCGATGACTTGCTCCAGGCTCCGGCCATGGCTGTACTGGCGCATGTAATCGGAGGTGCCGATGTAGACATCAGCGCCATCGACGCCGCAACCCACCGCCAGCTTGGCATCTTCCAGGTTGGCGCGGATATGCGTCAAGAGCTTGAAGCCGCGTTTCGTATCGGCGAGCGCCCGTATAGCATCGGCGCTTTGCGGGCTGGCAACGGGCGTGGAAAGCTCCATATACTCGACGCCGAATTGATC
>JAGWBC010000044.1:11186-21195 GCA_021296115.1 Anaerolineae bacterium | reverse complement strand
CTGAACGGGAATGTTACGGTTGTGCATGGGCTTGCCAGTTCTCACTTAGAGTGATTCGAGCACGGAAGACAGCACGTTTATCGCCTGCAAGTACTCATCGAGATCAATATGTTCATCGGGTGTATGGTCAAGCGCGGAATCGCCCGGTCCGTAAGCCAGGATTGGGCAATTCCAGCGCGGGCCGACCACGTTCATATCCGAGGTGCCGGTTTTGTACAGAAAGCGCGGCACGCCGCCGGCAGCCCGAATCGCGCGGCGAAACTGGCGACTCAGCTCGCTGTTGCGGTCGCCGGTATACGCATTCTCGCCCCCGCGAGGGCGGCAGTTGCTGCTCCAGCGACTCGGGGCTGATGCCGGGCGGCAGTCGCAGCCCGACCGTCATTTCCGCCACGCCATTGACGCCTTCCTGCCAGGTATTGATATCCCGCAGCGAGGCATCCAGCCGCGTGAATATCGAGTCGATACCAAGGTTATGCTCGTCGCTCCGCGCCTTGACAGCTTGCCAATAGTCCAGGGCGCGTTCGGCCGGGCTGGGCGCATCGCCGGCGCTGTGAGCCAGGCCGCCTTCCCAGCGCCAGTCGAGCAGCAGCCGGCCTTTATATCCCAGCGTGATGCGATCCCAATGCGATGGCTCGCCGATTACGCAGAAGTCGGGCTGAAAGCAGGTTAGCGCATGGCGCGCGCCTCTGCTCGTGGCGGCTTCCTCTTCCACCGCGCCGATGACCACAACGCGAAGGTCGTCGGGCAGGGCAGCCTGCCGCGCCGCCGCGGTGAAGGTGCAAAGCGGACCTTTGGCGTCCACCGCGCCGCGCCCGTATAAGAGGCGTCCATCGTGGCGTACCGGCGGAAAACCGGCGAAGGTGTCGATATGTCCAAGCAATACAATTTCACGCGGGCCGCCGCCGATGACCCCAACCGCGTTGCCGGCCTCGTCAACATAAGCTTGGTCAAAGTCATAGGCGCGCATCCAGTCCACCAGAAAGGCGGACGCTGCCGCCTCGTGACAGGAGGGGCTGGCGATGCTGAGCAAATCGCGCAGCAGTTTTTCGCTGGCTGTCGCGCTCATGGTTCAGTCCAATACCTCGCTGATGGCGTCAATGACGAGGCCGAGTTCATCACGGCTGATGATTAGCGGCGGCAGCAGGCGCAGGGTGTTTAATCCGGCCGGCAGCGCCAGGACGCCACATTCTTGCAGCGCCTTGAGGGCAGGCGTGACGCGTCCGCGCAATTCCAGACCCACCATCAGTCCGCGTCCGCGCACATTGCGTACGCTGCGCAGGTTGAGTTGCTCCAACTCGTTAATCAGCCAGTCTCCGTTGCTGCGGACGCGCTCCACGATGCCTTCGTCGCGAATCGTCGAGAGGGTAGCGATGGCCGCGGCGCAAGCCAGTGGATTGCCGCCGAAGGTGCTGCCATGGCTGGCGCGGGCGATGGGACCGTGCGCGGCGCGCCAACAGACAGCGCCCATAGGCAGTCCGCCGCCGATGGCTTTGGCCAGGGCGACAATATCGGGCAGAATGCCGGCGTGCTCGAAGCCGAACCACTTGCCCGTCCGGCCGAAGCCGGTCTGAATCTCGTCAATAATCAACATAGCGCCGGTCTTGTCACAGCGCTCTCGAAGCGCCCGCAGATAGTCGACCTCAGCCGGGTGCACGCCGCCTTCGCCTTGTACCGACTCCACCACAACCGCAGCCGTCTCCGGCGTGATCGCCTCGACAGCGGCGGCAATGTCATTGAAGCCCACGTGCTCGACGCTCGGCAGCCAGGTTTGGAAGGGCTTGCGATATTTCGGCGTCCAGGTCATCGACAGGGCGCCGGTCGTGCGGCCATGAAATGCGCGTTTGGCGGCCACGATGCCATCGCGTCCGGTAAGCAATTTGGCCACTTTGAGCGCGCCCTCGATGGCTTCCGCGCCGCTGTTGCACAAGAAGAAGCGGCTCAGATCCGCCGGCGTGATGCTGTCCAGCAGCGTATACAGCTGGGCGCGCCGGTCGTTGTAGAAAGACTCGTGTATCGAGACTAGAGCGCTCGCCTGGGCATTCACCGCGGCGACAACCGCCGGATGGCAATGCCCCAAAGCCGCGACGCCTTGTCCGCTGGTCGCGTCCAGATAGCGCGCGCCGTCAATGTCCCAGACGTAAACGCCTTGGCCGCGAACCAGCGTTGTCGGTCGTTTGCCATAGGCGCCGGAACCATAGCGATCTTCAATTTCATAGACGGTGGTAGTCTCAATCATGCTGTAAACCTCGTGCCCTCTCCGCGCAGCGCATTCGACACTGGATTTCTCACGCGGCCGTCGCCGATGATGACTGCCGCCACACCCTGCGTCAGCGCTTCTTGCGCCGCCAGAACTTTGCGTTTCATCCGCCCCTGCGCCCAATCCAGCGCGCTGTCAATCTGCGCTAAGGCAACTTGCTCAACGAAGCTGTC
Organism: Anaerolineae bacterium; assembly: GCA_021296115.1. GTDB lineage: Bacteria > Chloroflexota > Anaerolineae > Aggregatilineales > Phototrophicaceae > UBA6055. Next base: position 18,765 of record JAGWBC010000044.1, on the reverse strand, counting down.
TTCGGCGGGAAAGTCGCGGTAGAGCCCGCGAACGTTGCTCAAGATCACCAGCGTATTGGCCCCAAGCGCGCCCGCCACTGCCGCGCCGGCGCGATCGCCGTCGACATTAAGCAAGCCGTCCGCGCTAGCTGCCATCGGCGGCAGCACCGGCGCCCGGCCTTGCGCCAGCGCCTCTCGCAGCGGGGCCGCTTCGACGCCTGTGATGGCGCCGCTGTGGTCATCGCGCACCATGCGGACTCTACCGTTCATGACGGCGCGGATGGCTTTCTTGCGGCTGCCGCGCACGACGACTGCTTCGCCGACGAATCCGGTGGCGGCTACATCGCGCCGGCGCAATTCAGCCGCCAAGCTCTCATTGGCTTGCTCGGCAGCGCGGACGTAGACATCGCGCGTTGCCGGCGGCGTATAACGCGAACTATGCCCGGAGGGCGAAGTCAGGGTCTGCACTTCGATGCCCAGCTCGGCGCAGAGTTGATTCATTGCGTCGCTGACGCCGTGTACGACCACTAGCGGACGCTGCCTTGCGATAGCCGCCAGGTCATCACAGGCAGCCGCCAGGTCCAGCCCGGCGCCGCCGCCCAATTTAACTACCAAAAGCTCCGCGCTCGACATCAGCAACCAGGCCTCAAGGATACACGCCCGGGAATTCCAGCCCGGTCGTTTCGTCAAATTCGTACATCAGGTTCATCGCCTGGACCGCGCTGCCGGCCGCGCCCTTGCCCAGATTGTCCAGCGCAGCGATCACCACCAGGTGTTGGCCGTCTGCGTCCAACTCAAAGCCGATATCGCAATAGTTGCTGCCGGAGACCACGCGCGGCTCCGGCAGACGATGCAGGCCGACTTTGCCGCTGACCAACCGCACAAAGGGCTCGCCGCGATACAGCCCGCGATACAAGCGCCAGATGTCGCGCTCGACCAGGCTTTCCCTTAGGTAGCAGTGCGCCAGCAAGTGCACGCCGCGCACCATCTCAATGGCAGTGACGGCAAAATGGATAGGGAAATCGCAGCCCAGGATCATCTGCGCTTCCGCCAGATGACGGTGTCCGGTGGCTTTATACGTACGCACGGCGCCGCTGCGCAGGGGATGGTGCGAGCCGGCGTTGCTCTTGTTGCCGCCTTCGGACGAGCCGACTTTGATTTCTATGACGGCGCGCTGCAGCAAACCCGCTTGCGCCAATGGGCTGAGAGCCAGGTTGACGGCGGTCGCGTTGCAGCCGACCCCACTGACATAGTCCGCGCCGTTTAGCCGCTCGCGATTGGCCTCGGGCAAGCCGTAGACGAAGCGCCCCAACCAGTCCGGCGCGGGATGGGTTTCGCCATACCAGCGCTCATAATCGGCAGCCGAATCGAGTCGAAAATCGGCGGACAAGTCAATCAGCTTCGGCGCCAGCCCGGCGTAGCGCTTGATGCTCCGCGCAGCCCTGCCGTGCGGCAGCGCTAGAAAGAGCAGGTCACAAGATTTTAAGGCGTCGGGATGGATGAACTTGAGTGTGGATACGCCGCGCATATTGGGATGCACAGTGTGGATATAGCGTCCGGCTTGCTCGCGGCTGGTGATCTGCGCCACTTCCACCTGCGGGTGAAAACGCAGCAGCCGTAGCAGTTCGCCGCCGGTGTATCCGCTGCCGCCGACAATGCCCGCCCGTATCACGCCACCACCTCAACTTGCCCGATGACGTAATCAATAGTCTCCTGGGCGATATCAACGCCAGTCGGTTTGCTGCTGTTGCGGAACTCCATCGTGTGGTTGATCTCGTTGACGACAAAATTGCCCCGCGCGTCTTCCAGCAGGTCGATCGCCAGGATGCCGCCGCCAACCGCCTGGGCCGCCTTCACGCAGATTTCATCGAGCTGCTCGGTCACGGGACAATTGGTCGCTTGACCGCCGCGCGCCGTATTGGTGATCCAATGGTTGGAGGCCCGATATATGGCGGCGATGGTGCGATCTCCCACGACGAAGGCGCGGATATCGCGGCCGGGTTTATCAACATATTCTTGCACGTAATAGATGTGATGATTGTAATCGCCCAGCGTCTGCCGATGCTCCAGAATGGCTTCAGCGCTGTCGCGATTATGCACGCGCGCCAGCAGCCGCCCCCAGGAACCGGTGACCGGTTTCAGCACAGCCGGATATTTTACGTCTTCGATGGCTTGCATAGCGCTGTCCGGCGTGAATGCCACGCGCGTATGCGGCTGCGGGATGCCGTTCTGCGTCAACGCGATGCTCGTGCGCACCTTGTCGGCGCAGATGGCGGCCGTCTCGTAGGAATTAAAACTGCGAATGCCCCAGCTGTTGAGCACCGCCAGCGCGTACATGCCGCGCGAAGTGCTGACGCAGCGCTCGAAGATCAAGTCGTAGGCGCTCCAGGCGATGCCGGAAGGCGCCAATTGCTCGCTTCCCCGCGAAATATCGAAATTCAGTTCCCGGTCAAGGATGATGTCCGGGCTGATATCGCGCTTGTTGAAGGCGGCCAAAATCAGCTTTTCTTCGGCGCGAAAATGGGTGACCAGCAGGGCGACGCGCATGCGGTTTATTCTCCCCAATCCTCTTCGACTTCCGGCGCCAATTCCAACTCAATGGGGTTCAGATTCATGATCTCCAGTTCTGTGCCGCATTCCGCGCAGGAAAGCAACTCGTTTTCCATGGCGTCCGTTGGGATCTCAACATCGGCATCGCATTCCGGACAAAGTGGTGTTCCGTCAGTCATTGTCTCGTCTCCTACAGTTCAAGACCGGGCAACAAAAAAACCCGCCGTATGGGCGGGTGCGTGTTCGGGAATTTCATTCAGCGCAAACAAGCCCATACTCAGTGGGTGCGGGTCTTCTTGGCCTTCTTGCTTTCGCGCAACATCATGATTGACCGCTCGTTCAAATCGTGGCTGCAATCAACTGCGTACTTTATCGCCATTTCGCAATTCGCTCTAGCTACAAATTGTACGAAAAAACAAACTTACGGAAACGATATTAATACTAAAATCCAAAGCGCGCAAGGCTGTTTTTGAGCGGCTGAATGTACTTCTGGCCGAAAATAATCAGGTGCACCAGCAGCGGATACAGGTTGTAGATGTGGCGGCGCGATTCATAAAATGCCTGGTCGATCGGCAGAATTTCATGGTAGGCGGCGAAGAACTCCTGGCCCAGTCCATCGAAAAGCGCCATGTAAGCCAATTCCATTTCGTTGTGGGCGTAGTAGAGCGCCGGGTCGATTATGCCGGCGATGCGCCCGTCGCGAACGATGATATTGGTACGCCACATATCGCCGTGAATCAGCGCGGGCCCGGCTGGCTCGATCAACAAGTCATGTAGCGAATCGGCGATGCGCAGCAGCCGTGCTTCCAGCGCTGATGGTAGTTCGCCCGACTCTCGGGCCACGCCAGTTATGCAGAGCAGGCGCTGATCGCGAAAGAATTCAATCCAGGAGTCAGTCGGCGGGTTCGGCTGATGCAAGGGGCCGATCAAGGTATCGCGCTCCAGGCCGTAGGACGAGCCGCTGACTTGGTGGCAGGCCGCCAGCAGCTGGCCCAGATGGCGGAGGCTCGCCTGCTCCAGTTGCTCGTCGCCGGCGATATGCTCCATAATCAGCAGATTCGGCTCGTCATGCCAGACCTCTGGAATGGGAAGGGCGGAGTGTTGGTGCAGGTAACGCAGCATATAAGCTTCAATCCGCAAGTCGTGGCTGCCGTCGCCGACTTTCGCCACCAGCGGCGCGCCGCTCGCGAAGTCAAGCCGCAAGACCTGGCTGATCTTGCCGCCGGCCAGCGGACGCATCCGCCGCAAGTCGCGCCCAACGAGTTCGGCTATCCGCTGCTGAAGGCCCGATACAGCCATCGAAACTGGCTTTCCCGCATGTGGTCGATTTGCCGTCAGCGCCTGCAACACGCGGCTTGACAGCATTTGCGCCCCACTTGTATAATCCGCTGATTATGCCCGAAATCAATCAGGAGTAAAGAGATGGGTCCTCTTCCCAAGCGAAAAGTCTCCAAGTCCAGGCGGGATCGCCGTCGCGCCCACGACGCGTTGACGCTCAATCACTTGGTTGAGTGCGAAAGCTGCGGGGAGTATCACATCGCGCATCGCGTCTGCCCGAAGTGCGGCAATTATCGCGGCGAACAGGTCGTCGAGATTAGCGACGACTAGTCCGACCGTATTGTTTTTGAGACGAAACCAATAGACCGTGCCTCCGCCGCGCGGTTTTTTTTCACGCAATTTCGTGGCTAGGCGATGGCTTTCTCGATTATAGGACTAGCGAATGGTTGACATGTCCTTGGATTGGCAGGCAACCGCGGCAGTTTTCCCGGGGCAAGGCTCCCAAGTGGTCGGCATGGGCGCGGACTTCGCCCAGCGCTATCAAGTGGCGCGTGATACTTTTGCCGAGGCGGACGAGATCCTTGGCTACAGCTTGTCGCAAATTTGTTGGGCTGGCCCCGCCGATTCGCTCAATCAGACCAACCATACGCAACCGGCGCTTTACGTCAGCAGCATGGCCATCTGGCGCGCGCTGCGGGAACAGCTGCCCGGGGCGAAACCGGCTTGGATGGCCGGGCATAGCCTGGGCGAATTGAGCGCCTTGACCGCGGCCGGCGCGCTCAGCTTTGACGCGGGCCTACGGCTCGTCCAGGCGCGTGGCCACTATATGCAGCATGCGGGCGAGCAATATCCCGGCGCGATGGCTGCCGTGCTGGCGCTGGATACGCCAAGAGTCGCGGAATTATGTGCCGCCGCGTCAAGCGAAACAGGCAAAACAGTGGTGCTGGCCAACGACAATTGCCCGGGCCAGGCGGTGGTTTCCGGCGAGATTGAGGCGGTTGATCGCTTGATTGAGCTGGCGGCAGAGGCCGGCGCCCGGCGCGCAGTGAAGCTTGCGGTAAGCATCGCGGCGCACTCTCCGCTGATGGCCGCGGCCCAGGCAGGATTTCTGCAGGCCGTGCGCGAAACGACATTCTCGCCACCGCAGGTCTTGGTCATCGGCAATGTCGCGGCGCGGCCGCTTTCGAGCCCGGATGACATTCGTCAGGAACTGGATCAGCAGCTGACGCAGTCGGTGCGCTGGACCGATTCCATGCGCGTTATAATCGGCGCGGGCGCGCAAACCTTCATCGAGATCGGCGCCGGCAGCGTGCTCACCGGTTTGCTGCGCCGTATCGATCGCTCCAAAGCGCGTATCAATCTGAATACTGTCGAGGCTTTTGAGCGTTTCCTGGAATCACAAGCGTGAGGCGCCCCGCCCCGGCTGAACAGGGACGAGCCTATGTCTGAGCTGATCATCTGCCGCCGCGAAGGCGCAATCTTTGAAGTCACTTTGAATCGCCCGGGTTCGCGCAACGCCATCAATGATGACATGATGGACGCCTTGTCGGCTGCATTTGATCGCGCCGAACGCGAGTTCTCGGGTGGCGCGCGCGTCGTGATCATTCGCGCGGCCGGGCGCGTATTTTCTTCCGGCATCGACTTGAATCAGTTTTCCCCGCCTGATGAGAATCTGCGCGACAATCTTTTCCCCTTTACCGCCCGTTACCAGGCGATATTCGATAAGATCGAACGCTGCTCGTTGCCGGTCATCTGTGTGCTGCAGGGCTACTGCCTGGGTCTGGCGCTGGAATTGGCGCTGGCCTGCGATTTTCGCATCGCGGCGGAACGCGCGAAGTTGGGCTTGCCCGAGTCGCGCCTGGGCATCATCCCCGATGTCGGCGGCACGGTGCGGCTGGTCAAGCTTATCGGCGCCGCTCGCGCCAAAGACCTGGTCATGACGGGACGCAACATCGATCTGCCGCAGGCGCTGGACTGGGGACTGGTCAACGCCGTCTATCCCAAGTCAGAGCTTGAAGCTGGGGTCAATGAATGGGTCGAGACGCTGGTGGCGGCGGCGCCCCTGGCAGTCAGCTACGGCAAGCGCGCCATCAACGACATTGTGGACAACAGCCGCGGCCTGCAGATTGAAGCCTGGGCGCAGGCGCAACTGATCCGCAGCGAGGATTTTCGCCGGGCAGTGCAGGCCATGCTCGACAAGACCTACCCGATCGACTGGCAGGGCAAATAAATCAGTCTCCGGCGTCAATATGGCCGATGACCTGGCGCAGTCGCCCGCCGGATTGCGTCAGCAAATTGCGCGCCGATTCCGCATCCACATGTCTCATCTGCATGACCACCGCGGTCTTGACCTCGTTATTCGCCTGCGCCAGCAGACGCTCCGCGTTGTCTTCATCGACGCCGGTGATCTGCCTGACCAGCCGATTAGCCCGCTGCGCCAGCTTCTGATTGGTCACCTTTAGGTCCACCATCAGATTGCCGTAGACCTTGCCCAGGCGAATCATGGTCGCGGTGCTGAGCATATTGAGGATCATTTTTTGGGCGCTGCCGGCTTTCATGCGCGTCGAGCCGCTGATGATCTCCGGACCCAGATCGACGCTGATGCTGACCGCTGCCAGCGCGCCAATAGATGAGCCCGGGTTGCAGGCAACGGCGATGGTGGCCGCGCCGAGTTCTCGCGCATAGTTCAGCGCGCCGACCACATAGGGCGTGTGTCCGCTGGCTGCGATGCCGCATACGACGTCCGCCGCCGTCACGCCACGCGTCCGCATGTCTCGCCGGGCTTGCAGCGGATCGTCTTCCGCGCCTTCGACCGCTTCCGTCAGGGCCGCATCGCCCCCGGCGATGATGCCTTGAACCAACTGCGGGGGCGCGCTGAAGGTCGGCACACACTCGACCGCGTCCAGCACGCCCAGCCGTCCGCTTGTGCCCGCGCCGATGTAAAAGAGCCGTCCGCCGGCGGACAGCGCCTGAACAATCGTATCGACCGCCTGCGCCACTTGGGGCAGGGCAGTCTTAACCGCCGCCGCCACCTTGGCGTCTTCAGCGTTGATTAGCTTTACGATATCGCTCGCTGGCAGCTTGTCGACGTCTCGACTGGCAGGATTATCGGACTCCGTATTGAGAGTCATGTAGCGCTCCATTTCAGTTTGGCCAGAAGCGCCGCGCCGATTACCGGCGGGTATTTGGACACCGGACGCTCTATTAGCCCCAATTCCTTCGACACCAAATTCGAAAAGCCAGCAAAAGCGATCGGCGCGTCGTCATAAGCCAGCCGTCGCTGCAAAACTGCCGCTTGAGCGACCAGCAATGTGGCGGCTTGCTCGAGAATTTGTATAGCCGTAGCGTCGCCTTCGCTTGCGGCGTCGATGGCAACTCTAGCCAGGCTGGCGATGCGCGCGGCGGGCGCCTCTTCCGCGCGATAGAGCCAGGCGATCAGCTCGCGCGGCTGCTTTAAGCCGAGCTCATTCAGGCAGTGGCTACTTAGCGCATCACTTTCGACGGACGAGCCGGAATCGTGGACCGAGATCAAGTGACGCAGCAACTGCCGGCCGATCCAATAGCTGCTGCCGTCGTCTCCCAGCAGGTAGCCCCAGCCGCCGATCTGCAAGCGTCCACCGGCAGGCGAAATGCCGTAGACCGCGCTGCCCGTGCCGGCCAAGAGCAGGATCCCGCAAGGCTGCGCCAGCGCGCCAACCAGCGCGATCTCCAGGTCAGAGCTTGCTACCAGCAATGACCCGGGCAGGGCCGGCTCAAGGGTCTGCAAGAGCCA
>JAGWBC010000044.1:0-11114 GCA_021296115.1 Anaerolineae bacterium | reverse complement strand
GTCACGGATACTGCGCCGGATTAGCGCCTGCGCCGCGTCGTGGCCGATGAGGTTGGGATTGGCGGATGATTCCGTCAGCGTGCAGAGCGCTACGAGCTCCTCGTCCACAAGGGCGACGCGGAGCGTGCTGCCGCCGCCGTCAATGCCCAGGAACAGTGGCGCGCTCATCAGCCGTCGATGGCCTCTACAATGAGATCGTGCAGGGCGCGCCGAAATGCGTGAATGCCATCGGGATTGCGGCCGTGAAATACGCGGTTGCTCAGCAGGGCGCATACCAACTGCCGCTGCGGGTCCACCCAGAGCGATGTGCCGGTGAAGCCCGTGTGCCCGTAGGCGCCCGCGCTGTAGCGATCGCCGGCCGAAGAATCCGCTTCCGCTTTTAACATCCAGCCCAGCCCGAGCCGAAACTGCCCGCTGACGTGCTGGCCTGTGGCCAGTTGCCGCAAGGCCGGGCTGATGCGCAGTTTCGAGTCGCCGGAGAGCCAGGCTTGGCCAAAACGGGCGACGTCCGCGGCTGCCGCGAACAATCCAGCATGACCGGCCACGCCGCTGACGCCAGACGCATTTTCGTCATGTACTTCGCCCCAGGCGCGCCGCATCCGCCAGTGATCGTCGTATTCGGTCGGCGCGATTCTGTCTCGCGCTATGCCTTTCGCGACCGGGTTATGAGTAAACGAGGACAGCTCCAACGGCTGCAAGACCAAATCTCGCAGCGCTTGGTCGAGCGGGCAGCCCTGCAAGCGCGCGATTGCTTCGCCCAGCAGCATGATGCCGATATCGGTGTAACGCACGGTATCGCCGACTGTACCGGCGAAGGGAAAGTCCACCATCGCCGCGAGGCCGCTCCGCCAGCGCTGCACATCGTAAGGCTGTCCCGCCGCGGGAGGAGGCGGGGGCTCAGTCGCAGCCAGCAGATAGACCGAGCGCCAGGGCGGCAAGCCGGATGTATGCGTCAGCAGATGCTGAAACATGACGGCAGTCGGGTCGACTTGGCGGCCGCGGAATCGGCTTTCAACCGGCAGGGGCAAGCGTGTATGCGGATCCTGCCCATTGGCGATAGGGCGGGGATTGACGCGGCCGAACTCAGGTATCACATCGACCAGCCGGCTCTCCAGCGCGATTTCTCCGGCCTCGACCAGCGTAAGAAAGCTGGTGTGCGTGATCAGCTTGCTTACCGATGCCAGGTCGAAGAGTGAGTCGGTGGTGACAGGCAGGTCGCGGGTGTCCGGGTCGATCCAGCCCCAGGCGTCTTGCAGGATGATGTCGCCGCGATGAATGACGCATACGCTCAGCGCAGGAAATGTGGCGGGCAGATGCCGCTCGACGAGCTGCTCAATTCTGGCGCGGTCTGCACCGGCAATCATGCGATGTCCACCGTCAATTGTCCCGTCGGCAGGTAGTCGCCGCAGACGGCCTCGACCGCGGCCGCGAGCGATGGCTCGCTGTCGCCCTTTGTGCAGATCACCGTATCGGCGCCATGTAGTTTGCCGGCATCGTAAGGGTTGCGCGAGCAAATCAGCACTGTGCGCGCCGCGAGATCAATAACGCGCTGCGCCAGTCGCAGTTGTGACGGTTGCAAATGCGCGTTGCGCGTTAGCAGGATGACGGTGTCGGCTTCGGCAATAAGCTGCTTGAGCTTTGGTCCTGCAAGGAAGCGTGGCAGCCGCGGATCAATCGTGTGGCAAGCCGCTTGCGGCAAACGCGCCGACAGCAATCGCGAAAAACTGCCCGATTTTGCGGCAAACTCAATGCAGACGATTCGGCTCTCGTTGACGCCCACCGGCAGCGCATCGCCTCGCTTGACCAACACCGTGCCGCAGCGCGCTGCTCGCAAAGCCAGCGATTGATGCGAGTCGCAGGCGACGACGCTGAGCGCAGGTTGCTTGTCCAGGCGGTAACGGCTTTTGAGCTGGCCAATCCGCTCGACGGACTGGTCGATGCGCGCTTGCGGAATCCGGCCCGATTGCGCGGCAGTCAAGACCGCCTCGTAGGCCGCTTCCTGGTGTCGGCGCGTGTGCGAGAACAGCGGCATGTCGACGCCCGCCAGCACAGCCAGCACAGCCGATTCACCGGCGCCGTAGCCGCGCGTGATCGCTTTCATTTCCATGCAATCCGTGCAGACCGCGCCCTGGTAGCCAAGTTCCGTTCGCAGCAGGCCCTTGACGACGCGCGGGGAAAGCGTGGCCGGCAGCCTGGCATCCAGCGCTTCGTAAATGACATGCGTCAGCATCACACAGGCGACATCAGCCTCGATGGCAGCGCGAAAGGGCAGGATGTCGCGCTGATACAAATAGTCGAGCGGACCGGCTACCTTGGCCACATCGTCGTGAGTATCAATGACCGTGTTGCCAAGCCCGGGAAAGTGCTTGACCGTCGCCGCCACGCCCGCGCGTTGATAGCCGCGAATTTGCACCGCGACCATCCGGCTGACGAGTTGCTCGTCGCTGCCGACCGAGCGCGCGCCCACCGACGGATTGTCCGGCTGATGGGCGATATCGGCGACCGGCGCGAAATTCCAGTTGATACCCAGCGCCGCCAGTTCAGTCCCCAGCATGAAGGCGACGTCCTCCGCCAACTGAGGGTCTCCGGAGGCGCCGAGGGCCATAGCGCCCGGGCTTTCGCTGAAGCCTTCGCGCAGGCGCGCCACGACGCCGCCCTCTTGATCGATGCCGACCAGGATGGGATGCTTGGCTGTTCGCCGGCAGTCATCCACCAGCTGTTTAACCTGTGCCGGACTTTGAACATTTCGATCGAAGAGGTAAATGCCGCCGATGCGTCCGCTTGCCAGCCAGGCCAAAATATGCGCGGGCGGGCTCGCGCCATCAAAGCCCACCATCATCATTTGTCCGACTTTTTCTTCCAGCGGCATCATAAGCTAAGCCTGGAGAGGGCTGGCCGCCAACTGGCGCGCTTCCCAGCGGATCATGAATTGGTAGAGCAGCACCATCAGGGCCGCGCAGGCAAAGACAAAGGCGCTGATGGAATCCGGCCCGACATATTCTACAAAGACGCCGCCCAATCCGGTGAGCACGGCGCCGCCCAAGCCAGCGCAGCCGACTTGAAAGCCGATGGCATTGGCGGCATGACGCCGGCCAACACGTCGGTTGGTCTGTAATATCAAGATGGGGAATATGGCTGACATGCCGAAACCGATGCCGAGCAAACCTACCAAGCTCAGAGTCTCGTGCACGTTGGCGAAGAGCAACATTGCGCCAAGAACGGACGTCGAAAAGCAGATGTTCAGCAGGCTGCGGTCGCCCAGGCGCAAGGCCAGCACACCCATCAAGATACGGCCCACGGTGAAACTGCCCCAATAGGCGCTGACCCAGCTGCTGGCGATGGCCTGTGGCAGGCCGCGCGCCTCGATAAGCAGTGTATTAGCCAGCTGACCCGTGCCAATCTCGACGCCGCCGTAGAGGAAGAAGAACACCAGCCCGATCCGAACTATCGGCTGACGCAAGGTCTCAGACATCGGTGTTCGCTGGTTTGGCGCTTCCTTATCCCCGCGCCTGTACTTGAAGCGCCAGACCGGCAGGCTCAGCAATATGAACAATCCCAGCACAAGCATTACCGAGCCGATTAGTACGTAGCTGGCTTGCCAGCCGCCGCCTTGGTCCACCACAAAGAAGGTGACCACGCTCGGGGCGATGGTCAGGCCGACGCCCCAGGACGCATGCAGCCAATTCATCTCGCTGGCGCCGTAGTTGACCGAGACGAAATTGTTGAAGGCGGCGTCAACCGTGCCTTTGCCGATGCTGGTGACGAAGGCGACGGCGAGCAGGATGATCCATATTGGAGCGATGGAATAACCCAGCAGGCCGAAACCGGCGAATGCCATGCCGCCGACCAGCACGGGCGCCAGTGAAAACCTGCCGATCACCGTGCCGCTGAGGAAGGCTGCGATCAGTCCGCCCAGCATGGTAGCCGGCGCCAGCGTCGCCAGCGAATCATGCGAGACGCCGAAGGTCGCCTGCATATAGGTCCAGGCGATATTCAGCAGTCCACTGGCTATGCCAATGACGACGAATACCACACAGGCGATGATAATGGGGAAGGCGTTTGCAGGTTTCAAGACGGCTCGATTCGGTGTAAGGGCAAGGCATCATCATACCCAAGCGCATAAGGTCGCGCAAAGGTGGTATGTGCCGATTTCGGCATTTGGCGGATGCCCGCTGCCGATGTTGCCGCCAATCTTTGCTGTTTCCGCTGTGCTAAACTAGAGATGATGAATTCACAGGCAAATCTGTCGATAGCGGGAAGCGAGTAATGCCTAGGCCAATAAGCGATGAGCTAATTGATGTCCGCCCGGATGAGCGATTCGATGAAGCGCGCCTTTTGCAGTTCTTGCGCGGCAAATTGCCCGGCACAGACGAAGCGCTGAGCGTACGGCAATTCGGCGGCGGCAAGGCCAACCTCACCTATCTGCTGCGCTTCGGCGATCAGCGCGAGCTTGTCTTGCGGCGCCCGCCACTGGGACCCTATGCGCCCAGCGCCCACGATATGGGCCGCGAATACCGCGTGCTCTCGGTCTTGCATCGCGCCTTTCCCTTTGTTCCACGCGCATATCTATTCTGCGACGATAAAGAAGTCCTGGGCGCGCCGTTTTTCATCATGGAGCGCTGCGAAGGAGTCGTCGTGCGTGAAAGGCTGCCGGCGCAATTTGCCAAAGATCCCCGGGCGCCGCGGCGAATGAGCGAGGCCCTTGTTGACGCGCTGGCCGCCTTCCATGCCGTCGAATACGAGGCCTTGGGCTTGTCCGATCTGGGCCGGCCGGTCGGCTTCATCAAGCGCCAGGTAGAGGGCTGGAATCGGCGCTGGGGCGCGGCCAAGAGCGCTGACGATGCTCGCGTCGACGAAGTTTTTCAGTGGCTGAGCGCGGAACAGCCCGAAAGCGGCTATCATTCGCTGGTGCACAACGACTACAAGCTGGACAATACCATGTTCGCCCATGATGATCCGGCGCGAATCGTGGCGATTTTTGACTGGGATATGTGCACGCTGGGCGACCCGCTGTCCGACCTGGGCATGCTCTTGACCTACTGGACGCAGCCGGATGACCCGCCCTTTGTCAAAGCGATCGGCGCCATGCCCGCCGGCGACCACGCCTTTTTCACGCGCGATGAAATCGTCGCCCGCTACGCCGAGAAAAGCGGGCGCGATCTAAGCGATATGCGCTTCTACCATGTGCTGGGGATCTTTCGTCTGCTGGTGATATTGCAGCAGATCTTTATCCGTTATCAGCGCGGTTTCACCCAGGATAAGCGCTTCGCCAACTTGGGCGTGTCGGTTGAGGCGCTGACCAACTGGGCGCTCGACCTGATTCACGCCGGCTGATTTCAGACGAACTCCAGATGCTCGCTGCTGGCGTTTTCCACATCGCTGTAATATCCGCGCAAGTAGCTGTACTCATCGGGAATGGTCAGCGCCAGTTGATACATGGCTTCGGTGATCATCGCGGATAGCAGCTTGCGTGGAACGCGTTTTCCCTCGCCCTGACGGAAGCGGAAAGGCGCGCCAAACACGACTTTGGCATAGGCGCGGCGGAACCGCTTGAGACGCTGACGCCAGTCTTCGGCGCCGCATATCGCCGCCGGCACGATGACGGCGTCGGCTTTTGTCGCGATGTAAGCCAGGCCGTCCTTTCCCTGTTGCAGACCGCCGGTGTGACGCGTGCCCTCGGGCGCCATCAACACAAGCTGTTCGCTCTGCAGCAGCGCTATGGTCTGCATCAGCGCCTTGCGGTGTATGGGGAAATGCCCCCAGCGCCGTAGCAGCCAGCCGGCGACCGGAATCGCGAAATTCTCGACTTTGGACAGCGAGACGGTATGCCGGAAGGGAATGCTGGCCGTGACAACAATCGGATCAAGATAGGAGACGTGGTTGATCATCAAACAGGTTTTGCCCTGGCGCGGGACATGCTGCAAGCCTTCCGCCTCGACCTTGCAGAAGGCAGGCAGGGCCGCGCGCAGCAGCGGATGCAGAATGCCGCGCCACTTGTCGTACTCGGGCTGGCGGGCGATATACTCTTCAATGCTAAGATCGTAGGACATGGGCTCAGCCATTCGGTTTCAGCGAGCGGCTTTGCGCTTGCGCTCGCGTCTGGCGCGGCGGATATCGGCCAGCTCGCGTACGGGCGTTTGCAGCGCCTTGATTTCGTCTTCGTCGAGTTGATACCAAGCGCCTTTTCGCAGCGTACCCAGACCCAGCTGCCCGATGTGCGTGCGAACCAGACGCATCACCGGATGACCCAAGAGCATGGCGACCCGGCGAATCTGCCGCTTGCGCCCCTCCAGCATCACGATGCGCAGCACCGTCGAGCGCTTTGTCGATTGCAGCGTCCGGACGGAGCAGGCGGCTGTACGGCTGTCATCAAGCCAGACGCCGCTCTCCCAGGCTTCGATAGTCTCGCGCGTCACCTTGCCTTTGACCGTGACTTTGTAGGTCTTGGTGTGCTCGTAGCGCGGGTGCGACAAACGGTTGGCCAGCTCCCCGTCATTGGTGAGGATCAACAGTCCCTCGCTGTCGGCGTCGAGGCGACCGACGGGGAACAGGTGGCCCGGTACTTCAACAAGTTCGCGAATGGTGGGGCGGTCGTCGTCTGGCGCCGCTCTGTTGGTGGTGAGCACACCCTTGGGTTTATTGACCACGATGCAGATCGAATCAAAGGACGTCTTGATTCGGACGCCGTCTATGAGAATCACGTCTTTTAGCGGGTCGGCCTTTGCGCCCAGTCCGATGACCTTGCCATTCACCTGCACGCGTCCGCTGCTGATGATCTTCTCGCATTTTCGGCGCGAACCGATATCGGCTTGCGCCATGAGTTTTTGCACGCGCTGCTGCGGCACGTCGCGTCCTTCCAAGTGTCTTATCTCAATGTCGTGACCGCACTATGATAAGGAAAGCAGCTCTTGCGCGCTAGGGGAAAGCGTTGTGGAGCGTTGAGCATGAGTGTGGCATGATAGCGATTCGTGGTCGGCTGCCAGGCAATTCAGGCGGGTTTAGCGATCGGCCGACTTGTCAGTGACGATGAATTGCAGCGGGATGCCCAGCAGCAGGCGGGTCTGCGCGACCAGGGTGGGCAGGGCTACAACCAGCAGCGTCAAGACCAGCATGAAGGGAATGCTCAGCAACTCAAGCAGGGACTCGACCAAGGTATAGGGCGCCACGCGCTGGGGCCGAACCCGATAGTCTTGCACTTGGAAGACCACGACCAGAATGAGCATGACCAGGCCGGAAATCGCCAGCAGGAACCAGGCCGGATGGCTTGCGGACAGGCCATCGACGGCGTAGACCAGCTTGTCGCTGGAGGCCAGCAAACCATCGAGCTGGACGGGCGCGATATCCGGGTGGAAGAAAACAGGCAGCTGCGACCCGACAGTCAAGATAATCCAGCCCGCGCCCGCCAGCAGAATATCATGGGCGATGCGCAAGAGCAGCTTCAGCGAATTAAAGGAAAAGACACTTGGGTTCTCGATCAATTTCGCCAGCATATAGCCGACTTCTTTGCTGCCCCAGGCATGGCGCAAGGTCTGGCTGTAGCGGTTCTTGATCGACTGGAAGATATTGGCGCCGGTGGTGGAATCAGCCAGGAAGGGCTGATAAATGTGCTGGATCGACACATGGCCGCCGGTGGCGAAATAGGCTTTTATCAGCATATGCCATTCGTCTGCGATTACATCGGTGTCCCAGTTGCCGCTCTGCTCCAGCAGCTTGAGGCTCAGCGAGTATGACGACATCGGCATCGCCATCCACCAGGGCGCCGCCAGGTAAGCCAGTTCGAAGGCGGTGGCGTAAGTGTTGATGATGCGCATGAGCGGATTGACTTGCCAAATATTGCCGTGGTAGCGAATTGGCGCTTGCCAGAATGTGCGGTGGCGGTCTTCATTGACGGCGAAGTGGTAGGTCAGCGCGGCAAAGTGATTGACGTGCCAACGGGTATCGGCGTCCATTGTGGTAAGCACGACATGATCGGTATTCAACTCGTATTCGTCGACCACATTCTCCAGAAAGCGGTTGACCGCCCAGGAGAGATTGGCTGACTTGCATTGCATCTCGCCCATCAGCCCGCGCGGGTGCACGGTGAAATAAACATTGGCGAAGAGATCGTCGTATTGGCGACTCAGGCTCTGCGCCTTCTGGTAGCTCTCCGGCTCGGCCGCTTCCATCGCCAGCAAGACCGATATCTGCGTCTTGGCGTTGCGCTGCAGACTGAGCTGATCCAGCGTTCGGCACAGAATCTTCATCGATTCGTTGTAATTGGGGATGATGACCAAATGATGGACGCTTTCCCAATCCAGCGCGCTTGGCGTCCTGTCATCCAGGTATTTCTGATGCCAGTCGATGGCCTCGTATTCGTTGATGCGGCGGATGCCGATGCCATTGGCGATGCCCGCCAGGAAAAAGCGGAAGGCCGAGTAACAGGCGACCAAAGCCGCCATCGTCATCAGCGTCAGGGGAAAAGCGACCGCACTGGCGATGGATACCAGCAGCGCCAACCAGGCGAGGAAACCCGGTATCCCGTCGAGCACACGCTCCGGGATGGGCGGCAGCGGCGCGCCACCCCAGATTGATCGGCCAACATCGGCTGGGCGGGGTGGTCGTGGGGTGTTAGATGTGTAGGGCACAGTACATTACTGGATGCAGACGCGGCTGAAATACGCTGCCCCTGCCCTCGTTTACGACCCGGCAGATTGACGCGCGAAAACCTCCGTTCACGCCGCGGCTCCAACACGTCCAATCGCAATTATCATAACATAGCGGACTTGACTGGCAAGTCAAAGCTGGCGCGCGCCTCAGCCCTTGCCTTTGCTGCCCTTGGCGCCACGGCGGCTGGCGACCTCGACCAGGTTGGTCTGATAATCGTAGATGTTTCGCCGCTTGACCGCATGCGCGTCAAGAGCGAGCTGGACCAGCTTCCGCACCAGATCTGTCTGCGAGAAGCCATCTTCGCGCCAGAGATAGAAAGCCAGCGACCCGGGCATGGTATTGATCTCGTTCAAGTACAGCTCGTCCCGGTCGGGGCGGACGAGATAGTCGATGCGAGCGATGCCGCGGCCATCCACCACCTTAAAGGCCTCGATGCTCAGCTGCTGAATGCGCTGCGTGATCTCTGACCTTAGGGGCGCGGGAATGATCCGCTCGGCGCTTTTCATGCCCTCGCTGCCACGCAGATATTTGTCTTCGTAAGATAGGAACTCGTCCCAGGATACCGGCTGCTCAAGCGTCGAAGCCTGGCAGTCGTCGCCAAAGCCGATGACCGAGCAATTGATTTCGACGCCGCCGGTGATGGCTGGCTCCACCAGTATGCGCCGGTCGAAGTTGGCGGCGATATCGATGCTGGCGCGCAACATCTCCGGCGTGTCGGCGCGCCCAATGCCGATGCTGGACCCGAGCGTGGCCGGCTTCACAAACAGCGGGAAGTCGAATTCAGCAAGTATCTGGTCTATGACTCTGTCCGACTGCCCGAGCCAAAGATCGCGAGAAAACCAATAATCTGCGAGCACCGGAATGCCGGCTTGGCGCAGCGCCATTTTGGTCATGATCTTGTCATTGGTTAAGGCGGAACCCAAGGTGGCGTAGCCGACGTAGGGAATGTCGGCTAATTCCAACAATCCTTGCAGGCTGCCGTCTTCGCCGTGGGAACCGTGCAGCGCGGGGAAGACGACATCTATGCGCTGGACTTCGCTCTGCCGGAAGCGTCCCGCCAGCGGATTGACGATGAGGCCGTGATGACGCGTATCCGGCGACAGCAGGCAGGGCAGTACGCCGTCGAGCTCCAGCACGCCGTCTTTGAAGTTGTTGAGGTCGGTCAGCGGCTCGCCCGTATACCAGCGTCCATCGCGCGCGATATAGACCGGCACAACCCGGTAAGCGTCGGCCGGGAAGGCATTCATAACCTGGTGGCCGGTGACGATGGAGACGTCGTGCTCGACGCTGCGACCGCCGAAGATTACCGCGATAACTTGAAGGCGACGATTGCTCATAAGGCGGTTCTCTGAGGCTTGCTCGCTATTATTTCTACTGGTACTTGTCGCCGCGCAGGTGCTCGTACATATAATAGGCGGGATTATAATTCAAATCACTGGCGAGGAGGATTGATTTCTCACCATATTTATCCCACAGCTTATCCAGGACAGCCTGCAAATCAGCCGCTCTTTTATGGGCTTTCGGGTCTTCCCAAACGTCCCATTGCCAATAACGTTCGCCAAATTTGCTTAGACCAACTCAGATTAGGCTCACCAACTCCCCCCGCAGCCAATACCGATGAAACAAGTCTACGGCAGCGGCATAGATTTGGTCGTCTCGGTCGATGGGATTGTGAAGCGTCATCTGCCGGGTGAAAGAGGAGTAATCCTCCCAGCGCAAGGTGAGTGTTACTGTGCGTCCGCACAATCCCGCCCGCCGCACTTGCCGCCCGACTTCCGCAGACAAGCGCCGCAGAGTGAGTTTAAGCTCGGCTTCGTTTTTGGTATCGCTTTGAAAAGTCATCTGCCGGCCCGCGGATTTCTGAATCGGGAGCGGCAGCACGGGGCTGGGGTCGATGGCGTTGGCATGATACCACATATCGCGCCCTGGATTGCCGAAGCGTTTGCTGAGCATGTCGATTGAACTGGCGGCAAGTTCCGCGATAGTTGTCACGCCCAGCTCTTCCAGCGCTTGCTCGGTGCGGGAGCCAACGCCCCAGAGCTTGCCCACCGGCAAATTGTCCAGGAATAGCTTCTCTTCGCCAGGAGGGACAATCATAATCGAGTTTGGCGGCTTGTCCTTCGGCTGCTGGGTCTTGCCAAAAGCATTCGCGATATTTGCCAGGAGCCTGCTGGTCCCGCCGCCGAGCGAGCAGGGCAAATCGACTTCAGCATTGACACGACGTTGGATATCGCGGGCAATTTTGTCGATGGGTTCAGGCAGTATCGTCACATCGGCAAAGGCTTCATCAATCGACGCCGGCTCAACAGAAGGCGCTTCCTGCAACAAAATATCCATCACCGCCTTAGAGCGTTCGACGCAAACACGTGTATTCGGTCGCACAATAACCAAGTCTGGGCAAAGACGAAGCGCCTGACCCATCGGCATAGCTGATTTTATACCGTAGCGCCGAGCCGGGTAAGAAGCCG
>JAGWBC010000281.1 GCA_021296115.1 Anaerolineae bacterium | reverse complement strand
GCATTTCGCCGATCTTCTGGATGGTCAGGAAACGCGCCTCTTGCACGCCGGCGGTGATGATGATGTTGCCGGACGCGTAGGCGCTGCCGCAGGAGTTGTTAAGAAAGTCGGCCAGCGCTTCCCGCAGCGGGCCGATGCCGGGCACGTCCACGTAATGGGTCTGGCCCGCTTCCATCGCTTCCGAGGCGCCGGCGATGATGCGCTCGTCCAGCGGGCTGATGATCTCGTCCGCGCCGAAGTCCGCGCTGTGTCGCATGGTCTGTGGCGGCAGCGGCGTGTTCAGCGCTCGGTTAGCATTGTGCCAATTGAGCAGTTAGGCTTTGCTTGCTGATGACAATAGCTTAACTCCAATTCTGGTCGACATCATTTTTTGGGTTCTGAAAGAAAAGCGCTCGCCTGCTGGGAGACTTCACTCCATGTGCTTATTCAGGCGAGCATCAGTATAATAACGCTGAATGGTTACTGAATTCGAGAGATTATATTGGCGCGGGCAAGGCCTGTCAAGCAAATCGCCCGCTGCCGTGGATGTGCGCAGCTGGGGCCGACGAATCGGCGATCTGCGCCGGACTGACGACGGCGAAATCTACGCCATGACCGCAAGTCATGCAGAATAGCGAATGAAAACCTCGCTCGCGGCGCGCAGGCGCGTTTGGCGCATCCCGGGATTAAACGGGCAAGTCCTGCTCTTTCTTTGCCACAGCTTGCTTTTCCACATCGCCCTGCTGGGCATCGCCGATATCCTGCTGAATTTCTACCTGGTCAGCATCGGCTACGATACGGCGACCATCAGCTTGCTGCAGTCTTTGCCGCGCTTGAGCGGGTTTCTGATCGGCTTGCCCATCGGGCTGGTCGCCAATCGCGTCGGCAACCGCCGGCTGATTGTGCTGTCGACGGCCGGCATCGCGCTGAGCGTGGCTGCCACCGCTCTGACGCAGAGCCTGCTGGTCATCGCGCTCAGCCGCTTCTTTTGGGGCGCTTGCTTCGGCGCCAATCAAGTCGTCAAGTCGCCCTACATGGTCACGCTGACGCAGCGCAGCGAGCACACGGCGCAGTTCTCCTGGCATAACCTCGTCAGCATGGTTTCGGTCGCCGCCGGCAGCGCATTGGGCGGCGCGCTGCCCATCGTCATGAGCGGGACTCTGTCCATTGCGGCGGTCGGCGCGCTGCGTCCCGAGCAGATGCCGCTGGCTTATCGCGCGTCCATACTCTGCGCCGCGCTGATTCTGCTCTTGAGCGCCATGCCGCTGCTGCTGCTGAAGCCGGGGCCGGAAGGCGACAAGAGGAAGAGCGCCATTCTGGGCTTCGGCAGGTCTGTGCCCTGGCGGCGCGTCTTGCGCCTGGCTTTCCCGCTATTCGTCTTTGGCATCTCCGGCGGCTGGACCTTCCCCTTCTTCAATTTGATCTTTCGCGATCTCTTCGGCATCAGCGACAGCGTCATCGGCGGCGTCATCGGCTTGGGCTGGCTCTTCATGGGTTTGCTGCCGCTGCTGAATCCATTCTGGGAGAACCGGCTGGGGCGGGCCGGCGCGTTGACCGCCCTGATGCTCGCCAGCGCGGTGGCTTTCGTCGGTTTTAGTTTGTCGCAGGCGCTGTGGATAGCGGTCGTCTTCTATGTCATGGCCATCGGCATTCGCAATACCATGCAGCCCCTGTTTCAGCCGCTGCTGATGGCTTCGCTGGATGCCGAGTATCACAATATCGCCAGCAGTATGGGCTTGGCGCTGTGGAATATGGGCTGGTTCGTCTCGGCGCTGACCTTCGGCTGGCTGCAGGCGGCGGTCGGCGTCCGCGTTATCATGCTGCTGGCGGCCGGATTCGTCGTGCTGAACGGCTTCGCTATTCATCTCACAGCGCCGCGCCGATCCACTAATGAGGGAGGGTAATTCTGTGACAGATTCTCAAGAGAGATTCCGGCCCATCGCGGAGAAAGTTGAAGCCTGGCGCGGCGAGCTGGGCGTGCCCGGCGTGGCCTACGGCGTAACTGTCGGCGGCGAAACCTACAGCGGCGGCGCGGGCGTGACCAGCATCGAGAATCCGCTGCCGGTAACGGACGATACCATCTTTCAGATCGGCTCCATTACCAAGACCGTCACCGCCACCCTGATGCTGCGCCTGGCCGAGCAGGGGGTGCTGGACCTGGACGCGCGCGTTCGCAACTACCTGCCGCAATTCCGCGTCCGCGACGAATCGGTAGCGGAGCAAGTGACCGTCCGGCATTTGCTGACGCATGTGGCCGGCTGGACCGGCGATGTCTTCACCGATACCGGCAACAACGACGACGCGGCGGCCAAGTACGTCGAGAGCATGGCCGAGTTTGGGCAGTTGGCGCCGCTCGGCACAATATTCTCTTACAACAATGCCGCCTTTGCCGTCGCCGGCCGCATCATTGAAGTGCTGACCGATATGAGCTACGAGCAGGCGGTACAGCAAATGATATTCGAGCCGCTGGGCATGGAGCGCAGCTTCTTCTTCCCGCATGAGGTGATGCTGCATCGCTCGGGCGGTGGAGAGGGCAAGGTCCTCAGCCCCTGGGCCATCCCGCGCGGGATGAACGCCGCTGGCGGCATCAGCTGCCATATTCATGACTTGCTGCGCTACGGGGCTTATCATCTGGGCGAGGGACCGCCGCTTTTGAAACGAGACAGTCTCGCCGACATGCATCGCCCGCAAGTTCGCAGCGCGCCTTCAATCGGTCACTGCGGCTTGGCTTGGATGATAAGCGAACACGACGGCAAGACGTCCCACTGGCATACGGGCGGCACCAATGGGCAGGGCGCCGTACTGGTCGTGATGCCTCAGCTGGGCTTGGCGCTGGGCTGCATGGCGAACGGCGACAAGGGGCACGAACTGAACGACCGCTTTCGTAAAGTCATTCTGAAAGCATTCGCCGATATCGCCATACCGGCGCCGCAAGCCATCGAATCGACCGCGCAAGAGCTGGCGCAGTATATCGGGAAATATCAGGGAACGATGCGCGCCATCGAACTTCGATTGGACGCGGGGCGGCTCTTCGCCGATATTCGCTTTCGCGGCGGCCTACCAAGTGATCGGGAGCTTGAAGATATGCCGGCGGCAGAGGTGGCGCTCTGCGGGCCGGATCAACTGCTGGTTGTGGATGGTTACTTCCAGGGAACGCGCGCGGATTTCCTGCGAGGCGAGGCGGGCGATATACGTTATCTGCGCTTCGGCTCGCGGCTGAACGTCA
>JAGWBC010000043.1:13677-21584 GCA_021296115.1 Anaerolineae bacterium | reverse complement strand
TCATAACCGGCTCGCGCGAAAGCCAGCGCCGCCGCCCAGCCGATCCCGCTGGACGCGCCGGTGGTTAGGACAACTCGATTAGTCACGATTCGCGGCATTTATCATTGTTCGCCGATTCATTCCGCCTGAATTTAGCTGCTAGACAACCAGCGGCTCCACGTACACACCGAAGACCTCGCGCATGACATCGACCGTTTCGTCCAGCGTGGCGTCCGGCTCAAGCGTTGTAGTCTCCCAGCGCTTTATGTAGTCTCTTAATTCCTCATCGATCTGATGTCTTGCCATACGCCAACCTCTAGCTGGTAGGTTGGCCAAAGTATAGCACCGACGCTCGCTCGCCCCATGCGCAGGCTCGACAGCGGTATGTCCATCGCAGCCTTGCAGCCGATTTGACCCGCAAATGCCGATTCGGTAAGATCAGTATTAGCTGCGCCGACATTCAGGTGAAGTCTCCGAAATTACGTCACGAGCGGCAATTAAAAATGGTTGCGGACAAGAAGCAGGCGGAAAAACCAGCGATGCTCGTCAATGACCATGTGGCGGAAGCCAGCCGCAAGGTTTTCTTGGGGCAGTTGCTGCGGATGAAAGCGCAGGAAGCTGGCAGCCGCACCGGCGAAGACATTGAGTCCGTGCATAAAATGCGCGTCGCTGTCCGCCGCATGCGCAGTCTGCTGAGGTTAGTCAGCGAATATCATCAGAGCAAGACGATTGCCAAGACCGAAAAAAAGCTGCGTCAAATCGCGCGCGCTTTGGGCGCGATTCGCGATCTTGATGTGCTCATTCTGGAATTGCAGCATTTCAGCGCTGCCTTGTCTCCAGATGCCCAGCAGCAAACGAATGCGCTCATCAGCCGCCTTGAACGCCGTCGAGCCAAGCGGCGCAAGCGCTTGAACACATTTTTTGATTCAAAAGGCTACGAGCGATCTTTGCGCCAGCTGGAGAGCTTTGCCGAGAATCCGGGCGAGCGAGCGCGACGGTTGAAGCGTCCGCATGAGCCCCATGAACTGCGGCATGTTCTGCCTCTGCTGCTGCATCAGCGCTTGGCCCGCGTAAGGGCATACGACACCGTACTGCCCGCCTCGGACGACAAGCGCCTGCACGCGCTGCGCGTGGAATGCAAGCGCTTGCGCTACGCTTTGGAGTTTTTCGCGCCTGTCCTCGGCTCATCTGTGGACGGATTTCTGGCGCTGATCAAGGCGATGCAGGATACGCTGGGCAGGATCAATGACATTGCCGTCTTTGTCAGCCAGCTGCAAGGACTGGACGAGCTCTCGCCCGAGCAAGCGGCGCTGGTTGAAGACTACATCGCCAGCCGCAACAATGAGCTCATTCGCTTGCGCTCAATATTCCGTGATGAATGGACGCGCTTCAACACGCGCGCGGTACAGCGGAAGTTCTCCGACGCCGTGCTCGTCTTGCGCTAGTTTGTCGATCAGCTGCGCAGCTTGTGCGTGCCCGGCAGTTGCAAGAATTCACCGGCCGGCACACCGTCCACAACCAGCGGCAGGAAACGTTGCTCTTGCGGATCCCAGACCCCGAGCGCGAATACGTAGTCATAGTCGTTGCTTCTTCGCGTGTCGCTGGCCAGGCGCAGGATCTGCCGATCGTTCACGATCTCGCCCACTTGCCAGTGCGATGTCGCATAGTTGCCGTGTCGGTGGGCTGACGGCAAAAGACGCCACTCTTGGGCCGCGGCGCCGCCTTCGCCTTCGAGCACTTGCAGGACAAATTGATAGTCGCGGTCTAGCGCCTGCAGCGCTTGCCACGTGAGTTGCAGCGTAATTGGCGTCGTCTTGTGAATATGGGCCGGGAAGGCGCCGCGAGCATGGACCTGCAGGCGGTCGCCGAAAATATTCTCGACCAGGGGCTGTCCATCGACGCCGAACTTTTCCGGAAGCCTGTGGCGGCTGCGCATATCGCCGACTTCGTGCAACTCATAGCTAAAGAAGCCGTCGTAATGCGCCTTTACCGTTTCAAATAGGTCGTGACGTCCCAGGGCGGCGATCAACTGCGATTCTTCCGGAATCACTCCCTGCGCCAGATATGCTTCACGCGCCTTGGCGCCGTAGATCAAGTGGGTCGCGCCAAGCGCCTCTAATTCGTCGAGCGATGTTGCCGCGGCATCAATGATCTCCATTTGCGGGAAGAAAAAAGGCAGTCGCTCTTCGCCGGGCGCCAGCACAACGGGATCGCGCTCAGACTCCCGCAAGTAATCTTGCAGCTCCAGCACAACCTGCATCAGCGACGGGTTAAAAACCTCATACTTTTTGAAGTCGTCTTTGAGTTCTCCGCGCAGCAACCAGATTGACGTCCAATCGACGTTGGTCGCCACCGCCACCATGCCCGGCACACAAACCAGGATCAGGACGACATGATAGGCGCGGCGGATTCCCGCGCTCCACGCTTGAATGCGATCTCGATTCAAAATAGTCCCGAGACCTATCGCGCTCGGCAGGCACAGAAGCGGCAGGATGGCGAATCCAAGTCGATAGTGGTAGCTATACGAGAAATAGAAGGTTACGAAGTACGGCGCCGCCAACAGAAGCGCCCACAATGACGTACACAGCAATGGCGCGGTCTGCTGACTGACGGGGCGCTTTAGCCTTTCGCGCAAGCCAAGCGCAATCAAGGTCAAGCCAAGCACGATGCCCAAGGCCTCTTCCGCTCGCAGATAGCTGGCCGGCGGGTCGACCCGGGCGGGAAACAGCGCTGCGTTGGACGCAAGCACACCGGCGACAAGCAGTGCGATGCCGATGCCCACCGTTGCCACTTCGCGCCGCTGCAGCCGATGTCGCAAGACGATTGCCAGGCAGCCGATCAGCACGACCGCAAGCAGCGGCGCCAAATAATCGCCGTTGCGCAGCGCGCGCGTCAGCCAGACGGCCTTGGGCAGTGTGATTGCCTCATGGCCGAGAAGCAGGTTGCGCGCATACCAGAAGAGTCCCATCGGCAGGCAAGCCAGCCCGGTCCAGGATGCGAGCTTGAAACGCGGCAGCCAGCGACGAGCGTCGAATCTGCTCATAATTAGCTCAGCCGCGAGCAACAGCAGAATCCCCCAGATGAAGGCGCCGGCGGTCGGCTTGGTGAACAAGGCGATACCCAGCATAAGGCCAGCCAGAATCGCATTCGCCCGCCGCTCTTTGTATTCGTTTTCTCCCCGCCACGCGCTCAGGAAGAATAAGGCAGCCATCGTGAGTGTGAACGCCAACGGAATTTCCAGATCGCCGCGGAAGGCCCACTGCCCGACGTAGGGATGCAGGCTCCACAAGGCGGCTGTGATAAAACCGACGCGCCGATTTATGAGACGCGCGCCCAAGAGGTAAGCCGCCAAGATGCTGCCGATATGCATCAGCGGAATGACCATGCGCGCGGCGTAATCGTTGATGGCGCCGATCATCACTTGCACATAGGTAAACTGAAGCTGAACGAATTGCGGATAGTAGCCGATGTCATGCGGAATCATGCCTTCCAGAAAGTAGAGCCGGGCCTGGGATCCATAGACCCAGAGCGCGTCGTACACCGTGAAGGGCCAGAAGGCTGTGTGAATCCAGCGGATGGCCACTGCTATCACGATCATCGCGACAATCAGCTTTTCGTCGCCTGCGAGCGGGGGCTGCTGTGGACGATGGCTTGCAAAAAAGCGTCTTCTCTTGCGCCATGCGATCACGGCGCCGGCAATGGCAATTATTATGCTGCCAGACAGGATCCACTCGGCAGTCAGCAGGCGCGTATCCAACTGCGCGCCCATCACGTCCAGTATCAGCATCCAGGCGGTCAGCCAGGCGGGCCCCAGCGCCAGCGCCAGCGCTGCTACGAGCGCGCGCGAATGCCACTGTCGCGTCGAGAGCGCGGCCAAGGCCCAAGGCAGACCCACACCGCCGACCATCCAGAGCGACGGCAGCAGGCCGGGTAGCGATTCTTTGATCCAGTAGAACGATGTCATACGATTATGCGCTGTGACTCTGCCTGATGGCCGCAGCGAATCTTACCAGCGCGTACGACACGAGGACGATCACTGCGGGCAGAAGCGGCAAGTAATAGCGCGCCCAGGGCAGGGGATTCAGTCGCAGCGTCACCAGCGCCGATCCAACTATCCATATTAACAGCAAGAGCCGGTGTTCCACGGTCACACTGCGATTGCGCGCCAAGTGGACCAGGCCGAATAGCGCCAGCAGCAGACTGATCAGACCGAGGCGCGCCGACGAGCCAATAAACAATAGCCCAGCCAATCCGGATCGCTCGTATGCGGCGATTTGCGCGCCGATCGCGTCATAGGTCGCCCAGTTCTGCGCTTCGAAGTATTGGCGCTCGCCCGCGAAGCTGTACTGAAACCAGCCATGTAAACGGTCTGCAAGGGATGTGTACCCGCCAAAAATGTTGACTTGATCTTGCAGCAGCTCCTGGCGCAGCTCAATGACCACTGGCGCGACTGCCAAGGGGTCGTTCCACCAGGCCGGGTTCAGGAACAGAAACACCAGGCCGGTCGTCACTCCGGCAAATGCGATGCCTGCCAGATCTGAAGCGGGCTTGCGCCAAGCCTTGCCAGAGCCACGCAGCAGTCGCCAAAGTGGATCGACGCTGCAAGCGAGAAACACCAGGGCGCAAATGCTGACGTTGGGGTGTTTCGCTGCAATAGCGAATCCCGCGCTGGCGCCGAGCAGCAGGTAGCGCCGCCAGCGCCGTTCTTGCAGCAGCCATGCCGCGGCCATCAGCACCAGCATGAGGCCGAGAATGTGGCTGCCTTCCATCATGGCTCGCCGCCCGTTGATCAGCATATTGGGGTGCAGCGCGAATAATGTGGCGGCCAAATATGCCGTCGGCCGGTTAATGGTCAGCTTGGCGAATTGAAATAGCAGCGCCGCCGCCAGCGCCAGCTGGACAGACGAAGCTAGCCGCGCCTGCCCTAATAGCTCGGCGTCCGGTATAGCGCCGCCTTCTGCATTCGCGTCGTAGTCATTTGCCCATGACCAGTCTCTGTTCAGGTCTCGCGGCCCGAAGCCCTTCATCGCCCCCAGCCAGCCGTAAATGATTTTGGAGACCGAACCGTTTAGCAGTCGGAGCCGCTGCTCGTGGGGATTATGCTGCCAGTGAGGGTCAAAATAAACTTTGGAAAGGTCGCCTTCGACGAAGATGGTTTGAAAGTCGCGACTCATGACCATCAACGTAGACTCGTCGCCATGAAAGGGCACAATCGCGGCGCCCGAAAGCATATATATCGCCAGCGCTCCCAGCCACAGCCAGTCGAACCAGCGCGGAATCACCTGAGGCAGGGGCATAGACTATCCGCCAACGTACCAGTTACCTATCGACTATTAGAATTATAGGAATGATTCACTTGAGGGAAAACCGATTAAGCGTCATTCGTCCTGCGGTTTGATCTCTACCAAGAGTTCGTTTTTGTCCACCGCCTGGCCTGCCTCGACGTGCACTGTACGCACGGTGCCGTCAATCGGCGATTTCAACTCGTTTTGCATCTTCATAGACTCCAAAACGATGAGCGTATCTCCCTTGGCCACTGTTGCTCCCCGCTCGGCAGTCACGTCGACGATAAGCCCCGGCATGGGCGCTTTGACCTCGCCAGAACCGGTGGTTTGGGTTCCGCGCCGCTGCATCATCAACATAGCGCGCTCGTCCAGCACTTGCGCCTCGAATTGGCGCCCGCTCATCATGACGGCGATCACCCCTTCATCGTCGTTTATAACCGCTTCCAGCGAGCGGTTCTCGGTAATCACCGAAAACAAGTCGCCGCCGAGATTGAGAAAGTCGACATCGCGCGCTTCGCCGTCGATGAGCACGCTGCCGTCATGATCGATTTCTATCTCGTAGGATTGGTCGTTGATGAGGGTGACGTATTTCATCGATGCATCCTCTCGAAGCGTCCCATCCACTTCCAGTTGCTCGCATCGCGCTTGGCCGGCGCAACCACCTGCGAGGCCAACTGCCGTTTGCGGTGGGCGAAGAGCGTCGCGGCAATTGCCACCGTCTCCAGCTCGCTTCTGGTCGGGTCCTGCTCATAAGTGTTCATATTGAAGCGGCGCTCGACAAAAGTCGTGTCGAATTGCCCGGCGATGAAGCTGATGCTGTTCAACAGATTGATGTGGAAGGGGATATTGTGCTTCAAACCCATGATGCGATATTCGGACAGCGCTCGCCTCATCCGCAGCATGGCTTCCGAGCGTGTCTCGCCCCAGGTGATCAATTTAGCGATCATGCTGTCATAATAAGGCGTGATTTCTGAGCCGGAAAAGACGCCG
This sequence comes from Anaerolineae bacterium, assembly GCA_021296115.1. GTDB lineage: Bacteria > Chloroflexota > Anaerolineae > Aggregatilineales > Phototrophicaceae > UBA6055. The sequence continues at coordinate 15,330 of JAGWBC010000043.1, read as the reverse complement.
TTGTCGACGCGAACGCCGGGACCAGTCGGCAGGATCATCGTGCTGATTTGGCCGGTGGACGGCATGAAGTTGGCGTAAGGATCTTCGGCATTGATGCGACATTCAATGGCCCAGCCCTTCGGGTCCAGCAAGCTCTCCGTCGGTCCCATGCGCCGACCGCGCGCGATGCGAATCTGCTCCTTCGCCAGGTCGACGCCTGTGACCAACTCCGTCACCGGGTGCTCGACCTGCAAGCGTGTATTCATCTCCAGGAAATAGTAATTCTTGTCTTTGTCCACCATGCACTCGATGGTGCCGGCGTTGATATAGCCCACGGACTCGGCTGCGGCGATAGCCATGGCGCCCATACGCTCGCGCAAGTCACGGTCTACGAAAACGCTCGGGGCCTCTTCAACCAGCTTCTGATGCCGCCGCTGAATGGAACATTCGCGCTCGCCCAAGTGCACGGTATTGCCATGGGCATCGGCCAGGATCTGAAACTCGATATGGCGCGCGCCTTCCAGCAGTTTTTCGACGTAGACATCGCCGTTGCCGAAGGCGCTCTCGGCTTCGCGGCGTGCGGTCGCCAGGGATTCTGCGAAGTCTTCCTCGCGATGGACCGGGCGCATTCCCGTGCCGCCGCCGCCGGCCACCGCCTTAATCAGCACAGGAAAACCGATGCGCCGCGCGGCATGGACCAGTTCGCCATCGGGCATTCCGGCTTCTGTGCCGGGTATCAGAGGCACTTGGTTTCGCCTAACTGCCGTGCGCGCCGCTTGTTTGTCGCCCATAGTCGCGATAGCGCTCGCTGATGGACCGATCCAAACCAGGCCCTCGTCCATCACCTGCTGCGCGAAATCGGCATTCTCGGCCAGGAAGCCATAGCCGGGATGGATGGCGTCGGCGCCGGTTCTCCGCGCCACCTCGATAATCTTGTCCTTGCGCAGGTAGCTCTGCGCCGGCCGCGGCCCGCCGATATGCACCGCCTCATCAGCATAGCGGACGTGCAGCGCGGTGCGGTCAACATCCGAGTAAACGGCCACTGTGGGGATGCCCAGATCGCGGGCGGCGCGGATAATGCGCACGGCGATTTCACCGCGGTTGGCGACCAGAATCTTGTTAAAGGGACCTGTCTGCAAGCTGATTGGCCTTTGCTAATTGCGCCGGGCGCTAGAGCGGGATATTGCCGTGTTTTTTGGGCGGGTTCTCATCGCGCTTGTTCTGGAAGACTTGCAGCGCATTGATCAATCGCGGCCGGGTATTGTGCGGCTCAATGATGTCGTCGATGAAGCCCCGGCTGGCCGCGATATAAGGATTGGCGAAGGTCTCGCGGTATTCGGCCGCCAGTTCTTTCTTGCGCGCCGCCGGATCATCGGCCTGCTGCAACTCGCGGCGGTAGATGATCTCGACGGCGCCTTCCGGGCCCATTACTGCAATCTCGGCCGTGGGCCAGGCGATGTTCAGATCAGCGCGAATATGCTTGCTGTTCATGACGCAGTAAGCGCCGCCGTAAGACTTGCGCGTCGTCACGGTCAGCTTGGGCACGGTCGCCTCGCAGAAAGCGAAGAGCAGCTTGGCCCCGCTCATAATGATGCCGCTGTGCTCTTGATCGGCGCCGGGCAGGTAGCCGGGCACATCAACGAAGGTAATCAGCGGCACGTTAAAGGCATCGCA
>JAGWBC010000043.1:0-13664 GCA_021296115.1 Anaerolineae bacterium | reverse complement strand
TTGATGTCCAACACGCCGGCCAGGACCATCGGCTGATTGGCGACTATGCCTACGGCCGTGCCACCCAGTCGCGCAAAACCGACCACGATATTTCCGGCGAATTCTTCATGCACCTCGAAGAAATGCCCGTCGTCAACGATCAGCTCAATGACTTCTTTGATGTCATAGGGCTGGTTGGGGTTCTCCGGCACGATGCTGTCCAGCGCCGCTTCGGTCCGCAGCGGATCGTCCGTCGGCGGCAGGGCAGGCGGGTCTTCCATATTGTTTTGCGGCAAATAACTCAGCAATTCGCGCACCATCGTCAGCGACTGCGTCTCGTCATCGGCGACGAAATGGCAGACGCCGCTGGTGCTGCCGTGCACTGACGCGCCGCCCAAGCCCTCAAACGTGACGTCCTCGTTGAGCACCTGCTTGACCACTTCAGGGCCCGTAATGAACATATAACTGCTGTCTTTGACCATGATGATGTAGTCGGTCAGCGCCGGACTGTAAACAGCGCCGCCCGCGCAAGGCCCCATGATGACGCTGATCTGCGGGATGACGCCGCTGGCCAGGGTATTTTGCAGGAAAATATCGGCGTAGCCGCCCAGGCTCTCGACGCCCTCTTGAATGCGCGCGCCGCCGCTGTCGTTCAAGCCGATGACGGGCGCGCCCACCTTCATTGCCATTTCCATGATCTTGATGATCTTGGCGGCATGCGCCTCGCTCAAGCTGCCGCCCATGACCGTGAAGTCTTGCGAATAGACGTAAACCAGGCGGCCGTCGATGGTGCCCCAGCCGGTCACCACGCTGTCGCTCAGCGGCCGGTTGTTGTTCAGCCCAAACTTACTGTTGTGGTGGTGTACAAAGGCATCCACTTCGCGGAAGGTGCCTGGGTCCAGCAAGATATCCAGCCGCTCGCGCGCGGTCTTCTTGCCCTTGTCATGCTGCCGATGGATGCGCGCTTCACCGCCGCCCAGCTGGCTCTCGGCGCGTTTGGCCCGTAGCTGCTCAATCTTGGGGCTTATGGTCATGCAAGGTCTCCCTGCTTGGTGATGTCGTCCGCGTTGATTTGGCCTCCGCTCATTTTAACACCAAGTCCGGCCGATGGATTTGTTATGCGGAGACAAAGCAGCCATCGAGTATAAGCGGCGGCGCGAGCAAAATGTAGTGCCAGTCTGTACCGGGCGGTAAGGCGGTCACTGCTGCGCCCTAAGGGCAATGACGCGCGCAGTCGATCCGGTTGATGAGCGAGCGCTTCAACTAGGCTGGGCCAGTATCGCGTTGCGCTTAAAGCGCCCGGGCAGCCAGCGCCGGCGCGCAGCAGAGCACAAGTTCCTTGACCGCGCGCACCTCGTCCAGGCGGCGGACCGGCGCGGTATGCGGCGCATTGAGCAGGGTCTCGGGATCTCTGCGAGCTTCCTCGGCGATGGCCTCCATGGCCTCAACGAAAGCATCGAGGTCTTCTTTAACTTCGGTCTCGGTGGGCTCGATCAGCAGCGCCTCCGGCACGATCAGCGGGAAGTAATTGGTCGGCGGGTGAAAGCCGTAATCCATCAGCCGCTTGGAGATGTCCAGCGCGTGCACATCGTCGACATTGTCGACATGACCTTCCAGCACAAATTCGTGCCCGCAATAGCGCGGATAAGGCACCGTATACGTCCGCATCAGCTTGGCGCGCAGATAGTTGGCGTTGAGTACGGCGTAGCGCGTCACGTCTCGGATGCCGCTATCGCCATAGACGCGGATATAGGCGTAGGCGCGCAGATGCATGCCGAAGTTGCCGTGGAAGGCTTTCATACGGCCGATGCTCTTTTCGGGCATGACAAAACCGTAGAGCGGCGCGCCATTTTCGTCTTCCGCTTCGATGACACCCACGACCGGTCCCGGCAAATAAGGCCGCAGCTTCTCGTTGACGCCGACTGCGCCGCTGCCCGGTCCGCCGCCGCCGTGTGGCGTGGAGAAGGTCTTGTGCAGGTTGTAGTGCATGACATCAAAGCCGAGTTCGCCCGGCTTTACTACGGCCATCAGCGCATTCATATTGGCGCCGTCCATGTACATCAGCCCGCCGGCGTCGTGCACGGTTGAGATGACCTCGAGAATAGTCGACTCAAACAGACCGAGCGTGCTGGGCACTGTGATCATCATGCCAGCAATGCGGTCGCGCAGCTCGCCTTCGCAAGCGGCATGCAGCGCCGCCATATCGACATTGCCTTTATCGTTGGCGGGCAGCTCGCGCACACTCAAGCCGGCCATGGTCACGGTAGCCGGATTTGTGCCGTGCGCGCTGTTGGGAACCAGGATGATATCGCGCTGGCCCTCGCCGCGGTCGATGTGATATTGGCGAATCATCAAGATGCCGGCGAATTCGCCCTGGGCGCCGGCTGCGGGGGAGAGGCTGACATCGGAAAAGCCGCTGATCTCGCCCAGCCACTGCTGCAATTCGTGCATCAAAAAGAGGGCGCCCTGCGCGCCGCTCTCGTCGGTCAGCGGGTGCAGATGAGCGAAACCAGCCAGCCGCGCGGAGTCTTCGTTGACCTTGGGATTGTATTTCATGGTGCAGGATCCCAGCGGATACAAGCCCTGGTCGATCGAGTAATTCAGCTGGCTGAGCTTGACGAAGTGACGCACCACTTGCACCTCGCCGACTTCCGGCAGCGCCAGGTCATCGCGCATTAGCTCAGCCGGCATGGGCGACTCCGGCACATCGCAATCGGGCAGGTTGACGCCGATGCGTCCCGGCGCGCCCAAATCATAAATCAGCGGTTCGAGTAGCTGCGTTGAATCGGACGCTAGCATTAGCTAAGCCCTCCCAGAACTTCGACCAGGCGATCGATTTCATCTTTCGCATTGATTTCGGTGACGCAGACCAGCATGTGATCCTGCAAGTGGAAATAATGCTGCCCCAGGTCGTAGCCGCCGATCATGCCCTCTTCGAGCAGGGCTTCGTTAATTCTTGCGACCGGACGCGGACACGCGGCAACGAACTCGTTGAAAAAAGGCTTGCTCATGTCCACACTGTAGCCATCCAGCCGGTTGATCTCTTGCGCGGCGTAATGGGCCTTGTGATAGTTGAGTTCGCCAACGCGGCGCAGCCCGTTCTTGCCCATCAATGCCATATAGATCGACGCCGACAGCGCCATCAAGCCCTGATTGGTGCAGATATTGCTGGTGGCTCGCTCGCGCTTGATATCTTGTTCGCGCGGCCGCAGTGTCATGACAAAGGCGCGTCGGCCGTCGGCATCTTTTGTCTCGCCGATGATGCGGCCCGCGATCTTGCGCACGTGCTTCTGGCGGATGGCGAAGTAACCCAGGTAGGGCCCGCCAAATCCGAGCGGTATGCCCATCGGCTGGCCTTCGCCGACTACTATGTCTGCGCCCAGCTCGCCCGGACTCTTGAGCAGCGACAGCGCCATGGGATTGGCGACCACCACCAGCAGGGCGCCGCTGCTGCGCGCCGCCTGCGCCAAGGCGCCTAGCTCGTCGATCTGGCCGAAGAAGTTGGGATATTGCACCGCGATCATAGCGGTATTGTCGTCGATCATTTCCATCAGATCGACGATCTCGCCGCGTCCGCGGTCGCCAATGATGCGGATGTCTCGTCCCTGATGGTATGTTCTCACGACCTCGCGGTATTGCGGGTGAATGGCGTGACTCAGGATGACTTTCTTGCGTTTGTTTCGCGTGACCTCAAGGGCGACGGTGACGGCTTCGGCGAGACTGGTGGCGCCGTCATAATGGCTGGCGTTGGCCGCGTCCATGCCGGTCAGCGCGCACATCATGCTCTGGTATTCGTAGGTCGCCTGCAATGTGCCTTGGGACACTTCCGGCTGATAAGGCGTATAGGCCGTGTAAAACTCGCCGCGCAGCAGGATGTGATTAACCACGGAAGGAATGAAATGGTGGTAAGCGCCGGCGCCGCGGAATACCGCGTAATCTTGACCGTGGTCATTGGCCTCGCTGATCGCCAGCATCTCGGCGGCGACTTCCATTTCACTCATAGGCGGCGGCAGGTACAGCGCTGGAAAGCGGTGAGATCGCGGGACCGCGTCGAAGAGTTCGTCTATCGAGCGCGCGCCAATCTCGGAAAGCATAACGTCGGTTTCAGCTGGGGTATGGGGTATATAGCTCACGGTTTAATTGACCTCATCAAAGGCTGGCGATGCGCTTGCCTTGCGTCTGCGCTGGCTGGATCTGCAAGTTGGGGGCGCGCCTAGCGGCTGTCGCAATAGGCGTCATAGGCGGCAGAGTCCATAAGGCCGTCGATCTCGACCAGGCTGGAGGCGCGGATCTTGACCATCCAGCCTGCGCCGTATGGGTCGGCATTCACGACTTCGGGCTCGTCTTCCAGGGCGGAATTAACTTCAATGATTTCGCCGGCAACCACGCTGTACAGCTCGGAGGCCGCCTTGACCGACTCGACCTCGCCGAAGGAGCCGCCAGCCTCGACAGCATCGCCGGGGTCCTTGAACTCGACATAGACGATATCGTTTAATTGGTCTTGCGCGTAATCGGTGATGCCGATGGTGACAATGTCGCCAGCCACAGCAAACCACTCGTCCGACTCAGCATATTTCAGTTCCGCTGGCGTCTTCCATTCGCCCATTGTTGTCTCCTCTCCGATCGTATTAATGAAAAAGGCGCATCTCATGCCGAGTATGCGCCCTGTCGGTTCCTTGACCTTCAGAGAATCTCTCCCCAAGAGTCCTTTTGCCTGAGAGTTTCACGCAAGTTGGCGCACTTGTCGCTTGCCCCTTCGGCGTTTCGCGCGGCGGCGAAATCTCTCTTCTTGAGGAATCTTCATTATAACTGCTATTAAGCGCGTTCGCAATGCAGGCCGAGCGCATTTGACGCCCACCCGCCCGTCTTCATGCCTTGCGCATACCTGGCTATGCTTTACGATAGAGCATACAGGCGCTTGGACGCTGGGCCAGTTGGGGAAACCAGGTTTGAAGACGAAGGTAAACTCATATCTGTTCGGCCGACTGCTTTTTGGCTTGCTGGCCGGTCTGCTATTGGGCATCGCCGCCCTGGCGATCTTCCTGGTTTATAACCGCATGCGGGAACCAGAGTCAGTCAACACGGGGCCATTCGAGGTAGAAGGCGCGGCTGCTTTCGACGGCATTCTGGCGATAGATCCGCCAGTCGATATTCCCCCCTTTGAGCTGACCGACAGCAAGGGCAGGCCAGTCCGTCTGGCTCACTTTCGCGGACGCCACACGCTCTTGACATTTGGCTTCACCCACTGCCCCGACATTTGCCCGTTGACGCTGAACGACTTCGGGCGGATACAACGAGCGCTCGGAGACCTGGCGGACAGTATGTCCTTCGTCTTCGTCTCCGTCGACGGCAAGCGCGATACGCCCGCGGCCTTGCGCCAATATTTTGAGTTTCGCCAATTGGACGACATCAGCGCGCTTACGGGCGACGAGGCGTCTGTGCGGGCGCTGGGCGAGCCCTTCGGCCTAGCGTTTGAGATTAGCGACGAGGACAGATCCGACGGCTACTTGATCAACCACACTACCGGCTCCTTCCTGCTGGACCATGCCGGCCGCTGGATCAAGCGCTATCAATTCGGCGTGCCGCCGGACGCGGTTGCGGCCGACCTGAGGACGCTCCTGCCTCAGTAAGTCGCGAAGCCTATACCTGTACAAACGCGCGCGGCGCCCGCGGCGCGATTGAAGTAACCACTTCATAATTGATGCTGCCCAGCCAAGCGGCAATCTCGTCGGCGCTGATCTCATCGTCACCCTGCTTGCCGAGCAGAACAACCTCATCGCCGGCTTGCGCGCCCGGGATATGACTGACGTTGATGGCAGTCTTCTCCATGCTGACTCGACCGACCAGAGGAGCGCGCTGACCCCGCAGGAGCACTTCCCGCCAGGTTCGCGGCGCCCGGCGCAAGCCATCGGCGTAGCCCACCGGCAAGACCGCGATCTTCTCCCGTCCTTGCGTCCGATAGCTGTTGCCGTAGCCGACGGCTGACCCAGAAGGCAGCGTCTTCACCTGGGCAATTGTGGTCTTCCAGGTCATGGCGGGCTGGAGCCAATCTGGCCCCTCGCCGTCTCCCAGCGGGTTCAAGCCGTAGAGCAAGAGGCCGGGCCGCACGAGGTTGAAGTGGCTGGATGGCTGGGCCAGCAGCGCGGCGGAATTGGCGGCGTGAACGTACTGAAATTGAAAGCCCTTTCGCTCCAGCCCGGTGACTATGTCAGCAAAGCGAGACAATTGTCCCGCGGTGTATTGCGAATCCGTATCCGCCGACGAAAAGTGTGTGAAGATTCCCTCGAGTTCAATCGCCGGCTGTTCGCTTACGTATCGGCACAGCTCGTCGACGTCGCCTGGCAGAACGCCGAGCCGCCCCATGCCAGAATCCACTTTGATATGGGCCGTGAGCGTCCCAACGCCGTCGGCCGCGGCCGACTGATACTGCCGCGCCTGCTCACAATCGTACACCGTGACGCTGACGTCTAAATCGATGGCGCACTTGATTGCCGCCGCAGGCACATAGCTCAGCGTCAGGATCGGCGCGTCAATGCCGGCTTGTCGCAGTTCAAGCGCTTCTTCAATATTGGCGACGGCCAAAAGATCTGCGCCGTTGCGGATCGCCACGCGAGCAACCTCCCGCGCGCCGTGACCGTAGGCATTCGCCTTGACCACCGCCATCAGTGAAAGGTCTTGCCTGACGACAGACCGGATTGAGCGCAGGTTCGCTGCGATGGCATCGAGATAAACTATGACTTGGCTCGGATAGCCATAATTTGGACACGGCGCTGTTTCACCCCCGTCGGAAAGTGTGGACACAACTTGAGCCTGGCTGTCTACGTGCATTGCGGGATTGATTTGACCTATTCGAGCCACGTTAGAGGTGGATTGACATACAGCCGCAGTATAGCCTCTGCGCAGATTCGTTGCCCGCTTATCACGCCAGAATCGCGGCGCCTCCCCGTCAAGATTGCTCGACCAGCTGTTGTGCTATAATATCGGCGGTTATTTTGTCAGCACGGAACTACCGTCGGGAAACCCTTGCGAAACGGCAGCGACAACAATCCAACACAAGGCAAACGAAAAACTCATCGACTCTGGCGCCCCTATGTCATTCGAATTTGAGCTTGTCGCGACCGACGGCAATGCGCGAGCCGGCATCCTGCATACGCCGCACGGAGACATTCCCACACCGGTATTCGCTCCTGTAGGCACGGCAGCTACCGTCAAAGCCGTCCCCCCGCGCGACCTGGAAGAACTCGATATCAGCTTGGTGCTGGCTAACACCTATCACCTCCACCTGCGCCCGGGCGATGAGCTGGTGCGTGACCTTGGCGGCCTGCACAGCTTCATGGGCTGGAGTGGCCCGCTGTTGACGGATTCCGGCGGATTCCAGGTATTCAGCCTGGGCGAAATCAACCGGATTGATGACGACGGCGTCACCTTCCGCAGCCATCTTGACGGCAGCGCGAAACGATTGACGCCGCAGCGCTCAATGGCAATCCAGCGAAATCTGGGCGCGGACATCATCATGGCCTTCGATCAATGCCCAAACCCCAACGATCGCGAAGAAGTACAAGCGGCAAGCGCGCGTACGCATCGCTGGCTGCGGCTCTGTCGCGATGCCCATCCTGACGACAGCAGTCAGGCCCTGTTTGGCATCGTACAAGGCGGCGTCTTTCCCGATCTCAGGCAAGAATCGGCGCGATTCGCGACCGAGATGGATCTCAAGGGTTACGCCATTGGCGGATTGGCCGTAGGCGAGAGCAAGCCGGAAATGTACCGTACGCTGGACGAGACCCTGCCTTGCTTGCCGCAGGACAAGCCACGATACCTGATGGGTGTAGGCGAGCCCGATGACCTTGTCGAGGGCATTGGCCGCGGCGTGGACATTTTCGACTGCGTCATCCCCACCCGTTTGGCGCGGCATGGGGCTGCGTTTACGCATGATGGTCGCATCAATTTGCGCAACGCCAAGTTCAAGGCGGACGAATCCGCCATTGACGCAGCGCTAAGCAACTACGCCAGCCGCTTCTCCCGCGCTTACTTGCGACACTTGATCGTCGCCAAAGAGCTGCTGGCTTACACCCTCATAAGTCTGCACAATATCGACTTTCTCGCGCGTCACGTAGAAGCTATGCGGCGCGCCATCATTGCCGGGACCTTTAAGGAATATGCAGCGCAATTCCTGCCTCGCTACTTGTGTCACGATCGGACCATGGAGTAGGACCGCTAGCGTATGGGTCGCGCCCGGAAGACATTGGCTATTGTAGCCTTTGCGGCGATGGTCGGCTGTACCGTCAAGTCCCCAGCGAGCACACCGACGATTCTGCTGTCGACGCATCAACTGCACTCAAGTCCCGCGACCTACGCGTTTACGCGCGCTTTAAGCCAGCGCTTTGCTGCCGAATTGGACGCTGGCGCATTTGACGTGGAAACGATGTCTTTTCACCGGCTCTTGGCGAAAATGGAAGCCGGCAGCGTCGACTATTTCATAAGCAGCCACGTTCCCGCGCGCGACGATATATGGGCCGCGCCGCTTGGGGTTGACGGGCTGGCGATCGTCATCAACGCGGCGAACGACCTGTCAGACCTGACGGCCAGTGATCTACGCGCTATCTTCAGTGGGAGAGTTCGCGATTGGGGCGAACTTGCAGCGCAGCCCCGCACAATTTCGCCGCTTGCCTACCAGCCTGGCAGCGATACTGCGCTTGAGTTTCGCCGCTTGATCATGGGCATCACGCCAGTAACCGGCAACGCGCTGCTGATGCCCAACATCGAATCAATGTTGCAGCAAGTGTCGGACGATACGGGCGCAATCGGCTATTTGCCGCTGGCTATGGTCGACGCGCGAGTCAAGCCATTGGCAATTGACGGTGTATTTCTGAGCCAAGGCAGCGTGGGCGACCGGCGATATCCTTTGCGGTCAACCATCTATGTTGTCGGCCGAGAAGCGCCGCCTCCGGCGACCTTCAATTTCTTAGGTTGGATCCAGAGCGAGGCTGGGCAGGCGGTAGTCGGCGAAAGCTACACGCCCTTGCCCTGATCAGGTCTGCCGCGAGTTAAGGTCAACATTCGCAAAAAGGTCGTCTTCATCCACGCGGTCCCGTTCCGGCGCCGGGAAAACGCGCGTGAATCCTTGCTTGCTGTACAGGAACCGGCGCAGCCAACGCGAGGTGCGCGTGATCCGTCCGCCGCCCTGGCTGGCGTGGCAGCTGCTTGCCTGCTCCCAGACATCGAAATATCGCGCCACAGGAATGCGGGCGTGTACCGGCTCTATATGCTCGAGGGTCTTTACCACATCAACATCCTGATTTCTGCCCATGCGCCTGGGATCCTGCCCCTTGAGCCTGGCGCTTAAAATGCGCAGCCAGATTGTTGCCTTGGGAAAGGCGGCATAGTAGAGCTTCTGCGGACGGTAGACGCCGTTCAGCGCAGCGCCGCTCGCTGGCGTACGCAGCTCTTCAAAGGCTTTCACCGTCGCCCGCTGTATGGCGATATGATCCGGATGGCCGTAACCGCCGTAGCGATTGAATGTAATGACCACATGCGGCCTGGCGCGCTGCAGGATTTCTTTCACCTTGTCGGTGACGTTCGCTGGATGATTCTGCCATTGATAGCACAAGGATTCCGGATGACGCGAAGTCTCGCTGCCCGGCATGCCACTGTCGCGGTATCCCAGCATGAATACTTCTTTGAATTTGAGATGCCGCCGGGCGCATTCGAGTTCGCTCAGTCTCAGCGCGGCGGTGGTCTCATGTTTGCCGCGCAGCTCCTCCGGAACGGTGCCGACCTCACCGTTGGTCGCGCAAATCAGATAGACATCAATGCCGTCATCTATCCACTTCGGAATTGCCGCGCCCAAGCCGAAACTCTCATCGTCGGGATGCGCATAGCTAATAACCAGGCGTCCGCGCTCCATTGCTGTCCCTTGCTATCCGATGCTTTGGCTACGATTCGCCCTATTATACTTACTGCGCCTTGTCGAAGGCAGTGCAGCTTTCCTATACTAGCCGCGGCACGCAATTCGGAACGCGAATACGAGGCCTGATGCGTCAATATAAATGGTTGATCTTTCTTGGGTTTTGCGCGGTAGTGATTGGTGTGCCGCTGCTGACCGGCATGAGCAGCGGGCAAGACAGAAGGCTGACGCCCGCTGTTGCAACGGCGACGCCGCGCGAATGGCTGCAATCCCCCGCCATCATCAGCACTGCAATCGCCAAGACCTATCTGGCCGCGCCTGATATAGAGGTGGGGCCCTGGGACTATCCAACCGGCGTAAATCCCTTGACTGGATTGGCCTACCCCAGTGATGAAGCGATGAGACGCCGCAATCTGATCGTGAAGGTCTCCAACTGGCCGCCCAAAGTGCGCCCGCAGCACGGGCTCAATCTGGCGGACCTCGTATACGAATACGAGGCGGAAGGCGGTGTGACGCGATTTGCCGCGCTTTACCGCAACAACGCGCCGGCGCAAGTCGGATCGGTCAGGAGCGCGCGCCTGCTGGATATTGAGCTAATCAGCATGTATGCCGCGCTGCTGGCCTATTCCGGCACCAGCGGCCCCATCCACGACATTTATATCAACGCGAATTATCGCCCGCTGCTGCTGTCTCCATCTCTCGGGGACAACTGCGACAACGCTGGCTTCTGTCGCGATGCGACCTTCAGCGACCGCGGCTATGAACACACGATGTTTGGCGATACGCGGCAAATGTGGCAGCTGGCCACCAGGCGCAATCTGAATATCGGCTATCGCGCCAACGGTTTCGCTTTCAGCTTGCGGCCCAATGAGGGCGGGACGGAAGCCCGCGACCTGTACATCAAATGGTACGATAGAACCGACGTCCGCTGGCAGTATGACGAGGTCAGCCGGCGCTACCTGCGTTATTCGGACGGGATTCCACACCTGGACGCCGTCGATAACTCACAGCTAATTGCGGACAACCTGGTGATCATACAGGTAGATCATAGGCGGCGTCCCGACTTATTCGCGCATGGCGCGATCGACGAATCGTATGAGTTGGCGCTGTGGGGACGGGGCCCGGCTTATGTACTGCGCGATGGCATGCTCTATGAGGGATTCTGGTGGCGGCGCAATCAGAACCGGGGCGAGGCGCTGCGCCTGATCTTCCCGGACGGCGAGCCTATCTTGCTCAAGCCGGGGCGGACATGGATCACCATCACGCGCGAATTGGACTGGGCGCAGATCAGCAGCCGGCTGGCCGATCCATCGGCGTCGATTGTTGCGACGCAATCCTAGCCGGACGATGCGCGCTGCGGGGTAACTGCTGACCATGAGAACGAATGCCCGATTCGGGCGGTAAAGGCGCGGCTGTTGCAAGGTGCGATAAAAGGCTTTCTGCTGGGACTTGCAGTCTTTGTACTTTTGGTCGGTCTGGCTGCGGTTGGCGTCTACATCGCCACGGACGGACAGATCGTGTTCACAGCCCAGAATCTCGTCCTGCGCCTGCAATTGGCAAACCGGGGGGCGGAACTGGATACCCCATTCAGCAGCGACGCCAACCCCGTCCGATTTCGCATCGCGCCGGGTGCCGGGGCCGGCTCAATCGCCGCGGCTCTCTTTGACCAGGCGCTAATTCGCGACGCCGATCTATTCATCGACTACGCGCGCGTTGCAGGCTACGATCGGCGCTTTGAGGCGGGCGTGTACTTTCTCAATCAGACGCAGACCATCAGACAGATCGCGGAGATCCTGACGGATTCCAGCAAGAGCTTCATCTCATTTCGTTTGTTGGAAGGCGCGCGGATTGAAGAACTGGCCGACTTGGTCGACCAAAACGCGCTGTTTGACTTCACGGGCGCGGAAATCTTGCACTTGGTCGACGAGGCCGCGGACTTGCCGACCGCCTTTGCCGCCTGGGCTGGCATACCCGAGGGCGCCTCGCTGGAAGGATTTATGTTCCCGGATACTTATCAGCTGCCGCCTGATATCGCGGCGCTGACATTGCGTGATACCTTGTTGCGCGCCTTCCGCGAACGCGTCGGCGATTCGCTGCGCGACGCCGCGCTGGAGCAAGGCTTTACTTTGTATCAGGTGGTGACGCTGGCGTCGATCGTCGAGCGTGAAGCCGTTTGGCGCGACGAGCACGCTCTCATCGCCAGCGTCTACCGCAACCGCCTGGACATCGGCATGGCCCTGGAAGCGGACCCGACCGTGCAGTACGGCATTCAAGGCGCGCGCGGAACCTGGTGGCCCCAAATCACGCGCGCCGACTATCGCGATGTGATTTCCCCCTACAACACCTACCTCAATCGCGGATTACCGCCGGGGCCGATTGCCAGCCCGGGACTATCGGCCATCCAGGCCGCCGTTTACCCCGAGCAATCCGAATACTTCTATTTTCGCGCCGCCTGCGACGGCTCGCATTACCACAACTTCGCCATTACTTTCGATGAGCATCTGCAAAACGGCTGCTGAGTTCCGGCACGCGCCGCTGCTGAGGTTCGAAACAGCACTTACATGTCATTGCCATCGACGACGCCATGAAATAGCGGCAAGCGCGGCACTGGCGCCGAACTGTACTCGACTGCCCCCGCCAACAGGTCCAGGGCAGCCTGCAGGCGCCCATCGTCGTTGGCATGCACGGTCATCAAGAGGTCACCGCTTGCGACTTCGTTGCCGACATTAGCATGGACTTCTATCCCCACGGCATGATCGATCACGTCTTCTTTGGTCGCTTTGCCGGCGCCTAGGGCCAATGCCGCCCAGGCGACTTTGTCTGCCGCGACCATGGCCACATGCCCGGAATCACGCGCCAGCAGGCTGTAGCGCAGCTTGGCTTGCGGCAGTTGACTCAGGTCCTCAATCTGTCGCAGGTCTCCCCCGTGAGCAGCGACCATGCGGCCAAAGGATTCATAGGCGCCGCCGGACCTCAGCGCGCGGTCAACTTCCTGGCGGGTTTCGGCCAGATCCGTCCGGCTCTCGCCTTGCCCTGCCAGGCGCAACATGTGAGCGGCTATCTCCACGCAGTGGTCATGAATGTCAGCCGGACCCTTGCCCTGAAGGGTCAGTACCGCTTCCGACACTTCGAGCGCATTGCCCACCGCGGCGCCCAGCGGCTGATTCATATCGGAGAGCAGGGCGACCATATCGCGGCCGGCATCCACGCCGATCCTGACCATGGCAGTCGCCAGCGTTCGCGCTTCGTCCGGTGTTTTCATGAAGGAGCCAATGCCCGCTTTCACATCGAGTACGATTCCGCTGGCGCCGGCAGCCAACTTTTTGCTCATGATGCTGCTGGCGATCAAGGGCAAACTGGCGACAGTGCCGGTGACATCGCGCAGCGCGTAGATAAGGCCGTCGGCGGGCGCCATCGATTTGCTTTGCCCGGCCAGCACGATGCCTGTTTCACGCGCAATGCGCCGAAACTCTGCCTCGGACAGGTTGGCGTCATAGCCCGAGATCGATTCCAGCTTGTCCAGCGTGCCGCCGGTGAATCCCAATCCGCGACCGCTCATTTTGGCGATGGGCACGCCAAAAGACGCCACCAGAGGCAGTACGACCAACGAGGTCTTGTCGCCGACGCCGCCGGAGGAATGCTTGTCGACAGCGTAATCGGTGATGTCCGACAAGTCCAGCAGGTCGCCGGATTCGGCCATGGCCATGGTCAGATTGACGGTCTCGGCGCGATTCATGCCTTGGAAGAAGATCGCCATCAGCAAGGCGGACGCCTGATAATC
>JAGWBC010000280.1 GCA_021296115.1 Anaerolineae bacterium | reverse complement strand
TGCCCGCCGGGACGCGTCTGCCCGCCAGCCGCACACTGGCCCGCCGCCTCGGCATCAGCCGCATCAGCGTGGTCAACGCCTATAGCGAGCTGCGCGCCGCCGGCTACCTCAGCGCCCGCGCCGGCCGCGGCACTTTCGTCGCCCAAGGACACGAGTCCGCGCCTGCCGAAACGCCGCTGCGTCCGCCGCCGCCCGACCGCCAACGCGCCGCCTCCATCCGCGATATGATGCGCCTGGCCCGCAAGCCCGGCGTCATCGACTTCAGCAGCGGCTCGCCACCCAGTGAGTTTTTCCCGGTGCGCTACCTGCAAGACGCGCTCAACCAGGTCATTGACCGCGACGGCGCCGAAGCCCTGTCCTATGAAGCCGCCGAGGGCTATCTGCCGCTGCGCAGCGCCGTGCGCGACTATGTGCGCGCCATCGGCATCCAGTGCCGCCTCGCCGATGTGCTGATCACCGGCGGCGCCCAGCAAGCCATTGACCTGGTGCTGCAATCGCTGCTGAGCCCGGGCGACACCCTCGTCACCGCCGACCCCACCTACCTCGGCGTCATCGACATCGCCCAGGCGCGCCGCGTCCACATCCACGGCATTCCCATCGACGCCGACGGCATCCGCATCGACGCCCTCGACAACATCATCGCCGACCTGCGACCGCGCTTGATCTACGTCATGCCCAGCTACCAGAACCCGACCGGCCACCTGATGCCCATGCACCGCCGGCGTCAGCTTGTGCGCCTGGCCGCCAAACACGGCATCCCCGTGCTTGAAGACGAGGTCTACCGCGAATTCCGCTTCGAGGGCGAAGAACTGCCGCCGCTCAAAGCTCTGGACGACAGCGGCGTCGTCATCCACACCAACGCCTTCACCAAGGTGCTGCTGCCCGGCATCCGCATCGGCTATCTGATCGCCGGTGAGGCCTACAACGAGCGCCTGTCGCGCGTCAAGCAAGCCGCCGATATCTCCACCTCCGGCTTGCACCAGCGCGCCATCCACCTGCTGCTGGAGCGCGGCGTACTGGCCCAGCAACTGGAGCGCAACCGCATCGAGCTGCGCCGCCGGCGTGTGGCCGCCCTGGCTGCCGCCCAGCGCTACTTCCCAGCGGGCAGCAAGTGGTTCTCGCCCCAAGGCGGGCTCTACCTGTGGGTGGAGTTGCCGGAGCGCGGGCCCAGCGCCGCCGAGACCTTCATCGCCGCCCTGCAGCGCGATGTCGCCTTCGCTATCGGCGGGCTCTTCTATACGGGCGACGGCGGAAGCCACGCCATGCGCCTCAACTTCGGCATCCACCGGCCGGCCGCCATCGACGAGGGCTTCGGGCGCATCGGCGCAGCCTGGCGGGCGCTGGCGGCGGAGGTCGGGGGCGTGGAGGCGGGGGTGGTGTTGTAGCCCGCCAACACCGAAAATGTAGGGGCGAACCTTGGTTCGCCCGCTGCCTATTGGTGTAAACTGGACCACACAGACGGCGTTATGGGGACGCAATGTCCACAACAGATTTCCGCTTCAAGCGCATGAATGACAAGGCCGGTAGCCGTCGTAACGCGCAATACAAAGCCGAATCTTTCGAAAAGAAGGTTCAGGAACTCAAAAACGCCCTCCAGTGCAACAACGACATGCTCGACGCCATCATCAAGCACCTCGGCGTACCGTACAAGAAGCCGGCTGGCTTCATTACCAAACGCTGATTCTAATATGTATATAGGACTTACGCTATTTCGGTCTTCAAACGAGGTTTGCAGAATGCAAAACCGCACCGCTCAAGTTTGCGCCGTGCATGTCCGCGCCCTGTAGCTTTGCGCCTGTCAAATACGCGCGCTTCAGAATTCCTCGTTTGCTGGTAAGTATTTTTTCATAGCGCATCGCGTTTATTGCGCGAATAGCGATTTCATTGTCACCGGTGGCGGCGTCGTGTCGTAAACGCTGCTTATCCTTTTCCCGATCGCGGTTCGCGTAGATACGGTCAATGACGAGTACGGTAACACCAACGCTGGCCCATACTCCAATAATCTCTGTGACGAGGTTCATCTGGAAGTCCAGCCCACCGTATTCATTTGTGCCGAAATAATTAATCACAATCATTCCGCCAGATACGATAATGGCGATTATCGCTGAAAGAACTACGGTCTTAAGCAGCTACCAAAGGAACTGAATTGTGCGTACAAGTAGCAGCATCAATCTAACTCTCCTTGCGCCGTGCTGAACTTCGAGAGTATCACACGACGATTGGCGATGTCATACCCGCAGATCGTCGACATTGTATGGTGTCCTGTACGCATCTAGATTCTGCCGTCCGTAACGTTTCTTAGGCCATATGAGCTCTAACAGCGAATATCGCGCCCACCCTACTCGCAGCCAGTCAGCACCCACGCGACAATTTAGTCGCTTATCAAACGCTGCCTCACACTATCATCACCCCAGCCCACCTACACCTACTCAAAAAGGGAAACCCCCCATGCCCAGCCGCTACACAGACGCCCAAAAGCATGAAGCCCTGCGACTCCTCGCAGTCCACCAAAACAACGTCCCCATTGTGCAAAATCTCACTGGCATTTCGCTTCCTACGCTCTACCGCTGGCGTCGACACGAATTCTCACAAAACCCCGATCTTATGACAC
>JAGWBC010000279.1 GCA_021296115.1 Anaerolineae bacterium | reverse complement strand
AGCGCTATAGCACAAATGATGTACAAACCCGCGACTTCAACTAGGATATCCCAGACCAAGCTGGAATCGACGTTTCCGTATGTTGTACTATCAACGATCCGGCCATTCACGATGCAGTCAAAGATGAGCGATGGATCAGCGGGGAACTGCGAACGCAATTGGTCAACGCCGGCGCTGACTATGGCGCGGGCTTGATGGCAGTTGATGCCAGTGACCTCAATGTTAGTCGTAGGCACCTTTATCGCCTTTCTCATCCCAAGTGCTCTTGGCGCCCTTGCTCCTGGAATTTTCCTGTCCATCGCCAAAATTGAATATAGCGACGATAGGAGCAAGCGGCGGAAGGGCAAACGAAACGATTCCCCACTTCAACAATTTGTCCGATGAAGCGCCTCTGCGGTAGTAGACGACCCAACCGGCAAGCGAGATTATCAACACAACTAGATAGATGTACAAAAACACCTGCCAAGCAGATACCGCAGGCCCGTTTTCAACACAGATATAGGTGATTTCCGTTGCTAGATCCCGAGCGGTAACGTAGGCTTCTATCCCCGCATCCAAGACTTGAGCCGCGAATTCGCAGTTGTTCGCCGCGACCTCAAATTCAAATGGCATTATTCCGCTTCACACAGTCGCTTTTGCCTCATCATATCACAGGTGGGACGCCACAATTTTGAGATTAACCAAACAGTCGCCAGTCCCTAATTCGGTTGCAAGATGATCTTGGCGTCTTCGCGGCTTTCCAGTCGCTTGAAGGCGGCGATCGCATCGTCCAGCGGCAGGCGGTCGCTGACCATCTTGCGCATGTCGATGCGGCCGGCCGCCATCATACTGATTACGTGCTGGAAGGGTCCGCCAGCGTGGCCGAGCGAGCCGGCATACTGTACGCCCATGCGCTTGTAGGCCACGATGGGAACGGTGGGGTTGGCCTCGCCCATGCCAATGTCAATGATCGACGAATTCACCGCCAGGCAGCGGTCGAGCCGCTCAATGGTCTGGTCGGCGAATCCGGCGCATTCCACCACGTAGTCCACACCGCGCCCCAGCGTCTGCTCCATGACAGCCGCGTCCAGGTCCAGGCCGATGGGATCGAAAGCGGCTGAGGCGCCCATGTTCATGGCTGTGCTGCGCCTGCTGACTGAGGGGTCAAAGACGATGACCTGTCCGGCGCCAGCGGCGATGACCAGGGCCTGGGCCGCCAAGCCGATCGGTCCCGCGCCGAAGATTACGACATTGTTGCCCGGCTGCCAATTATGCAGGCGGTTGAACAAGCCCTGATACGAAACGCCGGTCGGCTCAACCATGGCGCCCATGACCAGCGCTTCTTCTTCACCGTAGCGCTCGGCGATCTCGTCCAGCTTCCAGCAGTACTTGGCGCGGACCGGCAGGTACTGTGCCATGGCGCCGGGAATGGTGAAGCCGGTTTCTTCGATATCGAGACAATGATTGACGAAGCCCTTGCGACAAGCCAGGCATTCGCCGCACCACTGAATCTCCTCGACCGCCACCAAATCGCCGACTTCCAGGCCCTTCACCTGCTTGCCGACTTCGACGATGCGCCCGGCGTATTCATGACCGATGATGTTCGGCGTATGCACCAAGCCTGGGTAGACCATGTAGCCATCTTCGCCCGCTTCGTACATATGCATGTCGGAGCCGCAGATGCCCACTGCCGCGACCGCCAACAGCGCCTGATCGGGCTTCAATTCCGGGTCGGGCACATCGCCCAAAGTCAGCGTCGGCTGCTTCCAGGTCATGTTAGCGTTGCGCGGGCGGCGCAACTCGCGCTCGCTTTCGGTCAAATCGTAGCCGGATTTTGGCGCCCATTCGGCTGTCAATGTCAGGGCTTTCATCAGATTGAATTCTCCCTTAGTCGCTTTATCTCTGGCGGGCGTTACGCGCAACGCCCCTACAAGTCTTGTCCGCTACTCAAATTCCGATGACGGTACGTTTGGTCGGGGCGGGCGTCGCGCTTTTAGGTATTCGCGACACTTTTGCCACAGAGGGCACAGAGTAAATATGAGAGCACAGAGAGGGATACCGGGACATATGGAGATAGGTCGAGTCAAGGATGGTCCGCAAGTTCGCCGATTCTGTCTTTGGACTAAGCATGATGTCTTTCCTCTGTGTCCTCTCTTTAACTCGGTGTACTCGATGGCAAAAATGTCGAATCTTCGCCTATGTCGAGCGAGCGACGGCGGCATTACAGTACCGGACAAGCCTTACAGCTAGCGCCGCTGTTGGCTCAACTGCGTGGCCTGGAAGGCAACCCACTCTCGCTTGAAGGCGCGCAGCCCGTCGATTACATCATAAGTCCGCCGGCCCAAAATGCGGTAGGTCTTTTCGCTGTTGGCCACCGTCCGGAAGGGGATGCGCACATGGCGGAAATGCTCCAGCACATTGGGATCGGTCGGCACGGGCACGATCAGTGAGTGATCGAAGTCAAAGACATCGGCCACGTGATGCGCCAGCTGCAAGCGGGTGGCGGCTTCGCTGCCCCAGCAATGGAAGATGCCGTTGCCGTCATGCTGGGCCAGGCGCAGCAGCATCTCCGCGCCGTCCGACGCCAGCGAAGCGTGCGCCATGTCGTTGACCTTGGGGCCGGTCCAGACTT
>JAGWBC010000278.1:2858-7620 GCA_021296115.1 Anaerolineae bacterium | reverse complement strand
GATGCCGGCCAATATTGGGAGAACATCAGCGACGGCTACTTCACGGCTTCGTCGGTGGGCGCGCTGGAAGTGGCGCCGGCCGACCCCAACGTCATCTACGCCGGCACAGGCGAGACTACCATCCCCATTGATGTCTCCATCGTCGATGGCTTCTACAAATCGACCGATGCCGGGCGCAGCTGGAAGCACCTGGGAATGAAACAAACGCGCCAGATCGCCAAGATCCGCAGTCATCCGCAGAATGCCGATTTGGTCTATGCGGCGGTCTTCGGGCACGCCTTCGGGCCCAACCCCGAGCGCGGCGTTTATCGCTCGAAAGACGGCGGCGAGACCTGGGAGAATGTGCTGCATGTCAGCGACCAAGCCGGCGCCATTGACCTGACCATCGACAAGAACAATCCGCGCATCATCTACGCCTCATTCTGGCAGGCCTATCGCAATTTCTGGCAAATTTCGTCGGGCGGCGAGGACAGCGGCATCTGGCGCAGCATGGACGGCGGCGACACCTGGCAATGCCTGACAGGCGTCAAGGGGCTGTCCCCTGACTCGTCGGGGGGAACGAGGGGGGTAGGCTTGCCGAAGGGCTTGTTAGGCAAGATCGGCTTGGCCGCCTCGCCGGCACAGCCCGGACGAGTCTGGGCCATCATCGAGAATCAGCCCGATGGCGGCATCTACCGCAGCGATGATTACGGCGAGACCTGGGTGGTGGGCAGCAAGGACAACCGCTTCATCTCGCGCGCCTGGTATTATATGCACCTGACCGCTGACCCGGTCGACCCCAACACGATTTACATCAACAATCTCAACTTCTGGAAGTCGACCGACGGCGGGCATAACTTCACCGAAATCACCACGCCGCACGGCGATGACCACGATCTGTGGATCCACCCGCGCAACAACCAGATCATGATCCACGGCAACGACGGCGGCGCTTGCGTCTCGCTGAATGGCGGGCTGTCCTGGTCGAGCATTTACAATCAGCCGACAGCGCAGATTTATCACCTCGATTTCGACAGCCACGAGCCCTACTACGTCTATGGCACGCAGCAGGACAATTCGAGCTTGCGCGTACCCAGCCGCAGCCGCTATTCCTCGATCACCTGGGAGGACTGCGACATCATCGGTTCGGGCGAGAGCGGCTATATCGCGGTGGATCCGGATGATCCGGATATCGTCTACGTTGGCGCCATCGGCAGCTCGCCGGGCGGCGGCAACAGCTTGCAGCGCTACGACCACCGCACACAGCAGATTCGGCTGATCGCCACCTGGCCGCGCAGCTCGACCGGCTTGGGCGCGCAGGCGGACAAATACCGCTTCGCCTGGACTTACCCCATCGCCTTCTCGCCGCATGACTCGAACACGATTTATATCGGCGGCAATCAGATACTCAAAACGACTGACGAGGGCCAGAGCTGGCAGGAGATCAGCCCCGATTTGACCAGAGCCGATCCCGAGACGCTGAAGCCGTCGGGCGGGCCGATCAATCGCGATGCGGTCGGCGCCGAGCATTACGCCACGGTTTACACGCTGGCCGAGTCGCCGCATGAGCCGGGCGTGATCTGGGCCGGCTCCGATGACGGCTTGCTGCATGTCACACGCGACAGCGGCGAAAACTGGGTTGATATTACGCCGCCGGGCATGGGCGACTGGTTGATGTTCACCATGATCGAGCCCTCGCCGCATGACCCGGCCACCGCCTACGTCACGGCTACGCGCTACAAGAACGACGACTACGCGCCCTACGTCTACAAGACGACTGATTATGGCGCCAGCTGGACGCTCATCGTGGACGGCGTCGCCAGCGATCACTTCTGCCGCGTCCTGCGCGAGGATCCGCAGCGTGAAGGGCTGCTCTATTTGGGCACCGAGTTCGGCTTGTACGTCTCCTTCGACGCCGGCGACAACTGGCAGCGCTTCCAGCTGAACCTGCCGGTATCGCCGATCTACGACCTCAAGCTCAAGGGCACTGATCTGGTCGTGGCGACGCATGGGCGGTCGTTCTGGGTGCTTGATGATGTGACCGCGATTCACCAATTCAGCGACGATATCGCGAGCAAGACGGCGCAGTTGCTCAAGCCGGGCGCGGTGGAACGGCATCTGCCCAAAGTTTTCGAGGGACTCTGGCAAGCAGTATATGAGCACGCTGGGCATGGTGGCGGCCTACGTCAAGGAGGAGACGCCCGAGCACGGCGTCAAGCACAGCTACCTCGACAGCGGCGCGAACCCGCCCAAGGGCGCAGTCATCACTTACTATCTGTCCGAAGCGCCGGAGTCGACCATCACGCTACGCATTGAAGACGCCGACGGGGTCGAGGTCAAGACCTTCAAGAGCCTGCACGCTGACGACGAGGAAAAGGCAGCGGGGACGCGCACGGACGAGACCCCGAAAGACCTGCGCATCCCGTCAAACGCCGGCTGGAATCGCTTCGTCTGGGACTTGCGTTACCCGGACGCGCACAGGGTCGCCCCGCATGACGATAATCAGCAGGGCTTCATCAAGGGACCGCACGCCGTGCCCGGCAGCTACCGCGTCACGCTAACGATCGGCGAGGAAGAACTCAGCCAACCGCTGGAGATCGTCAAGGAAGCCGGCGTCGCAGCCAGCCAAGCCGATTTACAGGCGCAATTCGACTTGCTGCTGAGCATCCGCGACAAGGTCTCTTCGACGCACAAGGTCGTCAACCAGATGCGCGATGTGCGGGCGCAGCTCAAAGGCTGGCGCGAACGCCTGGCGGGTTTGGAATCGGCGGCCGGCATCATCGACGCGGCCAAGTCACTGGAGGAGCAGGTGCTGGAAGTCGAGAAAGAGCTGATGGTGCCGGAGACGCGCGCCGGCTGGCCCGATGCCATGAATCACGGCGACCGGCTGGCGGCTCAGCTCAGCAATTTGAGCTTCAACGTCAACCTGGGCGATTACAAGCCGACCGACTACGAACACGAGGCTTTGGCCGAAATCGCGTCTGATATTGACGGCGTGGCCGACAAGTTCAGCGACATCGTCGATGGCAATCTGGCGGAGTTCAACACCATGCTGAGCAACGCCGGCTTCGGAGTAGTCGCGCTGAAGGTGGAATGAAGCAGGCCGCGAATTACGTCGGGCGGGCGAGCCAAGGGGCGCGTAGACACTGCCCGTCGGTCGCCCGTCACCGATCTTGCGGCTGTTTCTGGGCGAGCCAAGGCTCGCCCCTACAGTCGTCACAGGTTGCAGACTTGTCCAAATGAAACGCTCCAGACCCTTCCTCAATCTCATGCTGGCGGACTTCGTGGCGCGCTCCGCCTATCAGATGGGCAAAACGCCGCTGCTGCCCATATTCGCCGCGGCTTTGGGGGCATCGGGCGCATTCCTGGGCTTGATCGTCACCGTATCGACCGTTACCGGGCTCTTCCTCAAGCCACTCTTCGGCATTTTGTCCGACCGCTGGGGGCGGCGCGTCTGGCTGCTGATT
The DNA here is from genome assembly GCA_021296115.1 of Anaerolineae bacterium. Taxonomy (GTDB): domain Bacteria; phylum Chloroflexota; class Anaerolineae; order Aggregatilineales; family Phototrophicaceae; genus UBA6055. The sequence goes on along the minus strand of JAGWBC010000278.1, from coordinate 4,174 downwards.
GGCGCCTGCTTTTTCGCCTTCATGCCCTTCTTGTACCGCTTCATCCAGACGCCGGAACAGCTGCTCGTCATCCGGCTTGTACACGGCTTGGCGACCGCGATTTACGGCCCGGTGACGCTGGCCTACATCGCCGAGCTGGCCAAAGGCGAAAGTGTAGCCGAAGACATCGGCTGGTTCGAGATGGCGCGCAGCGGCGGCTATGTATTTGGTCCGCTACTGGCCGGCTGGCTGCTGCTCTCCTTTGACCCAGCGGCCGTCTTCACCATCATCGGCGTCATCAGCTGCGGCGTATTCCTGCCGGTATTGAGCTTGCCCGAACCGCGAGCGGTTACAAAACGCAAGCGCATGCCCGTTTGGCAGCATATCATCAGCGCGATCCGCGATGGCGGGCGAACCTCAGCCGTCTGGCTGACCGGCGCTTTGGAAGCCGTCACCTTTATCGCGCTCTACACGCTCAAAGCCTTCCTGCCCATCTTCGCGCTGGAGGCGGGCGTCAGCGTGGCGCTGATCGGCCTCTTCTTCAGTTTGAACGAAGCCGTGCACGTGCTCTGCAAGCCCTTTTGCGGCCGGCTGGGCGATCGCTGGGGCTACCTGTCGAGCATCAGCCTGGGCATGCTGATTCTGGCGCTATCGCTGCCCCTGGTTCGCGTGCTGGATCAGGGAGCGCTCTTCCTGCTGCCGGCGGCGCTGATGGGCCTGGCGCAGGCGCTGATCTTCCCGGCGGCGAAAGCGCTGGTGTCGAATCGCATCAGCGCCGAGCACCTGGGCGCGGGCATGGGTTTGATCGGCATGCTGCAGAATTTCGGCAAGGTGGCCGGCCCGGTGCTGGGCGGCCTGGCGATAGCCGCGCTGGGTTATGCCTCAACGCTGCTCTTGCTCAGCGCCCTACTGGCGACTGGCACGGTCCTCATCTGGGGCCTGTTCGCGCCGCGCAAGCTGAGCCGCTCCACGCGCTAGGCGACTCACACCCAACAGCCGTTCGTCACTGCGCCGCGGATGGTGGTCACTTGGCGCTTGCCCGTGCCATCGGCATTCATGATCATGATCTGCTGAACGCCGGGGAAGGTCGAAGCCGTCACATAACTGATATACTCGCCGTCGGGTGACCAGCGCGGCGAGCTCGCGCCGCCGAGGTGCTCGGTCAGCCGCGTGAACTCTCCGCCTGTGCCGTGAATGCGGTAGATTTGCCCACCCGCCACCAGCGCCAGCCACTCGCCCGTCGGCGACCAGTCTATATCGCTTATCTGCAGGCGCGTCTCGGCGATGACCCACTCCGTGCGCCCGTTTGGAAAGGCGATGACCAGCCGGGAGGTCCA
>JAGWBC010000278.1:1669-2788 GCA_021296115.1 Anaerolineae bacterium | reverse complement strand
ATGTCGAAATCGCGGGTAATCAGATCGCCGGCGACCAAGCCGAAGCGCGGTTCTTCAAAGTCTTCAAATTGGCGCGAGACGACGATGCCCCGGCCGTCCGGCGCTATGGCGATTTGCCGCGTCGCCGACAGCATGTCTCCCGTAGCCGGCTTGTCCAGATGCAGACCAGAGCCATCAAGCAGCGAGTGGTGGAAGCCGTTTAGATCGCGCCGATGGCTGGCGATGACCAACTGTTGCGACGCCGGGTGACAATCGATGTCAGTTGCGCGCAAATAGCCGTCACCATGCGGGATCGAGCCGGCGATTCGTTTCAATCCGCGCCCGTCCAGCCCGATGCGGTAGACCGAGTTGGAGTCGCGCCGGGCGTCGATCGAGTCGGTATCCGAGATGAAGATCAGCGCGTTATCGACCGTTTCGCGGACGGGCGAGACCATCGGCGCCGCCAACCGCCGCCCGAGAAAGAGCAGGACGACCGCCATAACGTAGACGGTGATGATGGTCGTCCGGCGGGAGCGCCCCCTGCTGGTCATGCCCTGCCCTCCAACGCTCAGAGCGCTGCCTGAAGAATCGCGGTCAACTCGTCAGCGCTAAGCTCAATCGGGTTGCCTTTCATACTGCTGGAGACGCTGGACTTGGCGACGATTTCGTCGAAGTCCTCGGCGCGCAGTCCATAGGCGCCCAGCCCGGGAATGCCGAATTTCTGGCTGGTATCGCCGATCCAGTCCATTGCGTCCTGCGCCGTCGCCGAGCGGTCGAACAATAGAAACTGCGCGGCGTAGTCGTAGCGCTGCAAGGCGGGATTTTCGGGTTCGCGTTCTTTTAGCGCCTTGATATTGGCGGCCATCACCGGCGGCAGCAGCGCCGCGCAGATGGCGCCGTGGGGCGCGCCGTACATGCCGCCCAGAACGCCGGCGAAACCGTGCACCGCGCCCAGCTTGGCATTGGCCAGCGCCAAGCCGCCCAGCAAGCTGACCAGGGCCATATCGCGGCGGGCGGCGGCATCATCCGGCTGCTGGTAGACGCTGCGCAAGGAACGCCCCGCCCGGCGCAAACCCTCGCTGCACATGCCGTCGGTTAGCGGCGTGGCCTGGTGCGAGACGAAGGGTTCGAGCACTTGCG
>JAGWBC010000278.1:0-1375 GCA_021296115.1 Anaerolineae bacterium | reverse complement strand
ACCAGGTCGCAGCCTGCTTCCGTGGCGATTGCTTTCGCCTCGTCGATCACCTCGACAGCAGGCTCGCCGCTGACGGGAAAATGGGTCAGCTTCAGCTCGGAGTCACGCAGGGCGTCGATCAGCTGCGTCACGGGCTCGGGCTGAAAGCTGTCGGTGACGAGCAAGGCGTGGCTGCCTAGCTCATGGGCCAGCTGCGGCAGTTGCGCGGCGCTGCCATCGCCGAAGATAATGCGAGTTGCCGTGGCGAATTCGAATTGCATGGCAATTCCTTAACTTTAAAGAATTTTTACCACAGAGACACAGAGACACAGAGAAATGCTCAAAGCACAACTCTCTGTATTCCTTGCGTCAAGTTTGGAACATTGAAATTGATCAGCAGCCCCAACCCCATGTTCGACACACGAAGGTATGTCATCAACTGAGCCTTATGGATCGGCGCTAGTTCTCTTACCGACTTCAATTCTACGATCACTCGATCCTCGACAATGATATCTACAAAAAGATCACCAATATCATGGCCCTTGTAATTGATTTCAAGGTGTTTCTGACGCTCGAAACTGAGCCCGCGCTCTGCCAATTCGATACACAGCGCGTCCTCATAAATGTTTTCAAGTAGTCCTGCTCCCAAGATCTGATGTACTTCTATGGCGGCGCCGATAATTCTGTATGTTAATGGGTCACGTGTATCAGTTGGGCTCATTTCTTGAAGCGAACTCCCCTCAATTCTCTGTGTCTCTGTGTCTCTGTGGTAAAAAATCTTCATACATGCCGATTATTCGCAAACCTTGAATACGATCCTGGACTGTGCCAGTATTGTCGCATTATGTCGAAAATAGGAGATAAATGCCAATGCTGCAAATCGAATCGGTGCTGACGGATGAAGTGCAAGCCGGGCGCGAGCAGGTGGCGCGCATCGGCCGCTTCTTGTTCGACCGTCATTTGACCGATGCCGGCGGCGGCAACATCAGCCTGCGCGTCGGCGATGTCTTCTGCATGTCCCCTACGCTGGCCGGGCAGAACAAGCAATGGCAATTGACGCCGGAGGATGTGCTGGTGGTCGATGGCCGCGGCGAGATCCTGGCAGGCGACGGCGGGCTGACGCGCGAGATCTCGGTGCATTTCGGCCTGCATGAGATTTTCAGCGATTTCGGCACTGCGGTGATTCACGCCCATCCGCACAATCTGATGGTCTTCGCCTGCGCCAACCAGCCGCTGCCGCCGGTGATGGAAGCCACGCGCAAATTCGGCACGACGCCCGTGATCGACTACGCGCCGGCGCACAGCCCCAAGCTCGGCCAGCGCATCGTCGCCACCATGCGCGGGCGTGAAGCGATGATCGCCAAGCATGCCGCCGGCACAATCGCCCCCTGGCACG
>JAGWBC010000042.1 GCA_021296115.1 Anaerolineae bacterium | reverse complement strand
GCGTTGACCACGCTGATGCGGCTGATGCCGAGGCGGCGGGCCAGTGTGCGGCTGGCGGGCAGACGCGTCCCGGCGGGCAGGGCGCCGCTCTCGATCTGATCGCGAATCTGCCCGATGAGCTGGCGGTAGAGCGGCTCTTCGCTTTGGCGCTGGAGCTCAATGTTTAGCGCGCTGTTGTTGGGCACTGTCGCAACACGCCGCGGGATTTGTTTGGCATAGTCCAATCCTAGTGCCAAGTATAACCAATTGCAACACAGATTTTAGTGCAGTCTTCGAAGCTGTGCAGCGTGGCAAGGATTTGACAAATATTCCAATTTTACGGTATGGTTTTACATCAAATATCTCTAAAGAAAGTTCGTGTGAACTTATCTATGATTATGTACAAGACTCTAAGAAGATTCTCATTACTTTGTGTGTCGGGACTCCTGCTATGGGCAGCTGCAGTCGCGCTGGCGCAGAGCGCCCCCAACAGTGTGAGAGCGTCACGAGACTGCGACAACAACGTAATCCTGGACTGGTCGTCAGTGGACGGCGTGTCCAATTACCGCGTATCATATATAGTCCCCGGCTCTAGCGGTGAACGCCCCGCCGGTTCAACCGGAGATACATCTATTTCTCTCGGGAAGCTGAGATCGGGGTTCTACACTTTTTATGTGGATACTGACGGTGGAACTTGGGGCACGACCGCTGCCAGCCTAGGCAAGGCTGACTGCCGCAAACCTACGGTAACGCTACCGCCGCATTTCGATTGCGCCGAGATAGCTGACCGCGTGGTCGTCCGCGCCATCGGAGAGGGTACGAATTGCCAGTCAGTCGTGCCCGGCGGAATTGGCGATCCTTCGTTGATTGACGCCGGCGTATTGGACGCCATCGACATTTGGGGGCGCGCATCTGACGTGCAATTCTGCTTCCTCAAGCGGGGAAGACTCGTATTTGTGGACACCGCGACATTGCCGAGAGTTACATCGAATTTGGCTGCCGAAACGATCAATGGCATGACTTGCGGCTCGGTTGACAGGATTGGGATGGTGGTGCTCCTGCGGGCTGACGAAACAGCCAGCGATGCGAGCGACGCTCCAGCGGCCGCCGCGGAAACGGGCCCTTCTTCGCCAACAATCTGTCAATTGCAGACCACCGGTTACCTTAGTCTGCGCGCTGGCCCCAGCGTCTACTTCGCGCGTTTGGACGTCATGCCGCTTGGCGCCAGAGCGCTCGGGATGGCAAGATCCGGCGACTGGTTCCTGGTCAATTACCAGGGGCAGAGGGGCTGGGCCAGCGGGGCTTATTTGGCGGCGAGCCCGGCCTGCGATGACCTGTGCGGGTCGAGCCGGTTATTCTTTCCGCTTGAGACCGAGCCGGCCCCAGTTGAAGGGGAAGCGCAAGAGGAGATGCCTGAGCCGGCAGAAACGGAAGAGCCTGCGCCGGACGAGCTGGTTGATTGCCGCCTGACGGCCGGCGACATCATCAACTTGCGAACTAAACCGGGGACCGAGCAATACATTGAGGCCGAGATACCGTTTCGTACGCAGCTCATCGCGATAGAGCGGTCGGGCGACTGGTTCAAGGTCGAATATGAGGGTATCATAGGCTGGGTCAACATAGCCTACGTATTTAGGCGCGGAGTGTGCGGCTAAGCGGATGCCGAGGGGCGATGGCGATACGCAGCGACACAGCGGGCAACGAAAAGAGCTACTTGCGCGATATGCTCTCGGCGGATGCCGGCTGCGCACTGGAAATCGGCTGCGGCGATGGCCGTCTGACGCGCAAATATGCCGATCTGCCGCGGCGGATTTTCGGCGTTGACCTGCCGGGGGCATTGCCGCGGACCGGCGCGGAGCCCTTACCCGAATCGATAAGCATGGCGGCGGCCAGTGGCGTTCGCCTGCCCTTCCCGGCTTGCCGCTTTGATCACGTGATATTCTCGCTGTCCTTCTGATGAATTGAGCCTGAGGGTATGGTCCATGCCCTTTCTGAAGCGCGGCGGGTGCTGCTGCCCGGCGGACGCCTGATTGATCTGCGCCCGACCATGCATAATCGCCGAGTGGAGCTGGACCTGCCCGGGGCGACCCTCTTCATGGGCGAGATCGACTCCTCAAGCACCTTTCCCGACCATGTCGCTGCCAACGAAGCGATAGACGCGGCGCTGTCGGCGGGCAATTTTCGCCTAGAGCATTTGACCACCTTCTCCATTGCGCACGACCTCGACACTCTCGCGGACCTGCGCGAATTCAAAGCGGGTTTCCGCCGCAGCGTTATGCCCGATTCCATCTTTGAGCAGATCAGCGCGATCACCGCGGGCCGGCCAGCGGACTATGTAATCCGCATCCGGCGCGAGATGCTGGTAGCGCGCTACCGCCGACTGTAATGCAAAATGGTCATAGCGAAAATCGCCGAAAATTTGGCGTTGACATCGAAAGTTTGCCGCCACACCAGAATTTGTTACACTCTAGGCGACGGCAAAAGTCGTGCAGTTCGACCGTGGGTGAGCTTAAATTGGAGGAATCTATGTTCCGCAGAGTGACATTATTGTTCATCGTACTTGCGCTGGTGCTGATTGCGGTTTTCCCGGCAGCTGCGCAGGACGAAGTTGTATTTGGCGTTGTGCTGGTGGGCCCCAACGATGACCGCGGCTGGAGCACATCGCATTCTGAGGCAGGCGATTACGTTGAGGCGAATATGCCCGGCGCCAGGAAGCTTGAATTTGAGAGCCTGAACCCGGCCGATTCACCCGAGACGACGCTGATGGAGGTCGTTGAGCTGATGGTTGACGAAGGCGCGTCGGTCATCTTCACGACTTCCGACAGCTTCGAGGAAGACACCAATGTCGTCGCCGCCGCCTTCCCGGATGTGACCTTCATCAATATCACCGGCAGCAATGCGATTCAAGCGAGTGATGTGGTCATGGGCGAGCATGCGATCATGCATGAACTGCCTGAACTGCCGCCGGCGAATGTGGGCAACTTCAACGTCTACATGGAATTGCCGCGTATGATCGCTGGTTGCGCCGCCGCGCTGACGAGCGAGAGCGGGCAAATCGGCTATCTGGGCGCGCTGATCAATCCCGAGACGCGACGCCTGGCCGCTTCGAGTTATCTGGGCGCGCGTTATTGCGCTGAGAATTACCGCGACGATATGATGGCCGACGATATCAGCTTTGAGGTGACCTGGATCGGCTTCTGGTTCCATATTCCGGGCGTGACGCTGGACCCGACCGAGGTAGCGCAAGGCTTCCTCGATGGCGGCGCTGACGTCATCATCTCGGGCATTGACACAACCGAGGCCATCACAGTTTCCGGCCAATACATGGCGGAGGGCGACGCGAGCTACGGCGTGCCTTACGGCAACGTCAACGGTTGTTCGGAAGCGCCGGACGCTTGCCTGGGCGCGGCCTATTACAACTGGGGCCCGGCTTATCTTGATGTCGTGCAGCGCGTTGTCGACGGCAGCTGGTCGCAAGAATGGAATTGGCTGGAGCCGAAATGGGACGAAATCAACGATGACGGCATCTACACTGACACGGACGTCAGCGTAGGCGGTTACGTCTTCGGCGACGCCCTCAGTATGGATACGGTCGAGACCTTGAAGGCCTTCGCCCAGGAGATCCATGACTTCCAGACCGATGACATGCACGCGGGCGAGATGTTCCTGTGGTCCGGACCGCTGAACCTGCAGGACGGCGCCGAGCTGGCTGGCGATATGGAGCCGGTGAGCCTGCTGGACATCTGGTTCCTGCCGCAGCTGCTCGAAGGCATGACCGGCGCGAGCGAGTAGGCAAACGTTCGCCCGGCGATATTTGACTAAACTTAGGGGTAGCCGACTCGGTCTACCCCTTCGGCCCCTCTCCGAAGCATCGGGAGGGGTATTTTGTACGCCTACTTGGTGCTGAAAGGATAGCGCTACGGCCGATGAGATTTGCTGTGCGGTTCTTTCTTGTGCTAACGCTGTTGAGTGGGGCTGTGGTTAAGGCGCAGGACCAGCCCGAACTCGTCTTCTTGAATACCGAGATTGGAACGCGGCCGGACGGTTTCGGCGGCGAAGCACTGGTGGTCACGGGCGAGTTGCTCAATCATGGCACAGAGGCTTACGCCAATGTCCGCATAAGCGTTGAGGTCTTTGACGCTGACGAGGAATTAATCGGCGAGGGCTTTGGTTTTCTGGTCAATGCTTGCGGCACGGCGCTGCTGGATTACGCGCTGCCGCCGGGACGCGTTCAGATCTACGAAGCGCCCTACGAAGTCTTCGCTGCGAGCGACGCGGCGCAGGTCAAGATGAGCGTCGCCGCGCAGGCAGTCGCGCCGGCCACAGCGCCGCTGGCTGAGACGCCACTGTTGCAGCGGGTCGCCTTTGACGAAGTCGTCATGCTGGAATGGCTGGACGAAGAGACGCTAATCTACGGCGTTGGCTGCGATGGCGCGGTCTTCACCGAGCTGGAGTGGTGGCGTTACAGCTTGACCGATGGCAGTCTGACCGCAACCGAGCACCCGGATGCCGCGCGGGTTACACCGGAGATGATTGAACTCGCGGACGCCACGCTGGTGTCCCAATCGGGCGAGCGGAATCCAGCGCTCTACTTTGGTTCACAGATGACATATTCCCCGAGTGCGCGGCGGGTGGTGTATCAGAATGACGTGCATTCGATTTATTCGGCCGAGCCGGATGGATCTTATCGGCGGGTGATCCACCGCAACCTGCATCGTCATAGCTTGCGCGGCTTCCTTTGGTCACGTAACTCAGGCGTCTTTCTCGCATACTATTTCGGCGCTTATGGCGAGCCGGTATATTACTTCACCGCAGATGTAGATGGGCAGATGCGCTCCGCCTGGCTGGAGAATCTGCCGCCATCGCTGATAGTGCCGGGTCCGGCGCCTGACGGCTGGGCGGCTGTGGTGGGTCGGCAGGAAGGCGATGTGAGCGGCTACTTCTGGCAGACGACCTATGGCGGCAGCAAGCTGCTCTTTGAAGCGGAATTGCCGGGCAACAATTATCCGGCGCCCATCGTGACCAGCAGGGAAATCTTTGTGATACGACCGATTGAGGGTGTGCCGACCCTGCAATGTTTCGGTTGGGGTTCGCGCGAGTTGAAGACCATCAGCGCCCTGCCCTTGCAGCTGACGCGGGAGTCGCGCGCCTGGAGCTGGCTGTCGCCGGGTGGCGGGAAGCTGGCGCTGGCTGCCAACGGGGTCGATGGCGGCTTGTGGTGGGTTGAGACTGGGGGTGGCTGCGCCTGAATTGGGCTCGGCAGGCACGCCTATTGAGAAACGAGTGAATCTAGGGCACAGCGCAACTCACCACAGAGGCACAGAGGCATAGAGGATTCTTTACCGGATCGGGCTGCACTCGAATCGGCAGGATTTGCCCCTTACCGTCAAATGTGTGTCTTAGGGATGCATGAATTTGAATAAACACTACAACGCCATCGTGGTCGGACTGGGCGGGATGGGCAGCGCGGCGCTGTATCACCTGGCCAAACGCGGCTCGAACGCGCTGGGCATCGACCAGTTTGAGATTCCGCACGCGCTGGGCTCGTCGCATGGTTTGACGCGCATCATCCGGCTGGCCTATTACGAAGACTTGTCCTACGTGCCGCTGCTGCGCCGCTCGTATGAGCTGTGGGCAGAGCTGGAGCGCGAGTTCGGCGAGCAGCTTTTTTATCAGACCGGCAGCATTGATATGGGTCCGGCAGAGGGCGAAGTCTTCCGCGGCAGTTTGCGCAGCTGCCTGGAGAATGACTTCGCGCACGAAGTGCTGGACAGTCGGCGGTTGAGTTTGCGCTTCCCCGGTTATCGCATGCCGGCGCAGACGATGGCGGTCTTTCAGCCGCAGGGCGGCTTGCTGCTGCCGGAGTTGTGCATCAGCGCGCACGCGCAACTGGCGCGACATCATGGCGCGGAGATTCATAGCGGCGAGCGGGTGCTAGGCTGGGAGATTCTGGCGGATGATCGCGTGGCTTTGCGGACGGACGCCGGGCGCTATATCGCCGAGAAGCTGGTCATCTGTGGCGGCGCTTGGGCTTACAAGCTGGTTCCGCAACTGGCGAGGGTGGCTGTACCGGAGCGTCAGGCGCTGATCTGGCTAGCGCCGAAGCAACCGGCCTGGTTTGGCCTCGAGCGCTTTCCCGTGTGGAATGCTCAAGTGGAAGAGGGGCGCTATTATGGCTTGCCGGAGTTCAATCCGAGCGGGGAGACGCCGGGCATGAAGCTGGGACGCTATCATCATCGGGGCGAGACTTGCGATCCCGATTCGGTGGACCGCGCGCTGTACGAAGCAGACGAGGCGCTGCTGCGCGGCTTCGCCGAGCGCTATTTTCCCGATGGCGCCGGGGAGACGCTGGATATGGCGGTTTGTATGTTCACTAATACGCCGGATGAACATTTTGTGCTGGACGTTTTGCCGGGCGCGCCGCAGGTATCAGTGGCGGCGGGTTTCAGCGGGCACGGCTTCAAGATGGCCAGCGTCGTGGGCGAAATCATGGCGGATTTGGCGCAGCGTGGCGAGACGCGGCATGATATTGCGCTGCATCGGCTAGCGCGGTTTCGACACCTTTACCACCGAGGACACAGAGGAGAGGTATCATGTTCAATCAAAGACAGTTTCAGCGAACTTGCGGACCATCCGTGACTCGGCCAATCTCCATAATTCCCGGTTTCCCTCTCTGTGCCCGCATACTTACTCTGTGCCCTCGGTGGCGAAAGTGTCATAAATCCGCAAAAGCGCGCTTGCAGGACGAGGATAGCTAGGCGCTGGCAGAATGAAGACAATTGGGCTGATCGGCGGGCTGAGCTGGGAATCGAGCGCTGAGTATTATCGCATCATCAATCAAGCGGCGCAGCGGCGGCTGGGCGGACTGCATTCGGCGGAGTGCCTGATGTACTCCTTTGATTTCGGCGAGATCGAGGCGTTGCAGGCAGCGGGCGATTGGGCGGAGGCGACAGCGCGGATGGTGGAAGCGGCGGGACGACTGGCGCGGGGCGGCGCCGGCTGCAGCGTGATTTGCAGCAATACCATGCACCGCATGGCGCCTGAAATCGAAGCGGCGCTGGATTTGCCGCTGATCCACATCGCCGATGCCACAGCGCGGCCGATAGTCACCGTGGGCTATAAACGCGTTGGGCTGCTGGGCACACGCTTTACGATGGAGCAAGATTTCTACAAAGGCCGCATGGTCGAGCGCTTCGGGCTGGATGTGCTGATACCGGAATCGGCGGAGCGCGAACTGGCGCATCGCATCATCTACGAAGAGCTGGTTCGCGGTGAGATACGCGCGGAATCGCGGCGGGCGTATCAAGCGGTGATTGACGGGCTGCGGGATGCAGGCGCGCAGGCGGTGATTTTGGGCTGCACCGAGATTGGCTTATTGATCAAGCCGGAGGACAGTTCGCTGCCGAGCTTCGATACGACGGCGCTGCATGCCCTGGCGGCGGTCGATTGGGCGCTGGGGGACTAGGCGGATTCAGCCGAGAATTATGCCGGGTAATTCACCACAGAGACGCAGAGGGCACAGAGAAACCTTTACAAGTTGGACCTACGGCTGCAACGTCAGCATTTGCCGCTCCCATAGTCGAGCGCATTTGAATTTGCTGGCGCGGCGTGTTAGCTTATGCCGCAAGCAGTTGCGCAAGATGAGCCGTCCGGTGGTGAACTAGATACAGGTGATGTGATGGTCGAAGATCAGAAACAGAGCAACGTAGTCCAGATTTCGCAGGCGAAAGCTGAGGACGCGAAGTCGCGGATTACGCTGCCGAACCAGATTGATATTCAATTTATGGACGAGGCCGACAGCGGATTGACACAGCCGATGGAGGGCTATAACCCGCGTTACAAGAACATCGTCGACTATATCATCGGCGTCACGCATGAGATTTGGGAAGAGCATGGCATCGGCAAGCTCTACGACTATTACGCCAATACCGTAAAAATGCATACAGCGAGCGGACTGAAGTTCGGGCGCGAGGCGGTCATCGCGGCGACCATAGAATCTCAGGCGTCTTTCCCCGATCGGCGGCTGTATGGCGAAGAAGTGATATGGGGCGGCAACAATGTCGACGGCTTCTATACATCGCATCGGCTGCGCCATGAGGGTACCAATCGCGGCTGGACGCCCTACGGGCCGCCGACGGGCAAGCGCGTCTCGTACCGCACCATCGCCGATTGCGTCTGTGTGCGCGATATGATGGTCGAAGAGTGGATTTCGCGCGATGAATTGACGCTGATCAGGCAGTTGGGCTTGGATCCGGTGCAGACGGCCAAAGAGATGGCGGCCAAAGAAAAAGACAGTGACTTGCCGCTGCGAGTCGTCGGCGATATCGACCACCGCGTCGGCCAGCTGCCGCCGGAACCCTGGCCCGAAGCCCAAACTGACCAGTTCGATCCGGAAGACTTCGTCGGGCGCATGATGCACGAAATTTGGAATTGGAAGCTGCTCAACAAGGCGCGCGAGTATTATCATGAGAACTTCGTCTTTGAAGGGGCATCCGGGCGCGCGTTCCACGGCGTCGATGAGTTCCAGACCTACGCGCTTTCGCTGCTCTCGCCCTTCCCCGATCTGTCGATGAGCCTCAATCACTTCTGTCATGTGGGGGATGCTCATGCGGGTTATCGAGTGGCGACGCGCTGGGCTATGCGCGGGACGCATACCGGTTACGGCATCTATGGCGAGCCAAGCGGCAATCCGATGCGGCTGATGGGTTTCAGTCACCATGTCATCAAAGACGGCCGCATCGCGAGCGAGAGCACCGTGTTTGACGAATTTGTCTTGCTGAAGCAAATCTTCGCGTGAGCGTTGTCGCGTCGACTGCGGACATCCGGATATACGGGCGACCCAAGGGTCGCCCCTACATTTTCGCTTGGGTGAAATGATGGACGACTCTCGATGACGGACAAGATGGACAAATATTTCACATCAACGTTTGAATACAGCCCGGTTGACCAAGCGCGGAATATCGCCAACAAGCGCCGCGTGATGGCGATAAAGCGAGCGCTGGCCGAGGAGCCGAGCAAGCGCTTGCCCGAGATCGCGCAAGACGGGCTGGCGGCTGATATCGCGCTGCATGTGACGCATCCCGTCAATGAGCTGCGCGGAATCGACGCCGGGCTGGAGCAATTGTGGCTGCCCCTGCGGCGGGCGCTGCCGGATATGGAACGGCGCGAAGTTTTCCTGGCCGGCGGGCGCTATCGCGATGCCGACTGGGTCGCCTGCATGGGGCACTATCTGGGGAACTTCGAGCAGGACCTCTTGGGCATCCCGGCGACGCGGGGCGCTGTCTGCTTGCGCTACTGCGAGGGACATCAGTTGCGCGATGGCAAGATCGTCGAGAGTTATCTCTTCCTTGATTTCCTGGATCTGATGCGCCAGGCAGGGTATTGGCCGCTGGCGCCGAGCCTGGGGCGGGAGATGCGCTGGCTGCCGCCGCAGACGCTGGATGGGGTCATCCTGACGCCGCAGGACGAGGCTCGCTCGCGCTGGACCATCGAGACGATTCTGAAGATGCATGCCGCGCTGGGTTATTACAACGGCGAACCGCCCACGCGCGCGGTGCTGGATGAAATGGAGCAGGCCAAACATTGGCACAAAAACTTCATCTGGTACGGGCCGGCGGGGATCGGCACGTCACGCGGCTTAAGGCGCTACGAAGATTATCACCAGATCCCGTTTCTGACGGCCTTTCCTGATCGCGGCGGCTCGGCGCAAGGTCACTTTATCCGCATCGGCGACGGACATTACGCGGTCACCGGCGGCTGGGGCTACCTGCGCGCGACGCATAGCGGCGGCCAGCTATTCGGCATTCCGGCCACCGGCAAGCGGGTCAAGATGCGCGTGATGGACTTTTACCGCTGCGATGACGAGACCATCGTGGAGAATTGGGTGCCGATTGATGTGCCGCATTTGCTGCTGCAGATGGGCGTGGACGTCCTCGGGCGGATGCGGCATCAGTTCCGGCAGCAGGGGGCGCAAAGCGCCAGCGAGTGGCTGGTGAAGGATAGTTAGCCACAGAGGCGCGGAAAAAGATTTACCACCGAGTACACCGAGTAGTTAGAGGGCACAGAGATAGCGCCCCTCCCATATCGCCACGATTGTAGACTCCCGCGCGACAATGCCGCCGCCCACGCAAAATACCTTGCGTCCTGCTGCGTACATAGCTCCCCTTCCCTAGCTTGCTGGGGCAAGGGGCCGGGGGATGGGGTAAAATTCCGGCGACGTTATCGCCAATATCAATCAAGCCCTACGCAGTCACAAGTAGTTCAGCTTGGTTCAGTTAAGTGGGAATGTGCCGGAAAGGCATGGGATGGGATGACCAAGTCGATTCACAATCAGAACAAAGAGCGCTTGGGGGCATTTCGCGCAGCGCTGTATGACTGTGACGCGAGCCGGCTGCGCGGGCAGCTGAACGAGATATTCGCGCCTGACTGTCTGGTGCAGTTGGCCAATCCGCTGGAGACGCTGGAGGGCGCCGCCGGTTTGTATGAGCAAGCCTACGCGCCGCTGCTGCGCGCCCTGCCGGATTTGGAGCGGCGCGACTTTATCGTCATGGCGGGCGAATCGCAGGGGGCCGATTGGGTGGGCTGCTGCGGGCATTATCTGGGTGTCTTCGAGCGTCCCTGGCTGGATATCCCGCCGACTATGCACATGCTGGCTATGCGCTATCACGAGTTCTTCCGCTTCGAGGACGGGCGGATAGTCGAGATGCAGGCGCTTTGGGATATTCCGCAAGTGATGATGCAGGCGGGCGCCTGGCCGCTGGCGCCGAGTTTGGCGGTGGAGTGGGTCGTGCCGGGCCCGGCGACCGCGGACGGCATCATCGAGAGCCCCTACGATGGAGCGCGGTCGCGCGCCAGCTTGCAGTGGGTGACGGATATGTTAACCGCTATGGGGCGGTCGCTGGAGGGCATCGAGGCGATGCAGTTGGAACGCTACTGGCATCCCAAATTTAACTGGTACGGGCCGGCGGGCATCGGCTCCATGCGGCGGATATCCGGCTTCCGCAATTGGCATCAGATTCCCTTTTTGAAAGCGCTGCCCGACCGCGGCGTTTACATAGACAATGGCATCATGTTCGGCGATGCCGACTACGTGGCTTTCACCGCCTGGCCGGGCATGCACATGACGGTCAGCGGCGACGGCTGGCTGGGCATCGCGCCGTCGAACAAAGAGATTACCATGCGCAGTCTGGACTTCTGGCGGCGCGAGAAGGGCCTGATCCGCGAGAATTGGGTGCTGGTTGACTTGCTGCATGTCTATGAGCAGCTGGGTGTGGATGTCTTCGAGCGGATGCGCGAGCTGACGGTGGCGCGGCATGGTCGGATGCAGGATTAGAACCCCCACTCCCATAAAGAGGGAGGGCTTTCTTGCGAGCGATGCGATTACTGCGGCTGCGCAGCAGGCGGGATGTCGGCGATTTGGGGGTTGTGCAGGTCGCGCTGCGAGAGCTCAGGATTCGGCAGCCCGCAGTCGATATTGGCTAGCGGGTCATTCCAGGCCATGCCGTATTCATCAGCGCCCCCGTCCTAAAAATTGTTGACGATGTACATCAGCGTGCAGTCGCTCAGAGCCGCGAAGCCGTGCGCCACGCCTTCGGGAATGAAGAGGCCCAGCGGATTGTCTCCGTCCATGTCGATGGCAGCGGACGCCAGGTAGGTGGGTGAGGAACGGCGCAAATCGACCAGGCCGACGCGGAGGCGGCCCGCGACCGGGCACCAGTAATCGACCTGCTTGAAGTGATAGTGCAAGCCGCGCAAGACGCCGGCGCTGCTATCACTGCGATTGCTCTGCAGGCGGTCCCAGTTGGCTTGCGGGAACCACTCCCTGCGAAAGGTCTCCATGAAGCGGCCGCGCTCGTCGCCGAAGGCCTCAAGCGGCACGGTCATGACACCGTCAATTGGCTCGAAGGGTTGGGCGGGGGAGTTGGTCATGTGTCATTCCCTTCCGTTGCCGCGGTTGACTTCAGTATCCCAAAGTCCTGAATGCGAACTTGAGCATCAGCTCTTGATGCTTTATCTGCTCGTCGATGGCCAGCGAGCCGTGGCCGGCGTCGAACCAGTAGATGTCGATGGACTTGCCCAGGTCCTTCAGCCGCTGCTCATAGACGCGCATTTGGCGGGCGGGGCAGCGCGTGTCGTTCTCGCCTTGCAGCACCAGGATGGGCGCCTGGATATCCGCGGCGTAGGTGATGGGCGAGGCTACCCGGTGGGCTTCGGGTTTCTCGTCGGGCGCGCCGCCGAACATGCTGCGCTGGTAGCCGCGCAGAGTGCCGGCTTGATCTTCATACATCAGCCTCCAATCGGCGATGGCGACGATGGCCATGCCACCGGCGAAGAGCTCCGGCCGCCGCCCCAGCGACTGCAGCGTCAAGTAGCCGCCGTAGGAGCCGCCGGTCTTGAGGATGGCGCCGGGTTGGGCGATGCCGTTGGACAGCAGCCAGTCGACGCCGGCGGCGATGTCGTCTACTTCCAAGTCGCCCAGGTTGCCGTCGATGGCGTGTTGAAATTCATAGCCGAAGGTGGTGGAACCACGGTAGTTGAGGCTGAAGAAGGCGAAACCGTGATCGAGCCAGGCTTGCGCGTCTGGTTTCCAGGAGTTGGTCTGCACAGCTGTGGGCCCGCCGTGGGTTTGGACGATGGTGGGGAAGGGGCCGTCGCCGGGCGGGGTCGCCAGCCAGGCCTGGATTTCCGCGCCGCCGCTTGAGGGATAGCTGACCGAGCGCCAGGGGATGCCCGGCGCGACATCGACGCCCAGATCGAGCACAGTGCGGATGACGGCGCCGGTTTCGGCATCCAGCTCGAGCAGGCGTGTTGGCGCGGTCGAGTCGGCGAGATGCACTTGCAGCGCTCCATCGTCCAGGAAGCCGCTGCCCGGGCTGAGCGTGCCGGGCGGGGTATCGAGCTTGTGGACGCGCCCATCGGCCGGGTAGTAGACGTAGAGCGTCTGCACGGCGCGGTCGAATTGGTGCAGCAGCAGTCGCTGAGCGTCCGGCGACCAGTGCCAGACTTTGACATCGCCGCTGAACTGATCGGAATGGATATCGTGACGTTCGCCGGAAAGGGGATTCCAAACGAAGGGGCGATGGTAGCCGCCCGCGCTGGAGGAGCCTGCCAGGCGCATATCGCCCGGGCTGGGCGAGAAGCCGGCGACATCGGTTCCGCTGCCGGGACCATCCCAGAGTTCGGCGATCAGCGCGCCGCTTTGGACATCGTAGGCTTCAAGGGCGCATTCGGCGCTGCCGGTCTTTTCGGTCGAGGCGATGACGGCGATTTCAGCATCCTGCGACAGATAGGGTCCGATTGACAATGCCTCTTTGGTCAGTGTGAAGACCGGCTTGGCATGACGCCGATCGTGAATAATGAAGTGGAAGCCCTTGTCGTACACGGCGGCGAAACCACGCGCGTTGCCGGAGTCGCATTCGCTGAAGGAGTGCGAGGCGTAGTCGGGCAAATCGGGACTGATGTCTTCGGGCTGGCCGCCGCTGAATGGCAGGCGCGCATAGTGGCCGATCTCGTCGCCGCCGCGGTCCTGCAGATAGTAGACGTGCTCGCCATCGGCGGAGATGAAGCCGTGGGCGACGCCGGCGGGCTCGTCCGTTAGCTGGCGCAGGTCGTCGGTCGTGGTGTCCCAGGCGTAAAGTTGATACACGCCGTCTTTGTTGCTGGCGACCAAGCCGCGGCCGGGGTTCTGTGCAGCGCGGGATGAGCCGGCGATAGCGGGCGCGCGGAAGCGTTTTTTCCAGAGCGCGTCTGCGCTGAGGTCGAGCGGATTGAGCACGGTAATTGCCTTTCGCGGATACGGATGCGGACTATCGGCTGATGATAGTGGCTGTCGCGGCTTGGTTCAATGGAGCGGTATACATCGTGGACCTAATTCCATTCGCGTATACTGTACAATTTTATCCACCACAGAGTTGATCGCCCGTAATTCGGGGCAGCCACAAAATCACAACCATCCCGCGAATTCTGACGGTAGGTAGTCG
>JAGWBC010000277.1:3209-5884 GCA_021296115.1 Anaerolineae bacterium | reverse complement strand
CCGGACTGGATGTGACTATTTTGGAAGGCGCGGTCGAGATTGTGCCGCAGCAAGTGGTGGCTTCGGGCGGCGCGGAATTTGGCCTGGCTTGGGTGCCGAAGGTGCTTGAGTCGAATGAGCAGGGCGTCAACTTGGTCAATATCGCGCAGGTCTTCCAGCGCAGCGGCACGCTGGAAGTGTCCTTCGTCGATACCGGCATCGAATCGGTCGATGACTTCGCCGGCATGCGCATCGGCACTTGGGGCTTTGGCAACGAGCACGAGCTTTTCGCCGCCATGCGCGCTGTCGATATCGACCCCGAAAACGCCGATGACGTCACCGTCATTCAACAGCCTTTTGATATGTCGCTGCTGCTGAACGGCGAGCTGGACGCGGCGCAAGCCATGACCTACAACGAATACGCGCAGGTGCTGGAGGCGGTCAATCCCGATACCGGCGAGTTGTATCAGCCGGAAGACCTGAACGTCATCAACTTCAACGACGTGGGCACCGCCATGCTGCAGGATCATGTCTTCGTTAACGCCGATTGGCTGGCCGAAGAAGGCAATGAAGATATCGCTGTGGCTTTCCTCAAGGCGAGCTTCCAAGGCTGGATCCACTGCCGTGACAATCCCGATGAGTGCGTCGAGATCGTGCTGGACAACGGCTCGACCCTGGGCGAAAGCCACCAGACCTGGCAGCTGAACGAAATCAGCAAGCTGATCTGGCCCTCGCCCGCCGGCATCGGCATCATGGATGAGGACCTGTGGGCGCAGACGGTGGCCGTTTCGATTGAGGGTCTGGTCATCAGCGAAGAGCCGGGCATGGACGCCTACCGTACTGACCTGGCGCAAGCGGCGCTGGACTCGCTGGCGATGGATGATGTCGATGTGACCGGTGATATGTGGGAACCTGTCGAAGTTGAGCTGCGTCCCGGCGGCGAGTAGTCATCCGCTAGAAATAAGTCTGAATCTGAGACACGCCTACATCACGTGGGCGTGTTTCTGTTTGGCGAATCTGCTCTAGGTGGGCAAAATCCTATATGTCAGCAGCGCATAGAGTGAAAATCTTCAGGTGTTATCACCTCGTAGTCGACGCCTAATGCGTCAAAGTGCTTATTGGCGTATTCGGTTTTTCGCTGCTCAATGTGGCGTAAGTCATCGCCGCCTTTAGTTTCGCGCACAAGATAACATCTCTCACCATCGGGACCGTTAAGGACTATTGCCCAATCAGGGTTGTAGCTGCTGACAGGGGTTTCGACCTTAAACCAAGACGGCAGCTTGACATACAGCAGCATATCGTTTCGATTTTCCATGTATTGGGCAAATTCTGATTCCGGAATCGAATCGCATACCATATGGTCGTAAGCCGATTTTTTCGCTGAGGGGAGATACTTTGCGCTACTTTCAATTTTCTCTTTGAATAGGCACATTTCGTTCAGTCATTCCCATGCTTCAATGTTGTGCCGGTGCAGCGAGGCCTCAACCCCCGTGCATGGCCCGCTTCCGCGCCAGCATCCGCTCGCGCGCTTCAGGCGTACCATCGTGGCTGGTGCCGAACCAGTGGTCGAAAGGCATGCCCATCTCGCCGTAGTTGCACTCGAAATAGCGGTGATGCAGCGAGTGATAATACGAAGCGCCGGACTGGACCTTCACACCATCTTTGACCACGAAATCTTCAAAGCCGCCGTGACCCGTAATCGCGGCGAAGGAGGCGTGCTGTCCGTTCATCATCATGTGGATGGGGTGCGATGCCACCACCCAGTGGATCAGCATGCAGGTGTAGTAGAGTAGATGCTCGATTGGGTGCATCGACAAGCCCGACCAAGGTCCGATGTCGATGTTCTTGTGGTGCACGTAATGCGCGATTTTGTAGAAGAACTTCACATGCAGCAGGCGGTGCGCCCAGTAAAAGTGGAAGTCCCGCCAGAGCGGCACCAGTACCAGTATCACGAGGAACCAGAGCGGCTGCTCGCGCGGGTCAACGAAGGGGATGATGCCATTGGCGTAAGCCCAGAGCATGACCACTTCGAAGCCGGTCCATATCGTGCCCGCGCTGGCTATGCTCCAAAAGGCATTATCGCGAACCTGATCGTTCCACAGAAATTTCTTGCTCTTGCTCATCCAGTTTGGCGACCACTTGTATTGATATCCCTGCGCCTTATTTGTCCAAAGACGAACATGCAGAACCGTGGCCAAGCCGATCAGCATGATTTGGTTGCGGGCGAATATCTCAAGAATCCAGCCGGCGCCGAACTCTTTCATGCGCGCCATTTCCGGCGTCAGGAACATCCAGGTCACGGTCGCCACGATCATGTACATTAGATTGATAGGCCAAATGTAATCTTTTGCCCACTTGACGATCACACGCGGACGCGGCGGCCAGGTGAATACCGGATTCGGCACGCCGAACTCTTTGTCCGGCTTCCAATAGCCGCGCTCGTCCCGCGGCATGCCGTCGGCAAGACCGTCTCTTTCTACGCTTGCATTTGCCATCGTAAATCTTCCTTAAAATATGTATTCGATTCAAGCTTATCGCAGGTTTCCGGCGGGCGCAAACCTGCCCAGGCAGAACGATGGTGATAATTGTGGCGCCTTGCACAGTCGAATGGATCCCACCATGCCAACGCGCTCGTCAAATGGAGAAAAGACTTGGTCAATCGTTTCGTCCGGAAGATAGGTGGATCATTTACTCAC
>JAGWBC010000277.1:0-3155 GCA_021296115.1 Anaerolineae bacterium | reverse complement strand
CTGTCAGCGCTCCGGCCATCTGTTGCGGGACGGTGCCGGTGCCATACGTGCCTGAAAGCAGCGCCAGCGACGTCATGACCGGTCGCACATCGTCCGACTTCGCAAGAACCTGCCCAAAAAGAAAATCATTCCATATCCAACTGAATTGCGTCACGAACAGAAAAAGAGCGGGAGCTTTCGCCATTGGAAGTAGAACGCGTAGATAGGTTTGAAAGGAAGATGCCCCATCTAATGCCGCTGCTTCAAACACTTCCTGCTGCATGCCGATGAAGTAGTTGCGGAAGACAAAAAGACAGAAGGGCACAGCAATTGCCGAATAGAAGAGCAGCATTCCCATGCGAGTATCATAAAGACCGACCGACTGATACATCTGAAACAGGGGCATTAGATACATCTGAAAGGGGAAGACAGTGCCGCTGTAGATGAGCAGAAACCAGAAGAAAGGGAAGCGGATTTTCAGCATGGCAATCGAATATGCCGCGGAAGATGCCACGATGACGGCTGTCACAGAACCGACGAAGGCGTAAATGAGGCTGCTAAGGATCCCGTTGCCGATGCCTGATAATTCGGAAGCGGACGAAATGTTGTCGAGTATCATTGCAGCATTCTCTGGGAGAGCCAGCGTTCCGCTTTGCGATTGCTCGATGGGGGTTTTCATGCTGCTAAGCACCACAATGACCAGCGGTGTAACCCAGGCCATTGCGAACAAGCAAAGCAGCCCCAGCACGAGGTATCGGTCGAGTGAGCGTCTCCCTGCAAACAGTCTCCGTATCATAGGGCGCTTCGCTTCAATGTCGCTCTCAAATACGAGGTATCACCGCCACCGCCCCGGCATAACCCATTCGCCACATGATAAAAGCTTGGCGGTACATCGTCACAGCGAGCGTTTCTGATGAACGCCCAGGTCCGCCTTGAGTCATCACCCAGACCAGGTCAAAAGTCATAAAGCTTCCGATGACCGACATGATGACGACGATCGCCGTAATTGGTCGGAGCAGGGGCAGTTTGATGCGCCAAAAGAGTATTCGCTCACCGGCGCCGTCTATCTTGGCCGCTTCGATGAGTTCTGGCGGTATGTTCTGCAAGCCAACGAGAAACAGCACCATGCTTGGTCCAAGCGCGCGCCATGAGGCGGCGACGATCATCGCCAGCGTGTTTGTCGGCGCAAAAACCAGCCATGGGCGCGCCAGCGCATCAAAGCCGACCCAGCGCAGCGTTTCATTCAAGACGCCATTGTTGGTGTAGACATAACTCCAGATAGCAGCGACCACGGTTGTAGACAATATCGCGGGCAGATAGATAAGCGTTTTCAAGACCCGCTGCCCGGGGATTCGCTCCAAAACCACCGCCAGCAGCAAGCCGCCCCCGACCGGCAGCAGCAAGCTCCCGCCAGTCCAGATCAAAGTGTTCGAGAATGACCTGGTGAAAGTGGGATCACGGATGGCGTCAATGTAGTTTTTTAGGCCCACAAAGCGGGGCGGCGTGATCAGATCCCAATCGGTAAAGCTGATCGCCAAGGTATGGGCGACCGAATATAGTAGCAGCCCGCCTACGAGCAGTAGCGCGGGCAATAGATAAAGATAAGGCTCAATCTTGCGCAACAGCTCCTGCGCGCGCGTGGGCGTCTTGACAGACGCCTTTCCCAGCGCTGTGACCGGGACCTCATTTCGAAGCGGCTCAGTGCTCACTTGGTTTGTATCGGGCAACCCGCCCGCCTGCATTCAGGATGGTTGGAGAGGCGCTTGATACGCCTCTCCTATACCAGAGCTTATTCGCCGCCGGCGCTTGCCCAGTAATCCTCAGCAATCTGCTCCGCGCCATCCAGAACCGTCTGCAAGGCAGCCGGATCCAACACAAACTGACCGAGCAAATCAACCACCTGTTCGACGATTGGCGGCGGCGTGGCTTCCCAATATCGCGTGTAGAGCTCGTATTCGCCATTGGCGACTGCATTCGCCAAATCAACCAGATGCCCCGGGCGCGTCTCTTCGGGCGCCAGCAGATTGGGTGAGTTGATGTCGCTTGTCTCCGCGAAGATCGTTTGCCCTTCAACACTCATGAAGAAATCGGCAAACTCGAGCGCGACATCGCGCTGCGGCGAATTCTCGGCAATCAGCACCGGACGTCCCTCAATGACAAGGCTGCGATTCCCCGCTTCTGTGATTCCCGGCATGACGAAGACGCCGTAGTCCTCACCGGCGATGAAACCGGCGCGCTCGAGCGAAGCTGTCCACCAGTCGCCAATCAGATACATGCCAAAACTGCCGTTCACAAATGGTTCCTCCCAGTTTTCGGCGAAGTCGCCCGGCTGCGAGAAATAGCCCGCGTCAAGCAGATCGCGCCACTGCTCCATAATGGCGACAACCTGGGGATCGTTGTAAGCCGTCTCGCCCGCCATCACACTCTGATAAAGGGCGGGATCAACGCGCACCATCATTTCTTCAAACCAAATGAAGCTGCACCAGCGGCAAGCAACAACATCCAGGCCGAACGGGGTTACGCCATTGCTCGATAGCGTTTCCGCAACCGCCATCAGTTCGTCCCATGTGGTCGGGACTTCGAGACCATGCTCAGCGAAGACATGCGCGTTGTAAAAGACGACCCAGTAGTTAATCATTTTTGGCAACCCATAGGCGCGCCCTTCAAAACCGAAGGAACCCATCATGCTGGCCGGGAATCCGCCGTTGTCAATATGCGTCTGCCAGATGTCGGTGACATCCGCAAGCAGCCCCGCGTCCACCAGGTCTTTCATGCGATAACCAAACCACCAGTCAAACAGCGGGAAAGCGTCGTCGCTTGGCAACGCGCCCCGTACAGCCGCCTGGTATGAGTCCGTCGATGCGAACATCACGGAGTTGACGCCGATGCCGGTTACGTCAAGCGATGCCTCGCCGAGGGCATCTTGCCCCGCCTCGTGCCAGGCCGCGTCATTCGCCCAGTCGATCTCGATGGGTTCATCCTGCGCCGCCACGCTTCCCGCTAGGGCGAGCGCAAACGACAGCGCGACCAAAATAATCTTATACATAATCTGTCTCCTTTAGTCTGAACAATTCCGATACAAAATATTTGCACAGCCGCTCCCACCGACGCGCCAGGCCAGCCTCAACATGCCCCGCTCGGCGCGCCGAGCGGGGCGACGGGAATGCCAGCCTACG
>JAGWBC010000041.1:31330-42317 GCA_021296115.1 Anaerolineae bacterium | reverse complement strand
TCGATCTCCTCATGTCCCGGCACATCTCCCACGCCGTCGACGCCAAAAACCGAGTCGATCAAGTCGGCCTTCCTGAGCGCAATATCCAGAAACATCCGCTTGCCCGTCGCCTCAAAAAAAGCGACCGCCGCTTCGTACATGTGGCCCACGTTGTAGAGCTCGTGGTTGATGCGCAAGTTTGACCAGCGTTCGGGTCCACAGGGCTCGGGCGCATTGGCCGGGTCGATGGTGCGCGCTGTATAGAGGTAACCGTCAGCTTCCTGCGCGGCGGCGAATTTGTCGATGAGATCGTCCAGGTAAGTTTCGAGTTGCGCATTCGGCGTGATCTGCAGCGCGTAGGCGGCGCCCTCCACCACTTTGAAGACATCAGAGTCGTTGAAGAATATGCCTTCGTGCGCGCCCTCCATGAGCCCGCCGGCTTTGGCGAAGTTATCGATGCGGCCCGTTTCTTCACACTTTTGGAAGTCGTAAGGGATGGTGACTTTTATCGTCGTGTTGATGCGCGGCGCCCAAAAACTGTCGTCCACGGCGACTTGGGTGAAGGGCGCCGACTGGATCGGATAGTCGCTGTGGGATTCGCTCATTGAGGCGCCTCCTCATCTATTGCGGCGGGAAAGGCGGCGATTCGCAGGCCGGTTGAGCCATAGGGAATGAGTGTTATATTCTCCTTGGCCGCATCGGTCTGGTGCGGTCCGACGTCAATGTCAGCCGCCGAATTATCGCTGAGGCGCCACTGCGGCAGCTTTTTGGCGGCGACGCTCAAGGCAATCGGCGGCGCGTCTGTCGCGAAAGGCAAGTCGCTCGGTTGCGCTTCTTTGAGATCAAGTCCCGCAAGCAGCGAATCCTCACAGGGAATCAAACCGTAGTTCCAATCCGATTTCGGGTAGACTTCCCAATCCGCCTGCGGCAACTCGCCTCTGATCTGCTTCCATTCTTCTTCAATTCGGGCGCCAAACAGCAGAGGCCCCCGATACACCGAAAGCAAGCCTTGATGCCCTTCGCTCAGGCGTACCTCTTGAGGCAATTGCAGAATAAGCTGGTCGCCTGTCTGCCAGGTCCGCCGCACCTTATGGAAGCTGCCGGCGGCGCGCAGGACAGTGGTCTCGCCGCAAATTGTCAGCTTCGCTTCCTCAGCCCAATCCGGAATTCGCAAGAGCAGATCAAATTCGCAGGGCGAGCCCAGCTCGAAGCTGAATACGATATCGCATTTGAAGGGGTAATCGGTCGCTACGCTGACGGCAACCGGGACGCCATCGGCTATGGTGGTGGCAACTTGGCAGGGCGCGTAGGCCACGGCAGCCAAGCCGCCCTCCGGCGTCGCCATAAACAGGCTCTTGACGAATTTCGGCCAGGCCTGATGCATATTGGCGGTGCAGCAGCCGTAATGCGGCTCCAGCCCATAGATATTGGATTCGTCGCTGTTGTTGGTCCAGTTGCGCTTGGCGACAGTCGCCAGCACCTGATTAACTTGCTGATCATATTGGTGCGCCCACATATCGGCTGTGATGGTGGCCGGCAGCGCATTATAGGCGACCTGTTCCAGTTTGTCGCCGAAGAAGGGATCGCCAAGAATGCGCGTCAACTCTTCCAGCGAGAACATATACTCCGATATCGTACAGAGCTCGGTGCCGCTGACCGGCGATGTGCCGTTAAGGTGTTCGTCTCCGCTGAAGATGCCGTTGGGTTGACCGTGGTGTTTCATCAGATTTTCGATGCCGAGGCGCGACGCCAGGCGATGCCAGGGTTTGCCGGTCTGCGCGTAGAAAACGCCGCCCGCCTTCACGCCCATCGCGTGGTTGGGGGCATGCGTCATCATTCCGCCATCCCACTCCGCCAGCGGCAAAATATGTTGGACGCTGTAGTTCGCTTGCAGATCCGGCCAGTCAAGCGTCAAGTCGATTAGCGCTTCCGCAAGTTCCAGAAGGAAGACGTCGCCGGTGAAGTTGTATAGCCAATGGATGGCAAGCACATTGTCCATAGCGCGCGCTTCGGCCCAGGTATACAAGGGGCGCACGGGCAGGGCGCGCTTCTGATAGCGAAAATAGGCTGTCATCAGACTCAGCACGCGTTCGTCCCGGCTCGCCTCGTAATGCATCATCAATACTTTGAGCATCACCATGCGCGGCCACCAGTCGGGATCGCGCGGGCCGAAATAGCCGCGCTTGTCCTGGCTGTTCAGGGTCCATTCGATCCAGGGCGCGACCTTGTTCAGCAAGCGCCCGTCCTCGAGAAGATGCGCCAGCGGCAGCAAGCCGTCGAGATAATAGGGACCGCGCTCCCAGGATTCGCCACTTCCGCCCAGCCAGCCGCTGTTCGGGCCCACGTCGGACCAGAATTCGTCGAGGTGGCCGGTGAGCCCGCCGGCTTGTACTTTGAGCTGGTTGAGCAGCCAGCCGCGAGGTTTTATCGCGCCCAGCGGCAAGGCTTGAAAGGCTGCCGGATGGAGCGGCTTTCGATTCTTCGGGAGTTTGTCCAAAGTCCGCCTCGTCTATTAGTTCTTGACCGCGCCGCCCATGAGGCCGTCCATATAGTAGCGTTGCAGCAGCAGGAAGATGCCCAGGCTGGGGATGATGGACACGATGACGCCGGCCTGCAGCGCGCCCCAATCAACGTCCCCCCAAATGCCGTAGCGAATCGTCGTCAAGAATACGGGCAAGGTGAAGTTATCCTGGTCGGTCATGAAGATCAGGGCGGCCAGGAATTCGTTCCAGGAATTGATGAAGGCGTAAATCGCCACGGTGACGACGCCCGGCAGCACCAGCCGCAGCATCAGGCGATAGAGCAGGCTCAGGGAACTGCAGCCATCCAGCAGCGCCGATTCCTCGATCTCAAGCGGCACGGCGAGGAAACTGTTGCGCATGAGGAATATGCCAAATGGCAGCTGAAAGGTGATGTAGACCAGAGCCAGCCCAAAGAGCGTATTGTGCAGGTCCACTTGCACGATCATGACGAAGAGTGGAATCAGAATCGACTGAAAGGGGATCATCAGCGTTGAGAGCACCATGATGAAAAGAAAGTTCTTGCCGGGAAAGTCGAATCGCGCGAAGCCGTAGCCGCCCAGCGTACTAAGCACGATGCTGCCTGCGACCGTAATCAGCGCGACCAATGCGCTATTGTATACGTGCTGCGCCACGCCAATCTTGCCGTAGGTGGTCAGTTCGACATAATTCTCAAGGGAGACCTGCTGCGGCAGGTAGGTCGGCGGCACGGCCAGGGCCTCGGCCGGCAGTTTGATCGAGTTGATGAAGGACCAGGCGATTGGGAACAAGAAGAGCAGCGCAAAAATAATCAGAATCACATAACGCAGCGCGAGCAGCGCGCGCCGGCGCAAGCGGCGAATCTGTTGCTGTGACAGCTGGTTTACAGCGCGGTCCGCGTCGCGGTTCAACGTGGCGGCCATTTATTCCCTCTCCCGCAATACATAAAACTGGGCGCCCGTCAAGGCGACCAGGATGCCCAGCAAAACGATCGACATGGCCGAACCGTAGCCCATCTTGAAATAGGTAAATGAGTTGTTGAAGATCCAGTAAACAATGGAGATGGTGCTGTTGCGCGGTCCGCCGCGCGTCATGATATAGAACTGATCAAATGACAAGACCGAGCCAATGACTGAAAGAATCAAGGCGAGCGCAATGAAGCGGCGCATCAGCGGCAGGGTGATGTAAAACAGCTTGCGGAAATAGCCGGCGCCATCGACCTCGGCCGATTCGTAGAGTTCGTCCGGGATGGCCTGCAAGCCTGCCAGCAGCAGGATCATGGTAAAGCCGACCGTCTTCCAGACCACCGACAAGATGATGACATTCATGGCGGTATTCGGCCGGCCCAAAAAGAGCTGCGCCTTCGTAACCAGGTTCAGGTCAAGTAGGATCTTGTTGAAGACGCCGATGCGATCGTCGAGCATCCAGACCCAGAGCAAACTCGAGACGCCCAGTCCGATTACGACCGGCAAGAAAAAGATGGTGCGGAAGATGCCGATGAAGCGGATATTGCGCCGGACCAATGAGGCCAGGATGAAACCGAGCAGGAATATCGGCGGCGTCACCAGCAGGGTGTAGCGGAAGGTGAAATCCAGGCTCTTGAGATACTGCCGATCTTTGCCCAGCTCACTGTAATTGGCGAGCCCAGTGAAGGCCCGTTCGCCAAATAGCGGCCAATCATGGAAGGACATGAAGACGGTCATGAGCAGTGGCACGATGAAAAACACCGTCACGAAGGCGACCGTTGGCAAGACGAAAAGCAGCCCGGTTAATTTTCGGCGCTGCACCCAACTGAGATTCCAGACTGCGAATTGGCTGGTCAAAACGCGCTGCTTTCGACCCTTCTAGTGGCGACCGGCGCTGCGGATATTAGGGCGCCTGCCGGACCGAAGCCCGGCAGACACAACTAACGCTGAAAGGCTAGCCTTCCATGATTTGCGTGAAGCGCTCTTGGCCCAACTCAATCGCGCCGTCGATATCGCCGTCCAGAATGGCGATTTGCAGCATCTCCAGCCAGGGGCCATTGGGATCGTTGAACAGGTCGTTGTAGACCGTGGTGTAGGGCGTATGGCCAACTGCCAAGGCGCTGGCGGCGGTAAGCTGGCGATCGTCGCCTTCGAAGTAGGGGTTGTCGACCAATTCGAGGCGGACCGGTATCTGACCGTTGGCGGCGTAAATCTCAATCTGCGCCTCATCGCTCATGGTCCACTCGATAAAGCGCCAGGCTTCTTCGACGTGCTCGGTGCCGCTGGGTATGGCGATGACATCGCCGCCGCCGAAGGAGGCCGCGCCGCCCTCTTTACCCGGAATATGGAAAACGCCGAAGTTGAGATCGGGGAAGTCATTGGTGTAACCCGAGATGGCGAAATTGCCCGTTCCGGCCATGCCGATATTGCCGGCGCCGAATGCGCTGACAAAGTTGGAGCCGTTGTCGATGCTGGCGCCCTCGGGCACGAGTGCCTCTTCCCAGATAGTATTGTAGAATGCCAGCGCTTCGGCCACGATCGGGTCGCTCGCAATAGTCGCTTCCGTGTAGTCATCGCTGAGCACGTCGCCGCCGCTGGCCCAGATGAAGGGCAGGAAAGTGAAAGCGTTGCAGCCGGCGCAATTCATCGAGAACCAGTAGCCGTAAGTGTCGTCGCCCAGGTCGTTGATGGCGCGCGCCGCCTCCAGCATCCCGTCCCAGGTTGAAGGCGGATTGTCCGGGTCCAGGCCCGCCTGCTCAAACAAGTCGATGTTGTAGACGATGAAGGAGCCGTCAACGCCCGTCGGCACGGCGTAGTTGCGGCCCTCGTACATGCCCAGTTCCATATGCGCCGGCGTCAAGCTGTCGGCATAGGGCAGTTCCCTGACGAAATCGGTGATATCGACCAACTGACCGGCGGCCGCGAAGGCGGGTGTGTAGATCAAATCAATGCTGGCGATATCGGGCGGTTCTCCGGCGGCGATGGCGGCGCCCATCTTGGTGACAAACTCGCCGCTCGGGACAACGGTCAACTCAATCTGGCTGTCGTTGTTGGCGTTCCACTGATCGACCAACTCCTGCGTTTGGAAGGGGATCGACCGAACCCACATCGACATCTGGATCGGCTCGTCCTGCGCCGCAGCAGGCAACGCGCCAAGGCAGATCACAATTGCCAAGACAATGAACAAGGTTTTACGAAACGACATAACATGCTCCTTTCGGGACACCATACGGAATGGAAAAAGTTGTTTTTGATTCGGCGAAATTATGGCACAATTCCAGCTCGCAACGCAAATCTTGCTTGACCGGTCGCGGACATTAGCAGTGTGGGGCATTCATTCGCGCAACCATAACGCCATGCGCTAGAGCAAGTTCGGCGGAACCGCCAACTGACGGAAGGCCGCGCAGGCAGCGTCCAGATGGACTTTTCCGCCGCTCAAGGAAATTTGCAGATGGCCCGGGATAAGCGCGTCAAATGCCTGCTTCTCCAGCTTGAACATGCTGTCGGCGTAAGCGTCAATGCGGCAATCGTGGATGTTCTGCCAGACCACCTTCCCGCCCCAGAAAACCAGATCCGCGCCCAGCAGATAAATGCGGTCGCCGCCGCGCATTATGAAACTCAAATGGCCGTCGCAATGCCCCGGCGTTTCGAAGGTCTCCAGCTCCAGGTTGCCGATGTTGATCAGGTCGCCCTCGACCAGTTCGACATCGACCGGGCAGGGCGGCAGGTGGAAGTCAGCCGGGAAAAAATTGGCAGCCTTGGCGACATCCAGGGCGACGGCTTTCTCGTCGGCGCTGCGGATGACCGGCGCGGCAAATGCCGATGAGTACACCTCGACGTCCAGTCGCTTCTGCGCCTCGGCCGCCGCCCCGATATGGTCGCAATGATAGTGCGTCAGAATCAACTTGCGGATTTTGCCCGGATCAAGTCCATCGTCGCGGATATGGTCCAGAATCGTGTCGAAATCGCGCTCCATGCCCATGCCGGGATCGATCAGCGCCAACTCCGAGCCGCTGTTGAGCACATATACGTGGCAATCCAGGCGGCCCGACAAGCCGAAGCCAAAGTAACCGCCGCCGACCACATGCAAATCACTTGTGAGTTTCATGCGCTTTATCCCCTTTCAGCAGCAACAATACAAATAGAACTCATTCGCCACCGTTCGTCAAGCAGGCGCGGCGCCTGTGCTATACTCGCGCAGGTTCATCCAGGGGTAGTGGAGGCAGGCATGATTCTGAGCATCGATCATATCGTCATCGCGGGTCCGCAGCTGGACGCCTTGACGGAGACTTTCAAGTTGCTGGGCTTCAGCGTGGTCGACGGCGGCAAGCACCCCATCGGTTCTTACAATACCTTGATCGGCTTGGCCGACGGCGCCTATATTGAGCTGCTGTCTTTCTACGAGGAGAGCCCGAATCACTATTGGTGGGACGCGGTCCATAAACGTGGCGGCGGACTGATCGACTTCTGTATGCAGACCGACGACATCCGCGGCGATTACGCGGTCTTTCAAGCGCAAGGCGTCGACATGAGCCCGCTGGTCGGCTTGAGCCGCGTACGCGTCGACGGCTATCAGCTGGCTTGGCTGAATAATGAGATCTACGGCGAGTATCAAGGACTTGTCCCCTTCGTCATCGAGGATGAGACCACCCGCCTGGAGCGCGTGCCGAAAGAGAATCAGCACGCCAATCAAGCGACTGGCATCGACACAGTCACATTGGTGGCCCGCGACCTGGAAATGACGCGGCGCATCATGGACGCGGCGCTGCGTCAGCGGGGAAAGCCAGCGCGGGACGACAGTCTCAGAGCCACCGGCGTCGCTTATCAGGTGGGCCCGCATCGCCTGGAATACTTGACGCCGGAAGACGACAGCAGCCCGCTGGCGGCGCATCTCGGGGCGAATCGACCGCTTCCATACCGGATCCGGTTCAAAACCGAGGGCGAAGCGCGCTCAATCGCGCCGGAAGCTGCCGCGGGCTTACGTATGGATTTCGTCTGACGCTGGCGGGTCTGTTTGATCCCGTTGACATGACAACTTCGTCTGACGTCAAGAAGAACTCTCTGAACTCAATAGAACCAACTAAGTGATGCGAATTTCGCCGAATCTTCCAATCACAACGGCGCGTCACCCTTCCCCGATGATTCAGGGAAGGGCCGGGGATGGGGTAGAAAAACGGCGGTTTTGGCACAGACCCTAACATTGGCTATACTCAGATTAACAATGTGGCGGCTGCCATCACGGTAACGAATAGAGTTATTCCCTGACCATGAAAGGACGAATTATGAGCGAAAAACGTGAATACCCCGAATGGATGGGCAAGATGCGCGGGCTGTATGCTGACGAGCTGCAGGATTTCCTTGATGGTCCCATCGTTGCGCGCATTGCCACTGTTGATAGCAAGGGCGACCCCTACGTGACGCCGGTATGGCAGGAATGGGACGGCGATTCAATGTGGATTATCCCGCGGGCGAAGACGATATTCGCGCGGCATTTGATTCGCTTCCCGCGCTGCTCGGTGTCCTGTGCCCTCGATAGCAGTCCGTACACTCGTGTGCTGTTTCGCGGCGGCGCCGAAATTGTTGAGGGTCCGGCCTTGATGCACGGCGAATGGCTGGAAATCGCGCGGCGTATGGCGGTACGTTACTTGGGCGAACGTGGACCGGAATACCTGGAGCCGTCACGGGTTCGCCCCCGCTACCTGGTCAAAATCTCCCCGGAAAAGACGATTTCCTGGGAAGGCGTCGAGTGGGCGGCCAAATACCTTGACGACTAGGCGCGCCTGCGCCGCCTGTCTGGATGCGCAATGAGCCTGGCAAAGTCTTACGACAGTTCGGTTGCTGATAGAAGCTGGAAGACGCGCAAATTCGTCGCCGATTACGGTGTGTATATCGCGCTCGTCATTTTGCTGCTGATTGGCGCGGTCTTGACGCCGAAGCTCTACGCGGTGGATACCATCGCGGTCGTGATGCGGCAGGCGTCGCAGTTGGGCATCGTCGCCATTGGGCAGACCATGGTCTTGCTGGTCGCGGGCCTGGACTTGTCTGTCGGCGGCATATTTATCATGACATCAGTCGTGGTGGCCGAAGTGGGCAATGGCCGCAATGAGATGGTCATACCGGCGATCGCGACCGCGATGGCCTTGGGCGGGCTGGTTGGCTTGGGCAACGGCTTGCTGGTGACGAAGCGCCGCGTCCCGCCCTTTGTCGCCACGCTGGGTATGCTGGTGCTGGTCAAAGGCGCGACGCAAGCCTATACGCGCGGCGTGCCCGGCGGCTTCGTGCCCGAGGTGCTGGGCATCGTCAATCGCTCCTGGTCGGTCCTGTCCGTGCCGCTGGTGCTCTGGCTCGGCTTTAGCGCCCTATTCATCTTCATCTTGCGCGGCACATCCTATGGGCGCAAGGTCTATGCTGTCGGCAGCAATATCGAAGCGGCGCGGCTCTCGGGCTTGCCGGTTGATGCGATACGCATCTCCGTATACATCCTGGGCAGTCTGTTCGCTGTCTTATCGGGTGTCGTTCTAACTGGATACGTCGGCTATGTCGATCGCTTCATCGGCAGCGGCTTGGATCTCGACTCGATCGCGGCGGCCGTGGTCGGCGGAACCGCTTTCGTCGGCGGGCGCGGCGGTTTGCTGGGCACAATTGCCGGCGTCTTAATCATCCAGATTCTTAGCACGATGGTGGTATTGCTGGGATTGGATGTCGAGGTGCAGTTCATCATCAAGGGACTGGTGATTCTGGGCGCCGTAACGCTCTACAGCGTCGCCAATGTAGAATCGTGATCGCCATTGTTGGAAAGGAGGCGCGCTTATCGAAGATGCCGCAAGCGTTGAAATTCGTATGCTGAGCCTAAACTTGAAAGGAAAATTGTCATGAAGAGCTTACTCAATATCTTGGTTGTCCTGGCCTTGGTCTTTTGCCTTGGCGCTGCGACGCTGGCGCAGGACGATGACGGCAATATGCTGGCCTTTGAATTCACTGACGAGCAGATCGATGCGTCGCCCTATCTGCAAAGTGTTCTGTCGCGGCTGGATGAAACCTACGACACCAGCGACTTCGCCAAAGAAGGTCCCTATCGGATTGCGCTGGCGGCGCAGGGCACCAGCAATGCCTGGTCCGCGCTCTTTGACGCGCATGCCAACTGGTATGTCGAGCATTTGGGCGAGGATGTGGTGGCCGAGCTTCTCTACGGCGATGCCCAGGCCAGCGCTGATATCCAGGTGCCGCAGGTTGAAGATCTGCTGGCGCAGGAGCCTGACGCGCTTATCCTCGTGCCGATGGGCGCAGCCGCGCTTTCGGCGCCGGTCGAACGCGCGATGATGCAGGGCGTGCCGGTTGTGCTCTGCGCGAGCGCGGTCGAGACGAACAATTTCGTCACCGAAGTCGGCACGAACCTCTGGGTGGTCGGCGCCAGCCTGGCGCAATACGTGTCGTGTTCATGACCGGCATCCCCGGCGTCACCACTTCGGACATCATGGAAGAGGGCGCGCAAGCCGTCTTTGACGCCAACCCGGGCATCAATATTCTGGACAAGCAGCCCGGCTTCTGGTCGCCGGCGGATGCCAAGGGCATCATGGAGACCTGGCTGGTCCAATATGGCGACGAGATCGATGGCATCTGGTCGGGCGGCGCGCAGATGTCGCAAGGCATCATCAGCGCCTATCTGGATGCCGGCCTGGATATCCCGCCCATTGGCGGCGGCGAGTGGCAGAACGGCTTCCTGCGCCTGGCGCTGGAGCACGACATCAAATACCTCGCCTGGCAGTATCCCAATGCCATGATCACGCTCTGCATCGACGCTGCGCTGCAAATCCTGGCGGGCGAACCGGTGCCGCGCTTCATCGACTTCGTGGGCAAAATCGATAACAGCGATCCATTCACCGATGTCGAGGGCGCTGATTACTTCCGCGAAGAGTGGAGCGATGACGTGCACGGGCCGATTACCATGCCCGATGAGAAGCTGGCGGAGCTCGGCTTCACCACCATGGATGAGGGATAGTTTGACCTCCTGTCAACGATAGACTGGCGGCGTTCGGAGCGTCTTATCGCTTCGGATGCCGCTCGTTGCCTTGCCATGAGCGACTACATCCTGGAAATGCGTAATATCTCGAAATCCTTTGCCGGTGTAAAAGCGCTGAAGGATGTTTCGTTTCGCTGTCGGCCCGGTTTTGTATATGGCCTGGTCGGCGAGAACGGCGCCGGCAAGTCGACCCTGATGAAAATCCTGGCTGGCGCCTATTACGCGGACGCAGGCGAAATCGTTTACAAAGGCGAGTTGCGCGGTGACGCCTCAACTGGCGACATTATCCGAAGCGGCATCAGCATCATTTACCAAGAGCTGGCGCTAGTGCGACAGATGTCGGTCGCCGAGAATATCTTTCTGGGGCGGGAGCCGCGCAAGCGCCTGGGCGTATTGGACTTGAAGGTCCTGCACGAACGGGCCGGCGCGCTGCTCAACCGACTGGGCATCGAGCTCGACTTGCGCTTGCCGGTCAGCGAATTGACCATCGCCCAGCAGCAATTGGTGGAGATTGCCAAGGCGCT
>JAGWBC010000041.1:23505-31324 GCA_021296115.1 Anaerolineae bacterium | reverse complement strand
ATGGATGAACCCTCCGCCATCCTGGCCGGCAGCGAGCTGGATCAGCTATTTCGCATTATCGAGTCGCTGAAGGCGCAGGGCGTCACCGTAATCTATATCTCGCATCGCCTGGAAGAAGTCTTTCGCATCGCCGACGAAGTGACTGTGCTCAAGGACGGCGAGCTGGTCGCGACGCGGCCGATTGAGGAGCTTGATCGCGCCACCCTGGTCGAATACATGGTCGGGCGGCCGCTTGACGAGGTCTTCCCGCAGACCAAGCACGAACAGGGCGAATTGGTATTGGTTGCGGATGATATAGCGACCGATACGATTCTCGACGGCGTCAGCCTGGAGCTGTACGCTGGCGAGATTCTAGGCATCGCCGGCATGGTCGGCTCAGGGCGCACTGAATTGGCGCGGGCGCTCTTCGGCGCGGACGCCTTAACTGGCGGCTCGATAAAACTGGTCGGCAAAGGCTCGGCGACATGGGGCAGCCCGGCGCAGGCCATCGGCGCCGGCCTGGTGCTGGTGCCGGAAGACCGCAAGGCGCATGGCCTCTTTACCACGCTGTCCGTGCGAATAAATGTGACCATTCCCATACTGTCGACCTTGACGCGCTTCGGTGTTCTGAAGCGCAGCGCCGAGGACAAGGTCGTACGCGGGGCGCAGAAACGCTTGTCGATTGTCATGTCATCGGCCGATCAAGAGACGCAATTCCTGAGCGGCGGCAACCAGCAGAAAGTCGTATTGGCGAAGTGGCTGTCGACCAATCCTGCAGTGATCATTTTGGATGAACCCACGCGCGGCGTCGATGTAGGCGCCAAGTTCGAAATCTACCGGCTCATGCGTCAGCTCAACGACCGCGGCATCGCCATCGTGATGATCTCGTCTGAATTGCCGGAAATCATCGGCATGAGCGACCGCATCATGGTGATGAATGACGGCAGAATCGCGGGCGAGCTCACGCGGGAAGAGGCGGGCGAAGCGCGCATAATCGAGTTGGCGACTATGGGCGCGGCCGAGGCAAGCCGGTTGTGAATCTCTTGGCAGACCGCTTGGGCGGCAGAGGCAAGCGAAGGGCACAATCGCGCGCTGTTTTCCTGCGCCGCAATGGACCAATTATCATGGTCTACGCCTTTATCCTGCTGCTTGTCATCATCGGCATTACGCAATCCGAGCGTTTCTTCACCGAGCGGA
Organism: Anaerolineae bacterium; assembly: GCA_021296115.1. Classification (GTDB taxonomy): domain Bacteria; phylum Chloroflexota; class Anaerolineae; order Aggregatilineales; family Phototrophicaceae; genus UBA6055. The sequence continues at coordinate 30,148 of JAGWBC010000041.1, read as the reverse complement.
ATCTGACCAATGTCGCCCGGCAGTCGGCCTTCCTGGGCATTGTCGCGCTGGGCCAGATGCTGGTGATTTTGACCGCCGGCATTGACCTCTCCGTTGGCTCGCTGGTTAAGGTGTCGATCCTGGTGTCGGCGATCGTGATGAACGGCGAGAGCGCCAATGTCTTGCCCGCCATCATCGCGACGCTGGGCCTTGGCGTGCTGGTTGGTCTGATACATGGCTTTCTCATCAACGAACTGCGCATCGCGCCCTTTATCGTTACGCTGGCGTCTTTGGTCATCTTGCGCGGCATCGGCTTGACCATCTCTTCATCGCCTGTCGGCAAAGCCAGCCGCGAAGTTATGATGTTCTACGTGCAAAAGATCGGCCCGGTTCCGATCATCGCCTGGATGTTTTTCCTGCTCATCGTACTGACCATGCTGCTGCTGCGCTTCACGGTATTCGGCAAGTATCTCTACGCCGTCGGCGGCAATATCGAGGTGGCGCGCCTCTCCGGTGTGCCGATCAAAGCCGTGCGCTACGGCGTTTATGTCTTATGCAGCCTGACCGCGGCGGTGACCGGCTTGCTCTGGCTGTCGCGCATGGGCGTAGGCGACCCGGCTATCGGCGATGGCATCGAACTGCAGACCATCACAGCGGTAATCATCGGCGGGACGAGTCTCTTTGGCGGTCGCGCCAGTGTGCTCGGTACCCTGGGCGGCGTTTTGCTGCTCGGCCTTACCGCCAACCTGCTGGTCATGCTGGGCGTTAATCAGTTTATTCAAGGTCTGATTCAAGGCGTCATCATCGTCGCGGCGGTGGCGCTCTACAAACAAGAAGGGGACTAGCCCAAATGAGCCTGCCTGCCGGACGCCCGACCGTACGCGCGCTGCAGCCCAGCTTGATCCGCAAGCTGTCCAACAGCGCCATCGGCAAAACTGATGTTATACCGCTGTGGTTCGGCGAGCCCGACAAACCCACTCCCGAATTCATCCGTCAAGCCGCCAAAGACGCCATCGACGAGGGCCAGACCTTTTATCAGCCCAACCTCGGCATTCTCGAGCTGCGCCAGGCGCTGGCACACTATCAGAATGGCCTCTACGGCACGGCGCTCACTGCCGAGAACATCGGCGTGACCCCGTCCGGCATGACGGCGCTGGCGGTCGCGCTGCAGTGCGTAGTGGCCGAGGGCGCCGCGGTGGTCCTGCCATCGCCGGTCTGGCCAAACTTGCCGGCTGCGGCTGAGATCCTGGGCGCTGAAGTCCTTCGGGTATCGCTGCGTCCGCGCTGCGACGCCTGGCGCCTGGACCTGGATGAGTTGTTCGACGCCTGTCCGAAAAATACTGGCGCGCTGCTGATCAACTCGCCTAACAATCCCACCGGCTGGATGCTCGAAAATGACGAGCAGCGGCAGATCATCGAATTCTGTCGCGAGCGCGATATCTGGCTGATCGCCGACGAAGTTTACAACCGCATTGTCTACGACCGCGATTGCGCCCCCAGCTTCGCCGACAAAGTCACTGAAGACGACAAATATTTGATCGTGAACAGCTTCTCCAAGTCATGGGCTATGACTGGCTGGCGCCTGGGCTGGCTCACCGCGCCCAAGTCCCTGATCGGCACGCTGGCAGCGGTCGCTGAATTTAACTTCTCCTGCATCTTCGCGCCTACTCAGATCGCCGGCATCACCGCCTTAAAAGAGGGCGAAGATTTCGTCCGCGCATCAATGGGGCGCTATCTTGCGGCGCGCGATATGGTTGTCAGCCGCTTCGCCGAGCTGCCGCGCGTGACCCTGCCCTTGCCGAGCGCTGCCTTCTACGCCTTCTTCAGCGTTGACGGCGTGACGGACAGCTACGCCTTTGCCGAGCGGGTCCTGCATGAATGCGGTGTGGGTTTGGCGCCGGGCGCCGCCTTTGGCCCGCAAGGGGAAGGCTACCTGCGGCTCTGCTTTGCCGCCGAGCCGCCGCTGCTGGACCGAGCGTTGACGCAGATGCAACCGCTTCTTGAGTAAGACTCACGGTCAATCGGCGAGCCGGACTTCCCGGACTTCATTATGAGCGTACTAGCGCTTGACTAGCCCCAAGCCGCGTACAGCAGGCGCAGCCAGTTGCCGTACATGATGTTCTTGATGTCAGCGTCGGCATAGCCGCGTCCGGCCAACTTGCCCGGCAATCGCTGCAAGTCAGCTATGGTATCCAGATCGCAGGGAGACTGCTCGCGTCCGAAACCGCCATCGAGGTCACTGCCGATGCCGGCGTGACGGCTGTTGCCCGCCAACTGGCACACGTGGTCGATATGGTCGACGACATCATCAATAAACACAGTTTCATTGCTGTCGCCGCGTACGAAGCCCGGTTGCAGCATCCAGATATCAAAGGCCGCGCCGATGACGCCGTCGCGCTCGATGATCAGCTTGAGCTGTTCGTCGCTAAATTGACGCTGATGCGGTACCAGCGCCCGGCAATTGTTATGGCTGGCCAAGACCAAGCCGTCGTAGATCGATACCGCATCCCAGAAGGCTTCATCGGACAAATGGCTGAGGTCCAGGGGCATGCCCAGGCGGCTCATTTCTTGCAGCAGCGGCTTGCCCAAGGCCGTAAGCCCCAGCTCCGTGCCAGTGCCGCCGGCGTAACGCCCCGGGCCATAATGCGTCGGACCGAGCAGGCGCAATCCCGCATTCCACCAGGCTTCGAGCTGCGCCGGATCGCGAATGGGGTCAGCGCCCTCCATGCTGATGACGAAGCCCAGCGGCGGCGTGTCCGCGGGGTCGGCGCCGCTGCCCTCCCAGCGCTCCCATTCGTCGACATGACGGCGAAGACTCGGCCCATCCGCCAGCACTCGCGCGTGACCATCGGCCTCCAAGGCGCGGTAATAAGCCAGTTGCCCATGCGCTATGCCGTATGCCTGCGCCGCTGACCCGTAATCGATATGCGAGGCGGTCTGGCCAGTTGAGCGCACCAGCATGGTGGCGAAGCTGACGGCCACGCGACCGCGCCGCATCTCGGGCAGGGCGACCGTATTCTGCGCCCGGCCCTTGCCGGCCATGCGTCCCTCCTTGACCCGGATCGTGTTCACCGATTCCAGCAGGTCGCGATTCCACTGCAGGGCGTTCCAGGACAGATCCAGATGCGCGTCAATGACTAACATAGACACTCCAGTCTTTCGTTCAGATTGTATGTCGCTGCCTGGCGCCGCGCTACCATACCAGGCCTCGCGCCGCCACATCCCAAATCACTTCGATGCTGTCGCCGCGTACGCCGTAGAGCTGATTATGCAAATTGGCGACCACGCAGGTATGCACCGGAATGATATGCGCGATTTCCCCTACGCTTGGTAGCGAATCGTACGCGCTGAAATCGACGTAGCCATGCTCCTCGTTGACCTTGTATAAGCGTGCTGCGGGATACTCGGCCATATAGCCAAATTGTCCCTCAATCGTCTCCGACTGGATCGACTTGCTGCCGCTATCCAGGATGACGCGGCCGGGCTCGTTGGCGCTGACCACGCTCGCGCGCACGCGCATGGCGCACTTGTCGAAGCCGACATATCCCGCGCTGACGCTGTTCCAATCCCAGAAGACACAAGTGCCGACGCGCATCTCCGTCAGTTCCGGCAGCAAGTGCATGTCGCTGATAGCGCCGCTGCCGCCGCCGCTGACGACCTCGACCGCGATGCCGGCCGCTTCCAGCAGGGCCAGCGTCTCCAGCAGGCGCGGTCTGATGGCGGCATCCGACGGGTAGATCATCAGGCCGGCAAAGCGCAGATTGTCCGTCGCCCCGATGCGCTTGGCCAGCGCCAGTGCAGCCTCGGGTGTTGTGCCGGTGCGTTGCCCCAGCGATACCAACTCGACCATCATGTGGATCGTCGAGCCGACTTCTTGCGCCGCCGCGGCGATGCCGTCAATCACGGCTTGACTGTCGACCGTCACCGTCACTTTGGCTGAGCTCGCCAGCGCCGCCAGCCGCCTGGTCTTGCGCGCCCCGACGATATTGTAGGGGATCTGAATGTCGTCGAATCCAGCCTCGGCGAAGACTTCCGCCTCGCTGACCTTCTGGCAGGCGATGCCTGTGGCGCCCGCTTCCAGCTGCCGGCGCGCGATATCCGGGATTTTGTGCGTCTTGATATGCGGCCTGAAAGCAATGCCCAGCGCGTCGCAGCGGCTCTGCATCGTGACGATATTGGCTTCCATCAAGTCCAGGTCGATCAGTACGCTTGGCGTTTCCAGGTCATGAACCGTCTCGAATGTCATGTCTCCTCTTTCGCGTGGCATCATCCAAAATCGCTAGCGCAAGCATAACCAAGGGCAGTGCAGGCATGCAAGGAAAGCGGGCGCTAAGGCAGAATTTGGAACTAAAAATCTTACCACCGAATACACCGAGTACACCGAGACTAGCAGGCGAAGTATGCCCCGTACTTCAAGCTCTCCTCTCCTAAATAGAACCAAGCAAGTCATGCGAGTTCTGCCAAACATTCCAACTCCAACGCCGAGTCACCCTTCCCTGATGATTCGGGGAAGGGCCGGGGATGGGATTGTAGTGGTCCTAAATTATTGGACACAAAATCTCAGGTAATTTGAGGGAGTTTCGCAGTAGCCACTCACCCTCAAATTCTGCCAGCGTTAGGTAGTCTAATGCGCTATGCGGACGTTGCTGATTGTAGACTACCTCGATGAAGTAACCCAGTTGCTCCCGCGCTTCAGCCATGTTTTGGTAGTCGCTGAGATATACTTCCTCCTCCTTGGTGGTGCGGATCAGCCGCTCGGCATAGCCGTTTTCCTTGGGCTTGCCGGGGGCTGCCATGCTGATCTGCGTGCCGCGCCCGCGCAGCAGCTTGATGTAGGCTTTGGCGGCATATTGCGAGCCCTGGTCGGAGTGGTGGAACTCCGGCGCCGGGTGATGCTCAAGCGCCTTACGCAGCGCCGCCAGCGTCAGGCTTTGCCCCGCTGTCCAGCTAATATGCCAGCCGCGCACCGACCGCGTGAACACATCCATGATGACCGCCAGGTAGACGAATTCCGAGCCCACGCGCACGTAAGTGATATCGGCGACCCAGACCTGGTTCGGACGCTCCGGCTGAATTCCTTTGATCAGATTCGGGTAGCGTCCTAAGCTGTGTCGGCTGTCCGTGCCGCTGCCCCGACCGCGCTTCGGCTTGATGGCTAAGCCCATCTCTCGCATCAGCCGACGTACCGAATGGCGACCCGCGCGCGCGCCGCTTGACGACCGCTGCAGGGCCACCGCGACACGCCGGCTGCCATAGGTAGGGCGGCGCCTGGCAATCTCCACGATCGCCTCGCGCAAGCCCTGCTCATCGCGCGGCTTGGCTTGATGATAGTAGCTGCTGCGCGGCAATCCCAGCACAGCGCAGCTCGTCGACACCGGGTAAGTCTGGCTGAGCGACCGCACTAGTTCTCGCTTTCGGGCGGAAGACATTTCACAAAGTGAGAGGCTTTTTTTGCAATTTCCAGTTGCATCGTCAGCTTCCCCACCAAGCGCTCCAACTCAGCCACCTTGTCCGCCCGGCGCTTTTGCTCAGTCGGCTTACCGTAGGCAATAGCCTGCTTGGCGCCTTCCAGAAACTCGTCTTTCCAGCGGTAAAGTAAACTGTCCTTGATCTGGTAGTCGCGGCTGGCCTGCGCCACAGACTTATCACCGCGCAAGATTTCCAACACAATCCTGACCTTGGTTTCGGGCGTATACTTGCGGTATTTTCCCACGAGCGGTTCTCCCTCACTGTGCATCTAGTTTACTCTCTTTACTAGATGTCCAGTTTTTCGGGACCACTACATAAGCTATTCAAACACTGCAAAGTAATCTTTTGCGTCCGCTTTTGCCTATGGAGCGACAAGGCTGGTATTCATCAAACAGCTAGCGGCGCAATTCTTCTCGTACCTTTGGCAGGTTTGCGATGCTGTATCGTAGCATGATCTCGCGAAAAGTCGCCTTATCCAGTTTCTGTTCCTCTGGTAATTCCGTATTTAATTCATGATAAGCTTGCGTCAGTTCAGCGAGTACCTTTGGCTGAAGATAGAATGATGCGTTTTTTCTGTAAACTTTCGCCGGGGGACGGCCGCGCTTACGTCCACTTGCCTCCGTGGACCGAGTGCCGAAGCGTTGGCTAAGCAGCGATTGTCTCTGGGCCTTTGTCTGTTGCTCTTCGTTCATGTTTCCTTCTCCCTGCTACGCGCTAAGACGAATTCCGCCAACTGAAGATAGTCTTGCTGGCTCTCGCGCTGTGCCTTGGCGCGATAAGAATTGCTCGGCCAATAACTGAAGATCGAGCAGCCGGACTGCCAGGCGTCTTCGATCAGGGTCTCGCGCTTGCGGATCACCGGCGTTAGATACTCCGGCATATTCTCCCGCAACTCCGCGGTGATATCCTTCTGATCCGCATCGGGCACATAGCCGACTGGCACCACACCAATCACCTGAATCGCGACACGAAATGCATCCTCAAGCGTCTCGATCTGGTCCAGGAGAATCGTGATGGCCCGCGTGTTCTTCTTGTTCATGCGCGCAGGCACCAGTACATGATAGCATGCCAGGAGCGCATTATCGGTCACAGTACCCAGATTAGGCGGGCAGTCCACCAAGATGTAATCGTAGATGCCGGCGATCGGCTCCAAAAGCCGTTCCAGCCGACGCTCGCGATTATGCACGGTGAAAAG
>JAGWBC010000041.1:5740-23439 GCA_021296115.1 Anaerolineae bacterium | reverse complement strand
CCCTCCGACTTAGTCAGCAAGCTGTAAATATTTTCGCTACTCGTGGCGAAAATCTCATCATCGAAGCCAACACCTGTCGTCAGGTCGCCTTGGCCATCGAGATCGAAGATCAGCACCGACCTACCGAGCGAGGTCAGCGCGCCCGCCAGGTTGATCGTGATCGGGGTTTTGCCCGAGCCGCCCTTCTGGTTCAGAATCGCGATGGAAATTGTCATTAGTTTTGATTTCCCACCCATGAATGGCATGTATGGAATGTCTATTCAAATGACTAAACAATTCATTTGAAGGAAAGAAATCAGCATAGCAGGCTCTTAGAACATAATCGTCGGTATAGAATAGGGTGGCGCACAACGCTGACAATATTCAACTGAATTATTTCATTTGAATATTCATGTCAATGCAACTCAATGTAGTAAAGCTTTGGCCTCACTGCAGTGGTCATGTATATCCACTGGAGGTAGAACGGCCTCCTAGGAGCCTAGAGAAGAGGTCTATCTTCTACATGAAGAAATAATGCAAATGCATTACTTGCATTATCAAAGGTAAGTTATCCATTTGTGACGTTGTAGAAACGAAAGTGAGTTTCGGATCAGTGTGATCATGAATAGAGAATTCATGTAAAGCAAATAAATGTTGAAAGAAACTGGACTCGTTCGACGACAGTGGCGGCAACTCTGAATCAAGTGGCGACACACTAATGTATGCAGGTCTGCCCACCTGTGAATATCTACCACAGGAATGCGACGTTTTTTCCAGTAGCATACCTTAATTCGAGTGTATGGCTGCTTGCTGAAATGCGGTGGATGACGCGACACGGGCATTGCTCACTAAATCATACGCAGGGCAAAGGATGGAAGTATGGATGTTTTTTCGATTAGAAAGAAACTTATCACAGCTTACAGTGAATATGCCCAAAGCTTCATCCAGATCCAGGATGCTCGAATCCGCAGCCATGTTGAGGGGCGAATGGCGGAAGGGGCATTTTGGCCCAACCCTTTGATTCAACTGAATCCGCGCTTCGAAAGCGGCGGCACGGTACGCCAAGCCATCGACGATGGTTACCTGCATTCCAAGTGCGACTCGATATTCGAGCATGACAAACACCAGGGTGGAAGAACGCTGCGGTTTCACCGGCATCAACGCCGCGCCATAGAAATCGCAAAAGGCGACTACAATTATGTGCTGACCACCGGCACTGGCTCCGGCAAGAGCCTGGACTACATCGTGCCAATCGTCGACCACGTCTTGCGCCAGGGCAGCGGGCAGGGCATTTAGGCGATAGTGGTCTATCCCATGAATGCGCTAGTCAACAGCCAGGAAGAAGAGCTCGGGAAGTTTCTCAAGGAAGGCTTTGCTGAGGGAGAGCAGCCGGTCACCTTCGAGCGCTATACCGGGCAAGTCTCGGATGAAGAACGCGAGCGCATCATCAACGACCCGCCAAATATCCTCCTGACAAACTACGTCATGCTCGAGCTCATCATGACACGCCCTCACGAGCGCCGCCTGATCGAGCGAGCGCGCGGCTTGCGTTTTGTGGTGCTGGATGAACTGCATACCTACCGCGGTCGGCAGGGCGCTGATGTCGCGCTCTTGATGCGCCGCGTGCGGGAGCGGCTGGAAGTCGCCGGCCAGCCCATCCAGTTCGTAGGCACGTCTGCGACGATGGCGAGCGGCGGCTCATTCGAAGAACAACAGCAGCAGGTTGCCCGGGTCAGCAGTGACATCTTCGGCGCACCGGTATTGCCGGAACATGTCATCGGTGAAACACTGCAGCGGGCAACAGCGGGAGGTCTGGACACGGAGTCGCTCTCCGCGGCCGTCGCTGCCGTCGCGGCCAAGAACGCGCTCGTTATTCCCGTGGAATACGACGCTTTTGTCGCTCATCCGCTCTCGATCTGGATCGAAAACACCTTCGGCTTGCGCGCTGAAGGCGCGCGCTTGCAGCGCCAAACTCCTAGCAGCATCGAGGATGCTGCAGAGTCCTTGAGCGAACTGACGGGTGTACAGGTCGACTCATGCGAAGCCGTCATCCAGAAGTGGCTCCTGGCCGGCTATGAATTTGATGATCCCGACACTGGTCTGAAGCCTTTCGCTTTCCGCCTGCATAAATTTATCAGCCCGGGCGACACCGCATACGCCACCCTCGAAACAGAGGCCGAACGCCACATCACCTTGAGCGGACAACGCTACTTCGGCGCCGATCGCAAACTCCTGTTTCCGCTGTCGTTCTGCCGTGAATGTGGCCAGGAATACTACACGGTAAGCCGCGTCGAGGGCGAAGACGGTGAACCGGGATACATACCACGCGATTTCCGCGAGCGCCACGCCGATATAGAGGGTGAAGGTGGCTATCTGTATCTGAGCGAGGCAGACCCCTGGCCGCACGAACATGGCGCCGCGCTCGCGCGGCTGCCCGAAGATTGGCTAGAAGAAAGAAGAAGCGGACAGGATGTCCGCAGGAATCGCCGCAAATACCTGCCACAACATCTGCGACTGGATACGAAGGGCCGCCCAGCCGAGGCCGGGCAAGATACGGTCTTTTTGCCTATGCCTTTCATGTTCTGTTTGAGCTGCGGCGTCTCTTACACACCTCGGCAAGGCGACTTTATCAAGCTGGGCACACTGAATTCGGAGGGACGCAGCAGCGCGACTACCATCTTGAGCCTGGCGGCCGTTCGCGCTTTGAAGGCCGACAGCGAGCTTGAGGATGTAGCGCGCAAGTTGCTCAGCTTCACCGACAATCGTCAGGATGCTTCGCTGCGGGCGGGTCATTTCAATGACTTCATTGAGGTCAGCTTGCTGCGCAGCGCGATCTACCGGGCCGTGTCACGAGCCGGCGACGCTGGATTGCGCGCGGAAGAAATTCCCCAAGCGGTCTTTTCTGCTTTAGAGCTGCCATTTCAAGACTATGCCTCGGAACCTAAGGCGCGTTTCGACGCTCGTCGAGAAACAGAGCGCGCTTTGCAGGAGGTCCTGGCGTATCGCGTTTACCGCGACCTGCGCCGCGGCTGGCGCATCTCTCTGCCCAACCTCGAACAATGTGGTTTACTGCGCGTAGACTACGAAAGCCTCGATGAAGTCTGCGCCGCCGAAGATGTCTGGGAGGGCTTTCACCCGGCTCTGGTTGGCGCTACGCCAACGACCCGCGTCACGATCGCGCGCGTCCTCCTCGACTTCATGCGTCGTGAACTCGCGATCAAGGTGCAGTATCTCGACCGCGACCGCCTGGACCCCATCACAACTCGCAGCTATCAGCGTTTGACTGGTCCTTGGGCGCTAGACGAAGACGAGAAACTTGAGCCGGCGAGTATTGCGCTGGCACGCTCAAGACGAGCGGACGAGTGGCGCACTGCTTTCACGTACATCTCGGCCCGCGGCGCGTTTGGGCAGTATTTGCGGCGGTCGGGCATATTTGCCGAATTCACCGACCGGCTTGATACTGAAGCGACTTGGCAAATCATACGCGAGCTTCTGCGTGCGCTTCAAATCGGCGGCATCGTCGAGGAAGCGCTGCCGGCGCGAAGCGCTGACGATGTGCCCGGATATCAGTTAAACGCGGCGGCTATGCGCTGGCGCGTCGGCGACGGGAGCACCTATCATGACCCGCTGCGCACGCCAGTTGCCTCAAGCGAGGGCGGCCGGCCCAATCCCTTCTTTCGCGAGTTCTATCAAGCAGCCGCCTCATCACTCCATGGCTACCAAGCGCTTGAGCACACTGCGCAAGTGCCCAACGAACAGCGCGAAGAACGGGAAGAGCAGTTCCGTTCGGGCGATCTGCCAATTTTATATTGCTCGCCAACGATGGAATTGGGGGTGGATATCGCCCTGCTGAATGTTGTCAATATGCGCAACGTGCCGCCAACCCCGGCCAATTTCGCTCAGCGCAGCGGGCGCGCCGGGCGCAGCGGACAACCGGCGCTGGTCTTCACCTACTGCTCCAGCGGCAGCCCGCACGATCAATACTATTATAAGCGTCCAGAATTGATGGTGTCGGGCGCTGTCGCCCCACCGCGCCTCGACCTGACCAACCGCGAATTGCTGAAAGCGCATATCCATGCTGTCTGGCTGGCGGAAGTCGGGCTTGGCCTGGGCAAGTCCTTGACCGACCTGCTCGATATGAATGGCGAACCGCCCGAATTGGCTTTGACGCAGGCGGTGCAGGAAGATATTTCCAAGCCCGAGGCGCAGCTGCGGGCACGGCAGCGCGCGTCTTCCATCTTGCGGACAATTGACCAGCTGGATAACGCCGACGAGCTGCTCGACCTAACCATGCAGAACGTCAGGTTGGCATTCGATGGCGCTTGTAATCGTTGGCGCGGCTTGTATCAAGCAGCGCGTAAACAAGCGCAAAAGCAGAACAAAATCTTGCTGGATCATTCTCGCAGTGCCGTCGACAAACGCCGCGCGAAACGACAACACAGCGAGGCGCTGGCACAATTAAGACTGCTGACCGATGTCGAAAACCTGGTTCAATCCGACTTTTATTCCTATCGCTATTTCGCCACCGAAGGCTTCTTGCCCGGGTATAGCTTCCCCCGTTTGCCACTCTCAGCTTATATTCCCGGACGGCGGCAAAAACAAGCGGACAGTTTTCTTTCGCGTCCCCGTTTCCTGGCGATATCTGAATTTGGTCCCGGCGCGCTCATCTACCATGAAGGCTCTCGTTACGAGATTAATGAGGTAATGATGCCCGTGACCGAAGACGGACCATTGACGACCGGCATCAAACGCTGTGAACACTGCGGTTATATTCAATCAGACGTGGACTTTGATGTCTGTGAGAACTGTCGGGCGCCGCTGCGTTTGGCCTGGCGTTCGATGCTGAAGATGCAAAATGTCAAGACACGGCGGCGTGACCGCATCAATGCCGACGAAGAAGAGCGTATGCGCCTGGGCTATGAACTAAAGACCGGGCTCCGCTTCAGCAACGCCGAAGATCAGCCTGAAATGCGCAGCGCTAATGTTGAGCTGGACGGCGAGGACATCGCCAGATTGATCTACGCGCAGACCGCAACGATTTGGCGCATCAACGTCGGCTGGCGCCGTCGGCGGGACAAAGAGCAGCTCGGCTTTGTTCTCGATGTCGAAAACGGCCTTTGGGCGCGCCGCGAGACTGAAGAGGAGGACGATCAACAGGACCCGCTTTCGTCGCGTACGCAGCGTGTCGTTCCCTTCGTCGAAGACAATCGCAATTGTCTCCTGCTGCAGCCGCTGCTCAATGCTGACGCCGGGCAAATGGCCTCCCTTCAAGCTGCGCTTAAACGCGCCATCGAACGAGAATATCAGTTGGAAGATAATGAGCTTGCCTCCGAACCACTGCCCGATGTGGATAAGCGGCAGCAGCTGCTCTTCTACGAGGCCGCCGAGGGCGGCGCCGGTGTGCTCAATCATCTGGTGGAAGATCCCGCGGCCCTGCAGAAGATTGCGCGCGCGGCGCTGGAAATCTGTCATTTTGATGCCGAAGGCAATGATCTCGGCAAGTCGGAGGGCGCTAGCGAAGCCGCTTGCTACGACTGCTTGTTAAGTTACGGCAACCAGCGCGAGCATGACATCCTCGACCGAAAGAAGATAGTCGAATGGCTGCTGCAACTGGTGCGCGCCGATGTAATGCCGGCTGTGGGCGCTGGCTCGCCCGATGATCGTTTGACTCAGCTGCTGGAGAAATGTGAATCCGATCTAGAGCGCAAGTGGCTGCAACATGTCGCGGCGGCCAGCTTGCGCTTGCCCGACCGAGCGCAGCATTACATCGCCGCTTGTGAGACCCGGCCGGATTTCATCTATGAGAGAAACGGCGTTTATGTCGCGGTGTACGTAGATGGCCCACATCATGATTATCCCGAGCGTCAAGCGCGCGATCGCGACAGATCCGAGCGTTTGGAGAACGAAGGCTATAGCGTCATCCGCTTCGGCTATCTTGAGGATTGGGATACGAAACTCCGCCAGCACAGATTTGTATTCGGGGGTGAAGCATGAGCTATTCTGTCGGCGCGCTCGTCAAGGCGCGGGACCGCGAGTGGGTTGTCCTGCCCAATTCGGACGCGGAGTTGCTGCATTTGCGACCGCTGGGCGGCGCCGATGATGAGGTGACTGCACTCCTCACCAGCTTGGAGGAGGTGCAGCCGGCCATTTTTGATGTGCCGGATCCGAGCCTGATCGGCGACTATCGTTCGGCGCGCCTGCTGCGAGCGGCGGTTCGCCTCGGCTTCCGCGCCAGTGCCGGGCCATTTCGCTCCTTTGCCAAGATCAATGTGGAGCCGCGTCCGTATCAGCTCGTGCCGCTGCTTATGGCGCTGAAGCTGGACCCGGTGCGGCTTCTGCTCGCCGATGATGTCGGCATCGGCAAGACCATTGAAGCCCTTTTGATCGCGCGCGAACTGCTGGATCGCGGCGAGATCAGCCGGCTGGCGGTGCTCTGCCCGCCGCAACTGGCGGAACAATGGCAGAGCGAACTCATCGAGAAATTTCATATCGAAGCCGAACTGGTGCTCTCCAGCACAGCGCCCCGCTTGGAGCGGACGCTGCGAGCTGGCGAAAGCATTTTCGACCGCTACGATTTCACGGTGGTATCCACCGACTTCATCAAGTCGGATCGGCGCCGTCACGAATTCCTGCGCACCGCGCCCGAATTCATCATCGTTGACGAGGCGCACACCGTCGTCCACGCATACGATGGGCGCAGCGGCCGGCATCAGCGCTTTGAGCTGGTCAAGACACTGGCAGAAGATCCGCAGCGCCATCTGCTGCTAGTGACCGCGACGCCACACAGCGGCAAAGAGGAAGCTTTTCGTGCCCTGCTAACCCTGTTCAATTCCGATTTCGCCGACCTGCCGGAAGATCTCAGCGGCTCGGCAAATGAAAAAATCCGGCGAGATGTCGCGCGTTATTTCGTGCAGCGACGTCGCGGCGATATCCGGCGCTACCTGCACGCGGAGACACCATTCCCCGAACGCGACGCTGCGGAAATCAGCTACACGTTGACTGAAGAGTACAAGCGGCTCTTTGATCAAGTCTTGGGTTACGCCCGCGAGATTGTCTTTCAGCCGGGCGAAGGCTATCGGCGGCGAGTGCGCTGGTGGTCGGCGCTGGCGCTGCTGCGCTCGATGGCGTCCAGCCCGGCTGCCGCGGCCGCCACCTTGCGCAACCGGGCAGGCATCGCAGAAGGCGAAAGCATCGAAGATCTAGACGAACGCGGACGGCAGACGGTGCTGGATCAGATGACCGACACCAATGCCGAAGCGAGTGACATTGTGCCTCCCAGCGACATCTGGTCGGACGAAGGCGGGGAACGACACCAGCGCCGCCGCTTGCAGGAGATGGCGCGCCAGGCGGAGCAACTCAAAGGGGTGCCCGACCGGAAATTAGCGGGTCTCGTCAAAATCCTCAAGCAGTTGCTGCGCGATGGCTATAACCCGATCGTCTTTTGCCGCTTCATCCCGACGGTGGAATACCTGCAGGACGAGTTGCGCAAGTCAATCAAGAAGACGGAGATCAGCGGGGTCACCGGCTCACTGCCGCCGGCCGAGCGCGAGCAGCGTGTGGCGCAGCTGGCGAAGGCTGAAAAGCGCATCCTGGTTTGCACCGACTGCCTCAGCGAAGGCATCAACTTGCAGCAAGGCTTTGACGCCGTAGTGCACTATGACCTTTCCTCGAATCCCACACGGCATGAGCAGCGCGAAGGCCGCGTCGATCGCTATGGGCAGAAGCGCGACCGCGTCAAAGTCGTCACCTATTACGGCACGGATAATCAGATTGACGGCGTCGTGTTGAACGTGCTGCTGCGCAAGCACAAGTCGATCCGCACGTCGCTGGGCATTTCGGTTTCTGTGCCCGGCAGCAGCGAGGACGTCATCGAAGCGATATTCGAGGGGCTGCTGCTGAGAGAAGATCAACTGACCTTACCCGGTTTTCGGCAGCATCTCGCCGAGAAACAGCTCGATCTCGACAAGAGCTGGGAAGCAGTGGCCGAGCGGGAGAAAATGTCGCGTACCATGTTCGCGCAGAGCGCGATCAAGGTGGATGAAGTCGCGGCTGAGCTTGAAGCGGCGCGGAAGGCGGTCGGCGCTGATGCCGAACTCAAGCTATTCATGCGTGATGCTGTTGGCCTGTATAAGGGCACGCTGAGGGAAAATGGCCATGTCCAGATCGACCTCAGCGATAGCCCGCGCGGCTTGCGCGATGTCTTGCCACAGACGACTTTCAGCGCTGTATACGAGCCGCCGGCGCAAAGCAGCGACGTAGAGTTGACCCGAACCCATCCCATCGTCGAGAATCTGGCGAATTATGTGATGAACACCGCCCTCGACAAAGAATCTGGCGACGATGATCAGCCACAGGCGCGGCGCGCTGGCGCGATACGAACGCGGGCGGTGACGACGCGCACAACTTTGCTGCTGCTGCGCTTGCGCTATCACCTCATCACGCGCCGTGCTGGTGCAGAAAAGCAGCTTCTCGCGGAAGACAGCCTGTCCCTGGCCTTTGAAGGCGCGCCCAAGAATCCGAATTGGCTCAGCCCGGAGGACGCGGAAGCGCTGTTGGACGCGGAACCGGACGACAATATCGCGTCGCAGCAGGCAACCGAATTTGTTCGCCGAGTCGTGGATGACATCGACTCTATCATGCCTGAGCTTGAAGCGCGGGCGAGACAGCGCGGCGAGGAGCTGCTCGCTGCACATAAACGGGTGCGCAACGCCGCCTACCGTCGGGATTAGCAGCGCCCGCGGCACCGCGTTGAACCGCAGTTGCCGCCCGATGTGCTCGGCGTCTACGTCTTCTTGCCCGCGCCGAGAGGTGACTGAGCTATGCCTAAATCGAAAGACCAGCTCACCACGATTCGCACGGAAGGCAGCTTGCTGCCGGCTGACTTGCTGGCGCGCGTCAGCGACGAGGACGGGACGCTTGACGGCATGACGCCCGCCAGCTACCACCGCTCAGGCGAACGGCTCAACGAAGCCATCAGCCGCTCCTGGACGGCGCTGCAGAGCGCCTGGTCGCATTTCCAGGCCGGGCTGGAGTCCTTGCCGGCGGACGATCGCGGCACGACCATCACGCGCGAGCGCTGGTTGCTGCCGCTATTCCGCGAACTGGACTACGGACGCTTGCACACGGCCGAGCGCTTCGAGATCGAGGGCAAATCCTATCCCATCAGCCACAGTTGGGGGCTGAATGTGCCCATCCATCTGGTCAGCGCCAAGGTTGGGCTGGACAAAACCATGCGCGGCGTGGCTGGCGCGGCGACTGCCAGCCCGCATAGCTTGCTGCAAGTTTTCCTGAATCGCAGCGACGACCATCTCTGGGGTTTCGTCAGCAACGGAAACAAGCTGCGCGTCCTGCGCGACAACTTGACGCTTACGCGGCAAGCCTACGTCGAATTTGACCTGGAAGCGATGATGAACGGCGACGCCTACAGTGATTTCCGCGTGCTCTGGCTGCTCTGTCATCAATCGCGGGTCGAGGCGGATCGCCCATCGGATTGCTGGCTCGAGAAGTGGATGAAAGAGGCGGAAGACCGCGGCGCCCGCGCCCTCGAGCATTTGCGCGGCGGCGTTGAAGCAGCTATCACGGCGTTGGGCGTCGGCTTCCTAGAGCATCCCGCCAACGGCGCGTTGCGCGAATCGCTGCGTGATGGCCGGCTGGACAAGCAGAACTACTATCGCCAGCTGCTGCGCATCATCTACCGTCTGCTCTTCATGTTCGTGGCGGAAGACCGCGACCTGCTTCTCGGCCCCGACGCGACGGACGCAGCGCGCGAGCGCTACAAGAGTTTCTACTCGACGCAGCGCCTGCGGACGATGGCGGCGAAGTTCGTCGGCACGCGCCACGGCGATCTCTTTGAGGCGCTGCGCCTCGTGATGCGCTTGCTCGGCGGCGCAGGCGATGGAGCGCCACTGGGCATCCTGCCGCTCGGCTCCTTCCTTTTCAGCGACAAAGCCGTGGCCGATATCAGCGACTGCAAGATCAGCAATCGGCAGCTGCTCAGCGCGGTACGCTCACTCTCGCTGATCGACGACCGCGAGGCACGCTCTTGGCGCAATGTCGATTACAAGAACCTGGGACCGGAAGAACTCGGCAGCGTCTACGAGAGCCTGCTGGAGCTGCACCCGCATATCAATGTGGACGCGCGCAGCTTCGCGCTGCAAACAGCCGGCGGCAACGAGCGCAAGACCAGCGGCAGCTATTACACGCCTTCCTCGCTGATCAAGGTGCTGCTCGATTCGGCGCTCGAGCCCGTGCTGGACGAGGCGGCAAAGAAGGGCGAAGACGCCATCCTCAATCTGAAAGTCTGAGACCCAGCCACCGGCAGCGGCCACTTCTTGATCGCGGCGGCCAACCGCATCGCCAAGCGCCTGGCCAGCCTGTGCACGGGCGAGGAAGAGCCGGCCCTGCCAGTGCTGCAAAAGGCGAAGCGCGAGGTTATCAGCAAGTGCATCTACGGCGTCGACATCAACCCGATGGCGGCGGAATTGTGCAAGGTCAGCCTTTGGCTGGAAGCGCTTGACCCCGGCAAGCCGCTGAGCTTCCTCGATCACCATATCCAGGTGGGCAACAGCCTGCTGGGCACGACGCCGCGGCTGATGGCGGAGGGCATCCCCAACGATGCTTTCAAACCCATCGAGGGCGATGACAAAAAAGTCGCCAGCGCCCTGCGCAAGCAGAACCGGGGGGAGCTGAAACAGCGCGAAGCCGGCTTGCGGCAGTTGGGCTTGGATCAGGCGCCTGCCGCCGATTATGGCTATCTCAGCGATTCGATGAATCTGCTCGCAGCCGAGCCCGATGACAGCCTGGCGGATATCCGGCAGAAAGAAGAATTCTACGCCGCGCTGGCGCAGGACGATGAATACATCAAGGCGCGGATGCTGGCGGATGCATGGTGCGCCGCTTTTGTGTGGGTCAAATCAACCCCACCCCCGGCCCCTCCCCAGCGAGCCAGGGAGGGGAGTTCGGACGCGCAGGTCTGGCCTGACATGCCCCTGACCGACTTGCTCTACCGCCATCTGGAAGACGACCCGCAAGCGGAGAATATGCAGACCATACGCGAGCAAGTGGCCGCGCTGACCGACCGCTACGGCTTCTTCCATTGGCACGTGGCTTTTCCCGATGTCTTTGGAGTGCCGGACAATTTGGAAGCGGCGGAGAACGAAACGGCCGGCTGGAATGGCGGCTTTGATGTGGTGCTGGGCAACCCGCCCTGGGAGCATACTGAAATCAAGGAAAAGGAGTGGTTTGCCGAGCGCAACCCGGAAATCGCCGCAGCGCCTGGCGCTAGGCGAAAGCAACTGATTGCGGATCTCAAAAATGGCGATCCGATGCTCTACGACGCGTTTGTTGTCGACAAGCGGCAAGCAGACGGACTGAGCCACTTCGTACGAACATCCGGCAATTATCCGCTGACCGGTCGCGGTCGAATCAACACCTATCCGCTATTTGCCGAAACGAAGCGCTTGCTTATAAACGAAGTCGGTCACGTAGGGACAATCGTGCCGTCGGGCATCGCGACTGATGACACCACCAAGTACTTTTTTCAGGACTTGATGAAAAGTGATTCGCTGGCAAGTCTGTACGATTTCGAGAATCGTCAGAAACTTTTCCCCGCCGTCGACAGCCGCATGAAGTTCTCGCTGCTGACGATGACGGGCCCAGACATCCGCTCGCGCGAAAGCGAGTTCGTCTTCTTCGCGCTGAATGTCGGCGACCTGGACGACAAATGGCGACGCTTTAAGCTGTCGGCGGCTGACATCGCCATGCTCAATCCCAATACTGGCACGATGGCGACATTCCGCAGCCAACGCGATGCCGAAATCACCAAAGCGATTTATCGGCGCGTACCTGTGTTGATTAAGGAGACGCCGCTGGAGAACACCTGGGGGATTACGTTCAAGCAGGGCGTGTTCAATATGACAAGCGACTCCGACAAATTCCGCACCCGCGACCAACTCGAATCACTCGGCTTCACGCTGGAGGGCAACCACTTTGTCCTTGACGAGGATGATGAGGCAGGCGCTTAACCCAAGGCGCCCGTCAACGCGGTGTAGAGCAGGACGGAAAGGGCAATCTGCGTGGCGATGAACCACATGACCAGCAAGCGTGTTTGCCGCTCCATATCCGCGCGCAGCAGACTGACATCATCTTTCGTCGCCAGATGCGGCCGCTCGGTTTCAATGGCCGTCTCCAGCTTGGCTACCCGCTCGCTCATGAGAGGATTTGTTTGTTCCATGGTCGCCATGTTGTCTCCTGATTTGTGGCGCGACGTAGAAATAGTATATCATATTGGCCGCGGTTGCGAACAAAGGAAAATGCAATGACCAGCAAGATCGAGCGCTACCTGCCGCTCTACGAAGCCAAGATGATGCACCAATTCACCCACCGCTGGGCGACCTACCAGCCGAACGGCAAAACCCGCGACATGACGCTGGACGAGCTGCGCGATGCCGATGCCGTGCCGCTGCCGCGCTACTGGGTCGATGAGCGGGAAGTCGAGGCGCGACTTGAGCACTGGGATCGCGGCTGGTTGCTGGGGTTTCGGGATGTAACGAATACTACAAACGAGCGAACCGGAATATTCAGCGTGATTCCGATATCCGCTGTAGGACACGCTATGCCGCTCATGTACGTCGCAGAGGCTGATAACTTGATTCCAGCGATCTTGTCTGGATTCGACAACCTTCCATTTGACTACTCTGCAAGACAGAAGGTTGGAGGAATTCACCTTACATACGGCTACCTGAAACAACTCCCTGTCATCCCGTCCCACACATACACGCCAGCCCTGCTCGACTTCATCAGGCCGCGCGTGCTGGAACTGACCTACACCGCTTGGGACTTGCAGCCCTTCGCCCGCGACCTGGGCTACGACGGCCCGCCCTTCGTCTGGGACGACGAGCGCCGCTTCCTCATGCGCTGCGAGCTGGACGCGCTCTATTTCCGCCTCTACGGCATCGAGCGCGCTGATGTCGATTACATCATGGATACCTTCCCCATCGTCAAGCGCAAGGACAAAGCCGCTCAAGGCGAATACCGCACGAAGCGCGTCATCCTGGAGCTCTACGATCAAATGGCGGGCTTGCCGACGATGTTGGTCCCGGCGCCCAAAGAGGAGCAGGGCGAGATTGAGGCGCCGGATCTGTCGCAGTGGGTCACGCCGCTGGAGCCGCCGCCGGCTGATCCGCGCGCGGCGCACGTGGTTGAGTAGAATCAGCCAAGCTTGTATTCGATACCTTGTAATGAATTCGACCGTTGGCGATGCGGTGGTAACGGCCCTGCCGGCGGACCTGGCTAACCCCCGCAGCTACCAAATAGCTCCCTAATCGAATTTGCCGAATCTGCGCCTTTTCTGGCCGGAAAATGCTCGTTAATGCTTGGATATAGTACCGTGTGTAAATGAGTATTTACTCACGAGAAAGGCTTGCCAAAAGTGCGTCGCGAGCGACCAGAACAAGGTCTGGCGGCAAAAGAAAAAACAGCGCGACTCAAGGCCGCCTTCGACCAAGCTGGCCGCGTTCTTGAACCAGGGGGAGCTGGCCGGCGCTACCCGCCGCGCCTGGAAAGCGCATATGCTGCGCCTGCTCGATTGGCTGGAGGAATCCGAAACGCGGGGCGAATGGTATGCGGTGCAGCGGCGGCGCTTGCTCAAGTTCCTCAAAGGGGCGCGGCTGGAGAGCGAGGGCGGCAAGGAACGCATTGCGGCCATAGCCGGATATCACGGATGAGACCCTGCAGTCGCTGGTTGCTCTGTGGGAGGCGCAAGCGGGCGAATACGGCCATGTCTTTCCCACCATGACCGCCGGGTACAACCCGGGGTTCTATATCGATGAGGCGATGAATGCCGAGACGATTGTGCGGGTGGTGGGCGGCAGTGGCAAGCGCATCGGGATTGAACGCTTGTCGGCGCACGACCTGCGGCGGAAGCATATCACCTTGGCGATGCAGGCGCAAGCCGGTCATGCCAACGCCGCTACCACGCTGCTTTATGCCCGGCCGGCAGAAGCCAAGACCCGGCGGGCGCGGATCGCATTTTGAGCGCTTTCTTGTTGAGGACGGGTCATGGGCAAGGATGGCAACGCCGCCGCCACTGGACATGAATTCCTATACCGTCGTCAGATATAATAAAGGACATGATTCATCCACCAAATTGGACCGTGGCGCCAGCAGGAGAAGTATATGATCTTTGAAGAGATTTTGCGCGCGGTCGACGAATTGAATGACGAGGAGCGTCGGCTTTTGCGCCAGCACATTGACCAGCGCCCCAAAAAGCCGGCTCAGTTGACGCCAAAAGAACGGATGCGGCGACTCAATGCGGCCTTGGATGCAATGAGCGAAGGCTTGAGTCAAGCGCAGCTCGACGAGATGACTGCGGCCATGACAGAAGACTACATCGAAGCCTGGGATGAGTCCGTATGGACCCAGTGATCTATATCCTGGACACCAACGTTATCGCCGACCGCTTTCATCATCTACCGCAAGTCCTCGACCGTCTGAACCGTGCCGGCGAAGCGGGGCATGTCTTGGGTCTGTGTGATCCGGTCCGGTATGAAATCTTGCGCGGTTTGCTCAAAGTCAATGCCAGGCAGAAACTGCGCCATTTCCAGGAAACGATTATGCCCTTGATGGATCACCTGGCGCTGATCGATGACGATTGGCAAGTGGCCGCCCAATTATGGGCGACCATGCGGAATCAGGGGAAACAGTTCTCCGATGCCGATCTGCTGATCGCTGCCTTAGCCCAGCGCTTGAACGGCGTTGTGGTGACAGCTGATGATGACTTCGCAGCACTGTCGATCCAGCGGGAAAACTGGCGCACTGCCCCATAAAAGTCAATGACGCCTAACGTGAAGGTCATTGCAGTCACCCGGTCGGAGACCAGACGGGGAGACCCGATGTGGACGCTGCAGACAGCCGGCGGGGACCGCATCAACATCTTCGATAACATGCTGGAGCGATCGCTCTGGGACAACTCAGGTTATCGAATGTGGTTCGAGGCGATGGAAAGCGGCCAGACTGACCGCTGGATAAGTTATCCTATCCTGGTCGGCGCTGCCAAGCGGGGCAGGTTCTTGGAAGCCTTTTCAGTGCAACCGCGGATGCCCGATGCGCGGCCGGACAATACACCCAGACCGGAGGACATCTGGGCACTCTATGGGAGGCACTGGTGGCACACGCTCTCTTCGCTCAGCGCCGAGGACACCATTGTCTTCGATACCGAGACCACCGGCGTGAACCCGGAACTGGATGAAGCAGTCTCCATCGTGGTGCAAAGCTATGCGGCGCCCAAGGGCGCTCCGGTCGCGTATCACACGCTGATCGCCCCGCGCTTCCCCGAAAAAATACTTGAGCAGAATGCGGACCAGCAGAGCGCTTATGACATCCACGGCATCCATCCGGACGATTTGGAGGGGCAGCCATCCTTTCCGGATATTCACGGTACGTTGTGGGAGATCATGCGCGGCAAAAACTGGGTCTGCTGGAACACTGACTTTGCTGTCATGCTGCTCGACAGCCTCTGCCTTCGTCACCAGCTGCCGCTGATCCCGCGCAATCGGGTGGCCTGCGCCATGAAGCTGCTTTCGAGTGCCGCCTTTTCGCGACTGTCTACCGTGAGGCGGCGTTTGGCTTTTGCTTTAATGGTGGTGTCATTGCACCAGCACTGCCCTGGAGACAGTTTTCGAGAATGGAGTCAATACCAGCCGCTACATGCATATAATCATCCCCCACAGACACGCGCGACAGGCTTTGTTGACAACTAGTGAAGATCAACGTAAAGGGTACTTCAATGACGACGCTCTCAGTTACGGCTGGGAAGGCCACTGGGGGCGGTTCTGCAATGGCGAAATCGCCATGCTGACGCAAGGTTCATGGTTGTTCAAGACGTTGAGTGATTGCGCCGCTGCGAACCCTGATCGCTTTGAATTTGGATGGACAGCTTTTCCGGTTCCCGAGGGCAACACTTTCCAATCGTATGTGGGAGTAGGCTCAGGGTGGTGGCTGACCAGCAAGCTGGCCGACGACCCGGACAAGAAGGCGCTCGTGCTGGAATTCCTCGATCTCTTAATCAGCGACGAAGCGGCGGTCAAGTGGATTGCGGAAGACCAGATTTTCCCTGCGGTCATTGTAGATCCCGAGTCGGTCAATCTCACTGATCAACAGGTGACTGCTCTTGAAGTTGCCGACAGAGCCGGTCGAGACGGCGGTGGACCGATACCTATCTGCTGGAACAACAGCCAGGAAGAAACCGATGTCTGGGCTTCCGGCTTCCAGGCGATGGTCTTGGGGCAGATGGACATTAGTCAGCTGGTGCAAGATGTCGATGACGTGTTGAAGAGATATCAGGCTCAGTGGCAAGAACAGTCTCAGTAATCGTCTCTGAGGCTAAATCGGCGGAGGCTTGGGATGCTTGTTCTCAAACCCCGCCTTGAAACAAGAAGATTACCTTGCGAGAGAATCCAGCCGAGTCAGATTCGGATCTTGCTCTTTACGCTTTGATGCGTCGGGTAAGCAGGACCCTGGTCAGAATAAGACCGAATAGCCTCACGCCCTTCCGTTTCTTACTTCCCGCCCTAGCAATCTATGGAATGTTTACACTTTTCCCGTTGGGACGTCTGCTCGTCTTTAGCCTGCAGGACTGGGATGGCATAAGCAAGAATCCGCAATGGATATGGTTTGACAATTACAGTGCAGTTTTCGCAAACAAGTTTTTCTGGTTGGCACTGCGCCACAATCTTTGGTGGGTAGTTCTAGCGTCAATTCCGATCGTCCTGGGGTTGGCACTTGCCGTGGTGTTGCACTTTGCAAAGCCGCGTGGAAGAAACGTATTCAGGACTTTGGTATTTGTTCGCTATACTTTGGCAGTAGTTGTAAGAGGATTCATGTGGATGTGGATCTATCATCCGCAAACGGGGGCAATAAACGCATTTCTGGAGTTGATTGGTTTGGGGTCATTGGCGCGTGGCTGGCTTGGGGATCCCAACACCGCCCTGTCGGCACTGGCAATGGCAGGCGCTTGGTCCGGTTACGGGTTTACTATGGTCTTGTTTCTGGCCGGGCTCGGTAGTATTGAGACCGCATTATATGATGCGGCCAGTGTCGACGGCGCCAACGGCTGGCAACGGTTTCGCCACGTGACATTCCCCGGACTAGCGAACACAACGAACGTCGTCATTCTGATTGTATTTATGAATACGATGCGCGTGTTTGACTTTGTGTATGTGACAACCAAGGGTGGCCCCATCGATTCGACGCAGGTGCTTGCCACAATAATCTATCGAGAGACGTTCCAATACTTCCGCGTCGGCTATGGATCGGCATTTGCGGTGGTGACCATGACTATCATCATGGCCGCGAGCTTGGTCTACTTGTATTTGCGGGAAAGGGGACGGTGATTTGATAATTCGCTTTTGGCAAATTGGCAAGCCAGCTATATCAAAGTCACTTGTTCAGGTCTTTCTCATCTTTATGAGTTTCGCGGCGATTGCCCCGTTATTGATCATCTGGACGACATCGTTCAAAGACAATACGGAAGTATATATGGATCCCTTGGCGCTACCGCGCTACTGGAGGTTCGAAAACTTCGTTGACGCCTGGAATCAAACGCGGATGGGTAACTATGTTCTTAGCAGTGTGAAAGTTGCCATTCCTACCCTCGCTCTGGTGCTGGTTTGCGCAAGCCTGGCTGGATACGCATTTGCGAAGTTGAAGTTTAGGGGCAGCCG
>JAGWBC010000041.1:0-5474 GCA_021296115.1 Anaerolineae bacterium | reverse complement strand
TCAATCACCGTGCTAACGTTCCTACAGGTATGGAATTCCTACTTATTTCCGCTGCTGCTCATCAATTCAGACGAACTTCAAACGATGCCCTTAGGGCTTAGCTTTCTTCAGGGTCGATATCAGACGAACTTGGTGTTACTCGCTGCCGCCACGACCTTGATTTCTTTGCCAACGATCATCATATACATCTTGTTGCAGCGACAATTCATTGAAGGCATTGTAGAAGGCGCAATCAAATAATTCTGCAAGATTCGTCCATCATAGACGGGCTTCTAGGCTCATGCTCTTTCATGACCAGAATAATCCGTGCGGGAGGTAAATCATGAAAATCGAGAGCGAAAATTATACCAAGCTCATTGCCGATGGCTTCTGCGTTTTCGAACAGGTCTTGGACGAGGCTATGCTTACGCGGGTACGAGCAGCGAGCAATCGCTTGTTGGGCGCTCAATCGGTCGAACATTTTGCGGCACAGAAGTCAACCGGAAGCATGATTAGCGTCTATGAGGACCCCTTCTTTGCAGAGCTCGTGGCTTATCCGCCCGCGCTGAATGCGTTGGCGGCTCTCGGTTTTTCTAAGCCTCGCTGGTCGTCCGGATTCGTCATCTGCAAGCCGCCGCATTCGCCAGCGCTGTTTTGGCATCAGGATTGGGCCTGTTGGGACGACCCCAGCAGCTATATGGATACGCCTCTGCAACTCTTCTTGATGTATTATCTGGTTGATACCGATATACACAACGGCTGCCTGCGCGCTATCAAAGGGTCGCATCGCAGACGCCATCCGATGCACGATGCAGTGCCCGTAGCACATACCGATGAGCTGCGCAGTATTACCGACCCCGATCATCCAGCCTATCAGCCCGTGGCGGATGAAGTCATCGTTCCGGTCAAGGCCGGCGATGTTGTGATTGGGGACGCTCGGCTATTGCACGGTTCTTATGGCAACCAGTCGGATCGGAGCCGTACGGTGATTACCCTGTGGTATCACCCAAACTTCGAATCGGCTCCAGAATGCATACAAGCGGATGTAAGCCAATGGCCGCAAGGTCAAATCGAATCTTGGCCTGCTTCCACGCAGGAACACATCCAGGCGCTGATTCCCACTTACAGCGGGACAGTTGAGCCGATGGTATGGAATCGCACACCCGGAAATGCATTGAAATGACATTAGCGCAGCGCGCGGAGAAAGCTCGTCACTAGTCTTGGTTCAACATTTTGGTTGCTTGATGATCAGTTACTGCATCGGTTGTTTCGCCTGCAATTCCAGAGCTTGTGCACTTTGGTAATTGACAAACGGCGGCTAGATGTGCCTCGCAAGTACGCAGATGCGGCTTGCCAACAGCACCGACTATGTATCGGTCAACATAGCTTATGAATTGCTGGATGCCTCGCGTTGGCAGCTGGCGATCCGGCGCCAAGGCATGGGGCTTCATACAGTGCAGCAATATGTCACACCGCAGATGGCGAACACGGAGCCTTTCTCTGATTTCTACCCACGCGATTATCGCATTCCTGCTCCCACTGCCAGCATCAAGGCGCTTCGAGTTGAACCTCGCTCAGTTTACACCGCCATTGTCCTGATCAGGACCGCGCGGCATGAGTTCAGCAAGCGCCCACTCCGCTTCCTCGTGCAATAGATCCACGTAGCCCACAAGCAAACTGCTCCGTTTGTCTTGGGCCAGATGCTCGCAGCTGTGGCCGTATCTGTAGGCCGAATATCCATCATTTTGGATTTAGCGGTTTGGATTGTGGTTTCCATCATCGCAGCCCCTGATATGGAAGTAGTCTAAAAGTCTCAATTACAATCTGGTACAAGTCACAAAGTTTGTGCTCGACGAAAGACTGCTAACTCCTGCACTTTGATCTACGCTGGACGAACTTTTTTCTCATCGCTGAGGAAGGACCGACATAAGTGGACGGGTTTGTTGACATACGCTACCAGAAGCGTTATGCTCGCTGGCACGTGCGCATTATGCACAGGCTGTGCATGCAGGCTGCAATTTGAAAACTAGATTTCTTGAAATATGAACCAAGTTCATGGCAATGTCATAAAATCACTCTCGCGCGGCCTGACCGCACTGGAGTTGGTCCTCGAAGAATCGACGACGCCGCAAAGCCTGGCCAAATCCTTGGATGTTGACCGCACAACGGCTTATCGTATCCTAAATACGCTGGCGGCACACGAATTTGTAGTACGCGATCCCCTTGATGATCAATATGTTGTCAACATACGCAAAGTCTTCTCGTTCGCCCACAGCGTAGTCGGCAAGCTGCACTTCCCGACTCTTGCTACACCCTATTTGGAAAGGCTGCGCGCGAAAACCGGCGAAGCCGCATCGCTGGCGGTATTGCAGGACGCGGTGGTGGTTTATGTCAATCACCTGCCTAGTGAAGAAGCAATCACCGTGGCGCCAATGCTTGGTGTGCGGCGGCCCATCCATGTCTCCGCGGTAGGCAAAGCGATTTGGTCACACCTGGCGCCGGCGGATCAGAAGCGCCTCTTCGATTTGATCGAGTGGAAAGCCTTGACACGCAAGACGCTGACCGATGTCGATGAGATGCGCGCCGAGATGCGGGTCACGCGTGACCGTGGTTATGCCGTCGACGATGAGGAGACCTTCGAAGGTGTACGCTGCGTGGCGGCGCCGGTGCGAGATCACCGCGACGAGATCATCGCCGCAATGGGCATCTCCGGTCCATCGACCCGCCTGAGCATGGGGCGCGTGCACGACTTTGGCGCTTATCTGCGCGATTTGAGCCACGATTTTTCCGTTTCTTTGGGAGCGCCGGACACTGAAGACGCCTGGTCCGATCATCCACAGTTCAGCCCTTGATAGTAGAAAGGCAATTCAGATTGATAGCTGGAAGAATGCAGTAATCGCAAGCTAAAGACAGTTTTTTCAAGGAGTTAGAGAGATGAGACACCGCAAAATACTATTGCTCTTGCTGGTGGTGACGGCTATTTGCCTGCCGTTGGCATCGGCGCAGGACACGGTCCAGCTGACCGATCCGACAACGGGCGCGCGCCCGTTTGAAGGTCAGGAATTGCGCATCCTCAATACCGAGGTCGTGCCCATTCTGGCCTATCAGCACCAGATCGTTGATCCCTTGTATGAAGAAGCCTCAGGCGTCACCCTGATTTACGAAAACGCTTCGCATAGCGATGTGCTGCCACGCATTCAGACGGCATGCGCGGCCGGCGGCGACGACTTTGACATCATGTTTGTCGAGGACGGTTGGGCGGGCGCTTTGGCGGCGCTGGGCTGCCTGGAAGAGTTGGATCGCTTCTATCTGGCGGCGCCGGGCGATTCGCATCCGGAAGATTTCACCACCCGCGCCTTCGGTACTGTGGCTATGGCCAAAGAAAAATGGGTTGGAATCCCTACGCTGGTTGCTGTCGGCATGTTCGCTTATCGCACTGACCTGTTTGGAGATCCGGATGAGCAAGCGGCCTTTATGGAGCAATACGGGCGTGAGCTCACCGTGCCGCAGACCTGGGACGAGCTGGCGGAAGTTGGCGAGTTTTTCACCCGCCCCGAAGATGAGCTCTGGGGATTCAACTATCGTTACGGTACGCCGAACAATATCCTCTTCGATTACATGATTCACTTCGGCTTCTCGCGCGGGGTGGATTTTTTCGATAGCGAATTCAATCCGCTTTTCGACACCGAGGCCGCGATAGATACGGCAGCCTTCTTTGCCGGTCAGGACTTTCTCAACATGCAACCGCCCGGTCGAGAATCCTACCAATTCGGCGAAGTGCTGCAGAATTTCACGCAAGGCAAGGTAGCGATGTATGGCACGGAGAGTTGGGCGATACCGCTGCTGCTGGATCCGGAAGCATCGGTCGTTGCCGAACACACCGCCTTCGCACCAGTACCGGGATGGCGCAATCCGGAGACGGGCGAGATTCAATCGGCGCTGCTGTCGGCAGGTCCTGCTTATATGATCAACGCCCGAATCCCGGAAGAACGCAAATGGCTGGCCTGGGATTATCTGCAGCTGGCGCATGGCGTCCAGTTTTCACTGGTACTGGCGGATGAGACCGGCGCTGGACATCGCATCTCTGCGTTGACCGATCCTGATCTGGTCGCGAAGTGGCCGCATCTGTCGGCGAATTATGAAGCGGCAAAAGTCGGCATCGGTCGTCCCGCGGAACCCTGGTGGCCTGAAGCGGAAAATGCCATCGGGCGCGCCTTGCAAGAGGTCGCCGCGGGTGGCGATCCGGCAACATTGATGGTGGACGCCAATAATGACATCAGGGAAATCGTCGAAGATGCCGGCTACTACGACGAAGGTATCACCTATGTATCGGTAGAACAGCGCGAAGAGTTTGTCTGCGCGAAGTTGGCCGAGCTGGGTTTGAAGCACGACGAGTGCATGTAGAATAGTGCAATAGCGCTACCCAAGGTCCCTTCCTCATAGCGAGGGAGGGACTCCTGCACGGAAATCCGTCGTATTTTGCCCCCGTTCCTCAATGAGGGGAAACGGGCGGAGACCATACCGATGAACCCGTCTCGAGCAGCGGGCTATCAAAACAAGTCGTTGTCAGCCCGTCTTTACCGTCTGACGCAGCAACACAAGCATTGGTTCTTTATCGTCCCGGCGCTGATCGTCCTGCTGACGGTGGTAATCTACCCCATCATATTCGCGACCGGCGTTTCCCTGTTTCGCGTCACCTTTGCCTCGCAGTCGCGGCCCTTTGTAGGTTTGCAAAACTTCGAGCGCATGCTCAGCAACGATGACTTCCTGCAGAGTACCTATAACACGCTCTTTTATGTGGTGTTTTCGGTTTCAGGTTCCTTCATCTTGGGTTTTGGCGCCGCACTTTTGCTCCGACGCGTGACCGTGGGCAAAGACCTGCTGCGCTTGATCTTGATCATTCCAATCACCATGGCGCCGATAGTGGTCGGATTGATGTGGAACTGGATGCTCGATCCGCTCTTCGGGCTGATTAACTGGTTTTTCGTCTTGCTGGGAATCCCGAGGCAAACCCTGCTGGCACAAGCAGGGACCGCCCGTATGACCGTTGTCCTGGTTGATATCTGGCAGTGGTATCCTCTCGTCTTTCTCATTATCGAGGCGGGCATGGCGACCTTGCCGCGCGCGCCCTATGAATCGGCGCGGCTTGAGGGTGTCTCGTCCTGGATGATATTCCGCCGTATCACCTTGCCGCTGCTGCGTCCGGTAATTTTAGTGGCTTTACTCTTGCGCACGGTCGATGCTTTCCGCACATTTGACATAGTGCGCGTAATGACCGATGGCGGACCAGCGCTGACCACCGAAACCTTGAGCCTGTATCTCTATCGTACCGCTTTCACCTTCAACAAACTGAGTCGCGCAGCGGCCGGCTCGATCCTGATGCTGCTGGTAATCGGTCTGATTTCCGCCCTGATGTTTCGCTTCCTGTACCGTGATGTCGAAGTGGGGTAAGCAGTGATGCGCGTGCCCGCCTCGGAGCGAATCCTGGCATATGT
>JAGWBC010000040.1 GCA_021296115.1 Anaerolineae bacterium | reverse complement strand
TGCCGATGTTTCCATTTGGCTTTGGTCTGTTCCATGGTCGTGACGATGGTCACGTCTCGGTTCGCGGTCAGGTCCGTGGCGGGAGAGATTGCTCCAATATCGCTTGGCAATAATTCGCAATCTGTTGAGAGGGAGCCATCCTTGAAATCAGAACCTGGAACAAGTCGTGAATGGCGTTGGGGTATCCTGTAACCAATTGGTAGAATGACGCGCCGTCAGTTTCAATGACATTCTTATCAAGTGATTTCTCGTATCGAACAGGCGATTTAGGAACAATCAGTACAAGGTA
Organism: Anaerolineae bacterium; assembly: GCA_021296115.1. Taxonomy (GTDB): domain Bacteria; phylum Chloroflexota; class Anaerolineae; order Aggregatilineales; family Phototrophicaceae; genus UBA6055. The sequence continues at coordinate 14,385 of JAGWBC010000040.1, read as the reverse complement.
CGCGGTCCAAGGCCCGCGCAGGCTGCGCACTGTTGCGGCTAGATCGCTTTCAACTTGCCTTCTGTTGGCGGTATTCATCGTATTCCATTTGTTCTTGACTTCGGCGACCAGTCGACGATCTGGACATTTTAAATCGTAAAGCGAATCATGATTCTCCCAACCAGTGACCGAACCGAGAATCGACTGGTGGAATGTTCCTAATGCACCGCTCATTCCGCGAATCGCAGACTCGGCCTGTTGAATGGTAGAAAGGTCTTCTGATCTGTCAATTGAAAAAGTAGAAGAAAGAAGCAAAGTTAGAAACGGGTCAACCACGTTCCTTCTGCGTCGCTTATCTGCGTGTGTCAGCGCATCCTGCGCACTCTGTCTAAGAGCTGTTATCGCTTGATCAAATGCTTCTTCGTCAATCCAGGAAAGCATCATTGCAGAGCCATTGCGGCGGACTCGTCGATCTCGATGCCAACGGGCACGCGCAAAAGTCGATTGGCGACGCGGTAAGTTGTTCCTGAACCAAGAAATGGGTCGAGAACTATATCACCCTCGTTAGTGAAGAGCTTGATAAAGAATTCAGGCAACCATTCAGGGAAGGCCGCACTGTGCCCTGTGTTGTGGCAAATCGGCGGCTTGTGCAATACGTTGCTGGGAAAGACTGTCTTGCGGTCTTCCCATGCGGCGATTTTTCTGCCTATGTTTGATCCCGTGCCAGATTCCTGCCGCTCTCGATCATTGGCACTCATGTTTGCAAGTCTCTTAGCAGTCCAGTCTCCAACCGGCACTTTTACCGCCTCCTGGTTCATTCTTACATCTGGCGTCTTGGTGAAATGAAGAAGCCTTTCCCATGAATCTCTGAATCTATACTTCCATTTGCCGGGAGCAGCCGTCGTTTTGTGCCAAATGTACTCTTCTGTCCACCGCCAACCCTGTTCCTTCAACGCAAGGATTAGCTGCAGCACGTAAGTGTGTCGTTCGCCGTTAACCGCTTTTTCCTTTATGTTCAGAACGAAGGAACCATGGGGCGCCAGTATTCGCAGCATCTCTTCCGAGCGTTCTGTAAACCATGAGACGTATTTGTCAGCCGGAATACCACCGTACGTGTGCTTTCTGGCATCTGCGTATGGCGGGGAGGTTACAATAAGGTCTATTGTGTTGTCTGGGAAAGTTCGCATGACCTCCAAGCAGTCTCCAACGTGTACGCGATTACACCAATCAAGCTTAGAATCAAACAGCGGTGCTTCAGACTGCTACAATGACATCTGTCTATTCTGTATCATCTGTGATTCTCCACGACAACAGAACTAACGTTCCGATTGAGCAAAGTATGACACAGGCAACAGCTTCTGTCAAATACTAACTTGTGTCATTTTCGCGTCTGCGGCCGATGTTTCCATTTGGCTTTGGTCTGTTCCATGGTTGTGACGATGACGCCGTAGATGACGAGCGCGCTGCCGATGACTTGCAGCAGTGACGGAATCTCACCGAAGACGAAGAGCGCGATGATGGCGCTGAGCACGACGCCGACTTGCAGTATGATGGCGACGGCGGTGGCGGTGAAGAATTGCAGCGTCAGGTTCATGAAGACGTGGCCCAGCACTTGCGCCAGAATCGTGACGACAATCGCCCAGAGGTAGCCGTTGAGCGAATAGCCGATCACGGGCGTGTCGGTGGCGATGACGAAGACCGAGGTCACCAGCGCGGAACTGAAGAAGACCAGGAAACTGTAAAGCAGGGGCGGTATCAGGTTGTTGAGCTGCCGCCCAATCAGCAGGTAGGCGCCGAAGCATAACGAGCCGCATAATGCCATCGCGCCGCCGAGCAGCGGGTCGCTGCCGGCTTCAACCGCGCTTAGTCCGCCGAGGCCCACCATGGTCACACCCGCCAGCGTCACCACCAGGCTCAGCCAGAAGCGCCGCGAGAATACCACGCCAAACAGGATGATCTCCGGCAGCACGATCCACATGGGCGTTGTGCGCCGCAGCACGCTGGTCATCAGCACGCTGGTATATTCGAGCGCGGCGAAAAGCAGCAGCAGGTTGAGCGAGAGCCAGAATCCGGCGATAAAGGACAGCAAGACTTGCCGCTTGGTGAGGCGCGCCAGTTCTTTGCGATAGCGCGTCCAGATCAGCGGCGCCAGGCCAATGGAGACCAGCCACAGGCGGATCCAGACGATTACCAGCGAGGGCATGCCTTCGCTCTGCGTAATGCGAATGACAATCGGCGTGATGCCGGCCGAGAATATCATGACCAGGACGATGAAAAGCCCGCGCCTGTTTCGCATAAGACTGTTCGCCTGCCTGAAGAGTAATCGCGCCATGCTAGCATAGCGGCCAGGCGATAGCGATAGCCAGTGCCTGCGGTTGCAGGCAGCGCCACTTTTTGACAGCGCTAGCGCGACTTTGTAGAATCTGCGGCATTGGAGATCATGTTGGCCAGAAATTATTATCAACGGGAGAATCCATGACTGCAGCGCAAGACATGATCGGTCTAAAGCAGGAACTGGTCGAGGGCGCGGCGCAGGTCGCCAGCATTGGCTTGGTGCCGCTAACGCAGGGCAACTTGAGCTTGCGCGATCCCCGCAGCGGGCACGTGCTGATGACGCCGCATGACTTCCCCTACGACCAGCTGACGACCGACGATGTGCTGGTGCTGGATTTGGCCGGGGAGGTCATCGACGGCGAGCGCGAGCCGTCGCACGAATCGCAAGTACACCTGGCGGTATACGAGCGGCGCGCGGATGCCGCGGCCATCGTCCATGCCGAGCCCATATACACCAACTTGTTCGGCGTACTGCATAAGGCGATAGCGCCCCTGCACGTCGGCACGCTGATTGACGTGCGCGGCGAGGTGCCGGTGATGCCCTTCGCGCCCAGCGGATCGCGCCAGTTCGGCTACGATATGCTGGAGGTGATGGGCGACCGCAACGCAGTAGTCTGGGCCAATCACGGCATGCTGGCGATCGGCGACAGCCTGGCCAAGGCGATTCACTGTACCGTTATGGTAGAGATTTCGGCGCAGCTTTATCACATGGCGCTGCAGCACGGCGAGCCGCATCAGATACCCGAGCGCTATCATGGCATGCTGGTCGGCTGATCTCGTCGTTTTCGAATAGCGCATGGCGAAAGGAGGACATCGCGAAGCAGTCAAATGAGTGAGTCTGAGTAGCAACAAAATATAAGTTACAAGGAGAAGTCACATGTACAAGAAAGTCTTTTTCGTCGTCGTGCTCTTGCTCATCTTGGCGGCGGTTGCGCCGGTTTTGGCGCAGGATGAAGTTGTCGTCCGCTTCCGCTCCTGGAGCCCGGTCATCAATACCACCAACGCCATGATCGATGCCTTCAACGCGGAGAATCCGGATATCACTATCGAGCCCGACATCACTAACTATCCCGAGTATCTGGTCGACTTGCAGACGATGGCGGCTGGCGGTTCGCTGCCGGACTTGATCGGTTTGGAGCCGGGCGCCTTGACGCAGCAATATCGCGATCATTTGATGCCGATGCAAGAATGCGCCGTCGCCACTTGGGGCGAGGACTGGGAAGATCAGTTCTTCCCGGTGGGCATCGAGCAGGCGCGCCTGGGCAACCCGGAAGGCGACGACAATATCTACGGCTTGCCGGTGCTGGTGCAGACCATCAATATGTGGTACACCGTGCCGGTCTTTGAAGAAGCCGGTGTTGAGCCGCCGACCACGTACGACGAGTTGAAAGAACTGGCCGACATGTTTAACTCGCAGGGCGTGGCGCCGGTCATGATCGGCGCGGGCGACGGCTGGATCCGGCGCGATGTCTATATGCAGCTGATCCACAATGTCGCGCCGGGCTTGATCTATGAGGCGGAAGACGGCATGGCCAGCTTCACCGACGAGCCTTTCGTCGAAGCCATGACCTGGTGGCAGCGGCTCTTCGATGACGGCATCTTCCAGATGGGCGCGCTGGGCATGACGCATTACCCGGCCGCGGTCGAGCAAATTCAAGCCGGGCGCGCGGCTATGTTCCCGATGGGCGCTTGGTGGATGCAGCAAGCCGGCAACCCCGATCCGCCGCCGCTGGACGAGAATCTGTCCGGCTACGCGCCTTTCAAATTCCCAGATGTCACGGGCATGGGCGCGCCGGACGATCTGCTGGGCGGCATCGACGTCATGCTGGGCGTGACGCGTGACTCGGCCAATCCGGAGGCGGCTTGCAAGGTCATCACCGATTTCATCAGCGGCGCGGGCGCGCAGGCGCTGATCAATACCTACAATGATCTGCCGGCTTATATCGGTTTGCGGCCGGCGTCTTTCGGGTCGGAGAATCAGGAAGCGGTTTGGGATCTCTTCACCGAAGATTGGCTGGCGTCGGTGCAGTACGCGCGTCAGCTGAAGAGCCCGGACGTCAAGCAAGCGCTGGAAGACGCGCTGGCTGCCGTGGCCGCGGGTGAGATGACGCCGGCCGAGGGCATGCAGCTGGTGCAAGACGCCAACAACATGTAGCGGCCAACCCCTCCCATATTGCATACCGTAGTGGCGACCCACTGGGTCGTCCTGATTGACATTTCGACATTTGAAGCGGTCGACCTGATAGGTCGCCCCTACATAGCAATCTTCAGATTTGGGATTCAAGATGACTCGCCGTTGGCTGATTGACAATCAGGGTCTCTTCTTCATGGCGCCCGCCATGCTCTTGTTTGTCGTCTTTGTGCTCTATCCCATCTTCTATATCTTCAATGCCAGCATGTACGACTGGGACGGCATTAACCAAGCCGTCTACATCGGCATCCAGAATTACATCGAGATGTTCACCAACGACCGCAGCTTTGGGCTGTCGATTCGCAACTCGATCTACTGGACATTCCTGACGATATTCCCGCAGATGTTCCTCGGTTTCATCCTGGCCTATATCCTGACCTCGGGCATTCCGCTGCAAAATGTCTTTCGCATCATATTCTTCATGCCCGCTATCATTTCGCCGGTCGTGCTGGGCATCATCTGGCAGCGGATTTACGCGCCCTTTGGCGGGTTGCTGGCCGACCTGGGACGAGAAACCGGCGCACTATTTCTGATTCAGCCCTATATTGCCGATCCCAAGATCGCCATTTTTTCCACCATCTTCGTCAACGTCTGGCAGTGGACCGGCTTCTCGATGCTGATGTACGTGGCTGGCTTGCAGGGTTTGTCACAAGAGGTCTTGAGCGCGGCCGAGGTTGACGGCGCGGGTACGCTGCAGCGTATCATTCATATAGTCCTGCCTCTGCTGCGCCACGTGCATTTGACGCTGATTTTGCTGGGCGTCATCGGAACCTTGCAGACATTCGCGCTGGTATTCATGCTCACGAAAGGCGGGCCCAATCACGCCACGGAAATGCTGCCGACTTACATCTTTCAGAAGGCCTTCACCTTGCAGAGCATGGGCTACGCCTCGGCAGTGGCCGTCGTGCTGCTGGTGATCGCTCTGGGCGCCAGCATCTTCCAGGTGCGTGTGCTCGGCTCACGCTTTACGATAGGTAACTAGCGACTGTGAGCGCTTGAGATCAAAATGAGACGTAGCGTATTCATAGGTGTCAAATCACCGCGGCACATCGGCAAGACGCTGGCTTTTGTCTTCGTCAGTATACTGGCGCTGATCTGGCTCGTTCCCATCATCATGATGCTGGTGGTGTCGCTTATGCCGCCGGACCAGCGGGCGCCGCGCTTTGGCGGCATGCTCATCAAGGGCGTCAGCCTGCAGAATTATGTCACCGTCTTCGCGGACGCCGAGATCATCCAGCATTTCGTCAACAGCATGGCGGTGACTGTGCCCTCGGTCATACTCGTCGTGCTGATCAGTTCGCTGGCGGCCTTTGCCCTGGCGCGCCTGAAATTCTTCGCGCGGGACATCTGGTTCTACCTGCTGATCATGACCCTCATGCTGCCCATACCTACCCTGGTGGTGCCGATATTTCAGATCAACAAAGCGCTGGGATTGAACGACAGCTACTTGGGCTTGATTTTGCCCTATACGGCGCTGGGCGTACCCTTCGCCATCGTCATCTTGCGCAGCTTTTTCGCCGGCTTCCTGCGCGAAATTGAGGAGGCGGCCATCCTTGATGGCTGCACGCCCTTCGGCATCTACTGGCGCATTATGATGCCGGTCAGCTGGCCGGCCGTGGCTGTGGTCATCATCTGGCAATTCATGACCTCCTGGAACGAATTTATCCTGGCGCTGGTGACGATGAATTCGGTCGAGGTCAAGCCGCTGACGCTGGTGCCGTTGGTCTACAGCGGGCAATTCATGATGCGCCCGGGGCCTATGTTCGCCATTTTGACGTTGATTACGCTACCGGTTATTGTTGTCTACTATTTGATGCAGCGCTTCATGGTCAGCGGCTTGACCTCGGGCGCGGTGCGGGGGTAGGACGCTTATGAGCTTGATGGGTATTGATGTCGGGACGACCGGCTGCAAAGTCGTGGCTTTCGACGAAGACGGCGCGGTGCTGGCGCAAGCCGGGCGCGAGTATCCCTTGATCAGCCCGCAGGCCGGCTGGTATGAGCTGGATCCAGACCAAGTGTGGGACTTCGTATGCGACTGCCTGCGAGAGGTGAACGGGCAGTTGGCGCGCGACCCGGTGAGCGCATTGTCGCTATCATCGCAGGGCGAGGCGATGACGCCTATCACGCGCGAGGGCGCGGTGCTGGCGAACAGCCCCATCAGCTCGGACAGCCGCAACCGTAAGCAGACCGCCGAAATGGAAACGGCGTTGGGCGCGGAGCGAATCTATCAGCTGACGGGACAGCCGATGGGCACGATCTATACATTGCCCAAGATACTCTGGTGGCGCGAAAACGCGCCGGAGATTCTCAAGCGGACCTGGAAATTTCTGTGTTACGTCGATTTCGCCGCCTATCGCCTGGGGGTTGAGCCGGTCATCGATTACAGCATGGCGGCGCGGACGCTGGCCTTTGATGTGAACAAGCTCGACTGGTCGGATGAACTGCTGGAAGCGGGCGGCGTACGGCGCGATCAGTTGGCGCGGCCGGCGCCGAGCGGCACGGTCATCGGCGAGATTTCGCGCGCCCGGGCTGAAGATCTGGGTTTCCAAGGCGGCGTAAAGGTTGTCACGGGCGGCCACGATCAGCCGGCTGGCGCATTGGGGGCCGGCGTACTGGAGCCTGGACGGGCTATGCTGTCCATCGGCACGACCGAGGCCCTGGTAACAGTGACGTCGCGGCCGCGCATGGAGATGCTGGATTATCATCTGTCTTGCTATCCGCATGCCGCTCCCGGGCTTTTCATCACCTTGGGCGGCAATCAGACCGGCGGGCGTTTGCTGCGCTGGTATCGCGATGAGCTGGGGGCGGCTGAGCGCGCCATCGCGGAATCGAGCGGCTGTGATATTTATGATGTCATCGTCGAGCAAACCGACGATGCGCCGGGGCGGCTGCTAATGCTGCCTTATTTCGTGGGCAGCGGCACGATGCATGATGATGCGACCGCTACCGGCGCTTTGATCGGCATGACTTTTGATACCAGGCGCGCCGATATCGTTCGCGCTGTCCTTGAGGGGTTGACCTATGAGCAGGCGCTCGTGCTTCGCCGGCTGCATGAGATTGGCGTGGACATCAGACATTTGACCGCTATCGGCGGCGGCTCGCGCTCCGAGCGCTGGATGCAGATCAAATCCGACATCACCAACTTGCCCGTGTCAGTCCTGCATACCTCGGAGGCGGCCAGCCTGGGCGTGGCCATGCTGGCGGGTTGGGCGACCGGCGTTTACGCCAGCTTGGCCGAGGCGGCGGAGCAGCTCATCAAGGTTCGCAAAACTTTCAGGCCTCGCGCCCAGCACAACGCGCATTATCAGCGCCAACTCACGATTTACGGCGATATGTACCAAGCCTTACGGCCCGTTTACCAAGCCATGGCGTCCAAGGACTAAGGGGCTGGCTCGGTTTACTCTCCGGATTCCAGGCGCCGCCGGCGTTCTTCAATCTGCGCCAGGACGTTGTTGGTGACTTTGGGCGCTTCTTTTTCTTTCTCTTCCAAACGCGAGATATCGGGCTGAATGATGTCATCGGTGCTGATGACGACATCTTGGTCTTTGAACTCGATCGCGCCCTTGGGGTCGCTGTCAAGCGTCTGCTTCACCTGCTCGACTTTTTCAACGCGGGTCGCTTTGACTGCCGGCGCTGCTTCAGCGGGGGATTCTGCGCGCTGTACAGTCTCGGCCGGCTTTGATTCCGCCGGGGCTTTGGCCTGACGCCTGCGTCCGCGTTCTTTTGGCTCGGCGGTCTCGCCCAGGTCCGCCAAAGCGTCGCCGACTTTCATGGTCGTCTCGACCGCTTTTTTGGCGCCGCGGAAGCGGCTGAAGACGCCGCGGGCTTGCTCTTCGACTTCTTCGCTGGTCGGCGCCGGCGCGTCGCTGAGCACCCAGCGATATCCGGCGTAAATTCCCGCGCCAACAATCAGAAAGGGCAATATGGTCTGTATAAGTTGCACCATGGTGCTCATCACCGCCAGCGCCGCCAGAGTCGCCAGCACCACGATGACCAGCTTGATCGTTTTTTCTTTGTCCAGCTGCATGTTCAGCGCCCTCGGGTCGCGCTCAAATGGCCGCGGCTCTTCCATATCGGGAAGGGGCAAGCGCCATATAATGTATTATACGTGATTTGCCGCAGCATGGAGCGGCTGCATGTACGGTCGCATGGGAGACTAATTGCTGCCCTTTGACGGCGAATGCCATGATACAAGGGCCTTATGTGTAAATAAATGAGCCGAGCCTCCGGGTAATTGCCCAATTATGCCTTCTGAATCTGTCATCTCCCATGCCTTCGTCTTGCCCGATCACAACTTTTACGAGTGGTTGGCGGTGCTGCGCCCCTATCTGGCCAAGTTTGAACGGGTGGCGGTGGTGCGTTCGCCGGCCGGCAACAATCTCAATCGCTTCCGCAATGTCAGCGCGGTGAATGCGCCGCTCACCTGGTGGAATGACTCGGCGCTGGTCCATATTCGCCGCGTATACCCCTCGGTCGTGATGGTCGATGTCATCGACGCGCAGACGCCGGCTGAACTCGAAAGCGTGGTCAGCCAGCGTGTGGACGCGGACGATCGCTACGGCGAGGCGGATAACGACCCGCAGCATATATTCAGCCGCTTCGTGCTCGAATGGCCCACCAGCGCGAGACCGATGGCGTTGCTGGAACGCTACAACGCCGATGTCGAAAAAGGCGACCTTCGCCGCAGCATCAGTTTGTTGTCGCAAGAAAACGCCAATGTGATCTGCGCGGCGGCGGGCGAGGTGATAGCCGTGGCTGGCGATAGCATTCAAGTCGAAACGCTGGTGGATGGGGAGCGCTTCATCACGACCTACGAGGGGGTCAAAGACGCGCTGGTCTCGGTAGGCGATCAGCTGGCGCTGGGCCAGATTATCGCCAAGTCCTCTGGAGATCGCCTCTCGCTAACCGTGCAGAATCCGCCGGACAGGGGCCTTACGCTACTGGGCTACGACAATGTAATGAATCCGCGCGATTATATCTATATTCCGCAGTTGCGCGCTCGTCCCGTCAAAGACGGACTGCGCGTGCGAAAATTGCCCAGCTTGTTCGCCAGCATCGTGGGCCGGGTCTACAGTTGGCATCTGCTGGAGCCAGAGGAACACCATGGGCGCGCCATGGAGAAGATCGGCGTGGAGAACAGCTGGCTCAAGGTCAGCTCGATAACCGGTGTTGAAGGTTACACCGCTGCCTGGCTGCTGCGCGCAACGACGCTCGACGAGGGCCAGGAAGCGTTCCCCGGCGTCAATCCAGTGGGCGTCAACCTGGACGTATTTCACCCGCTGGGCCGTCCGGCGCCGGCAAGATTGGGCGATCTGGGCTGGGTGCGTTTTGGGTACAACGTGTCCAACGCGCGCGGCTCGGAAGATATCAATGCGGCGCTGCAGCGTTATCTGCCGCAGGTTGAAGCCTACCGCAACGCCGGCTACCGCGTGATTTTCGCGACCAGCCATCAGACTTACGGCGAGGGCAAGAATGAATTTTGGCCCTGGTCGCAGATGACGGCTGCCAAGTGGCGGCTGCTGCGCCAGCGCTTCGCGGACATGATGGGCAGAATCGCGGCGCAATGGGCCGATCGCGATTTGGTGGCTGCCTGGCAGATTTGGAATGAGCCGGACTCGTTAAGCGGCGCCGCTTCGGTACGGATGAGCGCGGATAATTACGGCATGATGTTTGATGAGGTCTACCGCGCCATCCGCAGCGCCGACAGCAATGTCAACATCATCACCGCCGGCTTCAACAGCGGACCGGTCCGCGGCAGCGCCTACGCCCGCCGAATGTTGCGGCAGCTCACTGACGATGTCGTGCCCGATGGCTTGGCCTTTCATCCCTACGGGCGCGGCGTTAACGGGCACCCGTTTTATTCGAGGTTCGGCCATATTGACGAATCGGTATGGGCGTACAGCAGCGTCTTGCCGGAAAAGCCACTATGGATCACCGAGTTCGGCGTACTCGATCGTCCCGATGACTCGGCTGGGCAAATCGCGCGCTACGCGTCCGATATGGTGCGCTATCTCAAGACGCAGTATCCGGGCCGGATCGCGACCTTGGTGTGGTACGCCTGGGCGCAGGGGATGCACAACGGCTACGGCCTGGTGGACGGCGCCGGCAACCCGCGCCCGCCGCTGACGGAGAAATTCTTGTCGGCATAGGCGCATCTGTCATTATCATTGCTCTCTTGGAGTACTGCGTAGGTTGAGACCCTAATAATATCAGGCGTATCCTCCGTAGAACAAAGCAAGTATTGCAAATCCTGTCTCAAGAAAATCGTCTTTTTACCACAGAGGCTCACGAGGGTACACGGAGCGCACAGAGGGTATTGTATTGTTGCGATGCTCCCGCGCTTTGTGCCACTATTCGTCAAATGGAAACTGTCGTCGGCATACAATCACTGAACTGCTTTACTCAGTGCCCTCTGTGTATCCTCTGTGCTCTCTGTGGTAAGTATTTTTATGACTTGCTTGCGCTTACTTCTGTGCCACTGTGGTGAATTATCCTGTGCTAGGCTGGGCATTCGAGACATTTGCGCCAAACTCCCATCGCATGGAAAACTTGCGCCGCCGGTCGCTGACGGAGTAAAATCGAGACACGGAAACATGGCGAAAGAGTGATAATTGTGAATAGACCTATGCTTTTACTGTCCATCGTTTTCTTGCTGCTGGCCAGCGCAGTGTCACCGGGGTTGGCTCAATCCGACTGCGATTTCAGCATTTCAAATTATGCTCGCGCTGTGCAGCTGCATGATATGGGTGATTACGGGCGGGCCTTGCAGCATTACGACTGCGCGCTTGTGGAAGACCCTGACGATCCGATCATTCCCATTCTGATCGAGAATGTCTATGAAGACATAGAGAGCGCCGGCCATGCTTGGGACTCGCCGAAGCAGCCGCTATGCGATCCGGCGAGCAATCATGGCGAGCTGGGCGCCGCGGCCTTTAATCGCGGTGACAGCAGCGGGGCGCAGACGCATTTGCATTGTGCTCTGCTGGTTGACGCGGCGGATCTTGCGGCTTTGACGCTAATGGGTCGCATCCACGCCAACTTGGGCGACGCCCATTCCGCCAGGCACTACCTGGATCGCGCCGAGTTGGCTCGCGCAGCGCAGGCGGAATCAAGCGCGCCGGCTAGTGGTTTCGTGATGCCGGAGTGGCTTACGCCTTACGAGACGGCGCCCAGGTACCATGGCGTAAAGGGGCAGGGAATCGACTATAACAGAGAGCTGTCACCAGCGCCGGAAAACAGGCCTGTAGTCGTCGTAGTGCTTAGCGCGCGGATCACAGTCCAGGCAGCGGATGCTGCGCCGGATGCGCGCGAACTGGCGCGGCAAGCCAGCCAGCGCGGTGACATTGACGCGGCCATACAGTGGATGCTGCAAGTGACAAACGCGGCAGGCGCGACGGCTGACGACTACGTCTTTCTGGCCGAATTGTACGGCGCAAAGGATGACCTGAAGGCGGCAGCGCTGGCATTGTCGGCGGCCGTCGAGATGGCGCCGGCGCGTCTCGATATTCGCTGTAGTCTGGGCAGAACCTATAAGGCGCTCGGCGATTATGCGCGGGCGTCAGTGCAATTCTTTCGCGTGATTGCGCACGAGATCGGCGATATTTGCGGGGAGCGAAGTCAGTCGGAGTTTAGCCGCTCCAGCAAGCCGGCGGCGGAGGAATACAGCGCAGATTCGGTCTCGCCGGCGCAGGAGACTTTCGATCGCGGTTTGGCGTTCTTGTCCGCGCGCAAGCGTTACGCGGCGGCGAACACTTTTCTGGCGGCTTTGGAAATCGACCCCGACCATCGGGCGGCGCGTTGTCATTTGGGCATGATTTTGACCAAGTGGGCCAATTATTCGGGCGCGCTGGCGCAATTCGACCACATTCTGGCGGTGGATCCACAAGACGAATGCGCGCGTCAAAATCGTAAAGCTGCCGTCATGCGCATGATGGCCATGTACGTGCCATTGACCGTGGACGACTTCTTCTTCCACGCGCGGACTTACGTGCAGGTTGAAGAGTGGCAGCGGGCGCGTGACATGTTCGAGCGCGGGCTGGAGCGCGATCCGGCGCGGAGGGACGTACGCGGCGAGTTGGGCATGATCTACGCGGCGCTGGGCGACGAACGGGCGGCGCTGCGTGAATTTGATCGCGTGCTGACCCACGACGCCATTGACCCCTGCGCGCGCTCCAATCGTGAAGGGCTGATGCAGCGGCTGCGCGACCAACGCTGAGACGAGGCTTGCCGGCAACAGCAGGCGTTATACATCGGCAAGGATTCCGTCACATCTGCTTTAGCATTGCCGCCTAAATTGAATAAGACGGGTAAGGAAAGAGAGCATCCGTGTTATGCTCTCTTTGTTATGGAATAGGAGAGCAGAGATGTTTAAGAAATTGTCATTGCTGCTGATGATGTTGATTGCGCTGGGCGGCCTGGCGCAGGCGCAGCGTTCGCCGCAAGAGTTATACGAAGGGCAAGCCGCCGCGCCCGAGTTCCCGGCCGACCTCGACTGGATCAACGTCGACAATCCGCTGACCATGAACGGACTGCTGGGCAAGATCGTGATCCTGGACTTCTGGACTTACGGCTGCATCAATTGCCTGCATATCATTCCGATTCTGGAACAGGTGGAGCAGAAATTCGCCGAAGAAGTGGTGGTCATCGGCGTGCATTCGGCCAAATTCGAGACCGAAGGCCAGACCGAGAACTTGCGCCAGATCGTGCAGCGCTACGAAGTCCACCATCCGGTGATCAACGACCATCAATTTGCCGTCTGGAACAGCTGGGGCGTGAACGCCTGGCCCACTGTCGGCATCATCGACCCGCGCGGCAATGCCGTCATCCGGCAATCGGGCGAGATTCCCTTCGAGGCCTTTGACAATTATCTCAGCGGCATGATCGGCTACTACGATGACCTCGACGAGGGCATCATTGACCGGACGCCGCTCGAATTGGCGCTGGAAGGCGCGGGCGACCCCGGCACGCCCCTGCTGTATCCGGGCAAGGTGCTGGCGGACGAAGCCGGCAAACGCCTCTTCATCGCCGACAGCAGCCACAATCGCATCGTGATCGCTGATCTTAGCAGCTACGAAGTGCTGGATATCATCGGCACGTCCGCGCGCGGATTCGACGACGGCGGCTTTGACAGCGCGACCTTCGACAAGCCGCAGGGCATGGCGCTGGACGGCGACCTGCTTTATATCGCCGATGTCAACAACCATGCGATACGCGCGGCCGACCTGGCGGCGCGAGAAGTGATCACCCTGGCGGGCAACGGCATCATGGGGCGCAGCCGGATTGAATTTGGGAGGAGCGTCGCTAACGCGCTGGGCGTCTCGCTGCGCAGCCCCTGGGATGTCGAATTGGACGATGCCGGACGCCTGCACATACGCACCAGCTCTATATTTACGAGCCGGAGACGGCGGCGCTCTACCCGTCGGTCGGCAATGGGCGCGAGGCTAATCTCAACGATGTCAGCCTGGCCGACAGCGAATTGGCGCAGCCCAGCGGACTCTACTACGCCGGCGCCGGCCAACTTTATTTCGCCGATAGCGAATCCAGCACCATCCGCCTGGCCGACTTTGAGAATGACCTGGTCACGGTCGTCTCCGGCACGACAGAGAACAGCCTCTTCGACTTCGACGATATTGACGGCGAATTGGGCGTGAATCGGCTGCAGCACGCGCTGGGCGTCGATGGCGACGCGGACGGTAACCTGTATATCGCCGACACCTACAACAGCCGCATCAAGATTGTGCGCGCCGGCGGGACCAGCACGCATACCCTGTTCGGCAAAGGCGGCTCGGGCGGGTACCAGGACGGCGAATCGCATCTGGCGCAGTTTGACGAGCCCGGCGGCTTGAGCTACGCCGATGGCATCGTATACGTGGCGGACACCA
>JAGWBC010000276.1 GCA_021296115.1 Anaerolineae bacterium | reverse complement strand
GTGTCGACCAGCTGCGATACAACTGAGGCGACTACCGCGGCCAGCAGGAAGCGCAATTCGGGCGAGAGCAGTGTGCCAAGCGCCACACTTTCCTCGGGTGTCATCTCCGGCGGCAAGCCCGCGATGATGGCGAAGAATGCCTGCGCGATCACGTAGATGGCGGCGGCGGCGAAGATGAGCGTACGCGCCACATGCGGCCCGGCCAGCTTATGCGCCATATCGCGCAGGGTGAATGTCAGCGGATAGGCGATGGAGAAGGCGCTGACGCCGAAGCCGAACAAGGTCAAGTCGCGAAGATTAGAAATATCGGCGACCATCTGCGCCGCCACATAAGCCACGCTGACAAGAATCAATATATGCAGATTCCGGATAGACATTTTCGCCTCCTGGTTGCTGGTATAGATTAATGATATTGCAGATTTACCGGCTTCGCACAAGCCAAGCGGGAGAGGCTGCGCGCAGGGCTGGCGCCGCGTCTGCATGGGAAGGGGCTGCGCGCTAGGAGGAGTCTCCGTCGGCCGCATTCGAGTAGCGTTTTTCGGCAGCGAGCAGCGCGCGCTTGCGTTCGATTCCCCAGCGGTAGCCGCCCAGGCTGCTGTCCGCCCGGATGATGCGATGGCAGGGTATCAGCAGCGCGACCGGGTTCCTGGCGCAGGCGTTGGCGACGGCGCGGCTGGCGCTGGGCTGCCCGATGGCGGCGGCGATTTCGCTGTAGCTGCGCGTCTCGCCCAGCGGAATGGCCTGCAATTCGCGCCAGACCTTCAGCTGAAAGGCGGTCGCGCGCAAGTCCAGCGGCAGGTTAATGTCGGGCTGCCAGCCTTCCAGGTAGGCGACAATGCGCTCCACCCAGAACCCAAGGCCGTCGTCATCGCGCAGGCGCTCGGCATTGTCGAATTCCGCGCTCAGGTCGTCTATCAGCGGCCCGGGCTGATCGCCCAGGCTGACCTTGCAGACGCCGCGATCGGTGGCCGCCACCAGCAGCCAGCCCAAGGGGCAGCTGACGGCGCTGAAAAAGATCGTCATGCCGGCGCCGCCCTTTTTGTAAGTAGAAGGGGTCATACCCAGGCTTTCATCGCTGCGTTCGTAGAGTCGGCTGGAAGATCCATAACCGACGGCATGAATGGCGTCGGTGATGCGCTCGCCCTTGCGGACCTGCGTCTTGAAGCGCTGCAGCCGCAAATTGTCGGCGAATTGGCGTGGCGTGATGCCGGCGCCGGCCTTGAAACTCCGCTGCAGGTGGAAGGGACTGATGTGAAAGCGCTCGCCTAATTCGCGCAAGCTGGCCGTTCGAGGATGGATCTCCTGCAAATAAGCGCAGACCCGCTCGATTAATTCCGCCCGTTCCGCGCTTTGCTTCGTCTTCACTCGATCTTTCTCCCCGCGCCAATGTCAATGCACCCATCATAAACCATCGTGAGGGAGGAAACACTCTGATTCTTGCGCTTTAGGCGGGTGCTGAGGATTGGGGGCCGGGACTTAGGCCAGACTGACGCTATCAATTGAGTCCACCAGCCGCACCGCAGGGTCAGCGCCGTCCTGACAGCAGAAGATATGCGGCGCCAGCAGCTGATAGGGCTGATTCAGCCCCAGCACATAGATCTGCCCTTGCCGCGGGTGCGGTGTACGGTGAATGGCGGAGAAATGCCGCAGCGTCCCGGCCGGCGCCTGGAAGGTCTCGCGCATGTCCAATAGAATGGGTACGCGATGATCGGCCGACTTGATCATGCGGTGCCAGGATTTGCGAGCTTCGATGAATTGCTCCAAGGACCAAGGATCCTTGATACAGCAGATGATGAAGGACTTGGATTCGTCATTCCAATCGACTGTAATTGGCATCGGGATTCTCGACGGTCAAGATTCGGATATTGGAAACCTGCAATACGTCACACTATGTATCATACTTTATGTGTATAAACATTGATAAATTGCAAAATAATCTTTCCCTATAGTATATAACAATACAGCGATACAGACGAAGATTTCGCTTGAAACAATACAGTGTTCCACTATTTGTAACGAAAAACTATGAGGCTAGAATCTGCGCGAGGTTAGCGTAAGTTGAGGAAATGGTTCACTCTAACCGGGCAGGACAACCGGCCCGCGGCATAATCTCTTAGAGAATTCGGCTGACCAAACGCTGCCGCTAGCTCTCGCCCCAGTTGTGGATGAAGTCCTCGCGCTCGACGCCCAGCGCGTCAGCTACGCGATTGATGTAATTGAAGAAGCCGATGATCTGCGTGGCGTCGTGGATGGCGACATCGTCCAGACCGGCCGCCCGCAGCTGGCTGACGTCGGACTCGTTCATTGCGTCCGGCTTTTGCGTCAGCTTCTCGGCGTAGGCGCAAAGCGCGCGGTCCATCTCATTCAGCGGGGCGCTGCGCCAATCGCGCACGATGGCGTGAACGAAGGCGTCAGCTTCCTTTTCATCGGCAAAGTCGACGACCTCGGCACGGAGGTCATGCGCGTGGGACTGGATTCAGTATTCGCAGTGATTTACGTTACTGACGATTACCGCCAGCATCTCGCGCTGCTGACGCGAGAGCGGCGATTCGGCGAACATCGCAGCGCCATACATCTCCATCGACGCCTTCATAGTGCGGGGGTTGAGCGACATGATCTGCACGATGTTCCAGACGCGTCCGGCGCGCGCCACCGCCTTTTCCAGCTCGCGTTTGATCTGTTTGATGTAGGGCATGCGTCGTTGCCTCCATGGACTGCACATGGCAGCCTATTTGGAGCCTCTCAATATAATCGAATCAACATTCTAGCGCCTGCTTGCGCTTCAAAGCAAAAGAGCGCGCCGATGCGACGCGCCCTCGTTAGCGCAACTGCAATTCTCACTCACTTGCGCAGGCGCGGATCCAGCGCGTCGCGCAGGCCGTCGCCGATGAAGTTGACGCAGAGCACGGTCATCGAAATCAACATACCGGGCCAGAAGACCAGGGTCCAGGTGATGGTCAGGTAGTCTTTGCCATCAAATAGAAGCCGTCCCCAAGTCGGGAAGTCCGGCGGGAAGCCCAGCCCCAGGAAGGACAGCGCCGATTCGGTAATGATAGCGGCGGCCACGCTGAAGGTGGCGGCGACGATCACCGGG
>JAGWBC010000275.1:2823-4500 GCA_021296115.1 Anaerolineae bacterium | reverse complement strand
GAATTCGCGGGATGGTTGTGATTTTGTGGCTGCCCCGAATTACGGGCGATCAACTCTGTGGTAAGTATTTTTATGACTTACTCGCATTTACTGAGGGCACAGAGGACACCGAGTTTTCTGGTTTGCCCGGCGCAGAATTGATGTCCACAGAATCAACCGCTCCGGGGAGATTGACTTTTTTGAAAACTTGGATTAAGGCGATATACTAGGCGCATCTGACCATTACATACTTTGAGGCAGAGAAAATGAATTCGAAGTTACGTCTTGCTCTTGTGTTCCTTTTGCTTTTCGGCTTGTTGGCGGGCGCGGCATTTGCGCAGGATTCGGTGTCTATCACCGTCCGCTGTAAAGCCAGCCCACCGGAAGAAGATTGGCGCTGCAACAGCTTCGCCGAAGTTGAAGAACAGGTCGAAGCCGAGTTGGGCATTGAGATTGATCTGAATCTGATTCAAGACAACGCGGGCTGGGGCGATTACAAGAACGAATTCGTCTTGGCATCGGAAGCCGGTGAAGCGCCGGATATCGTCCTTTCCGGTCACGAAGACATCGGCGCCTGGGCCCCCGCCGGCTTCATCATCCCGCTGGATGATGTCATCGGCATGCACAGCGAATTTGATGATATCGTGCCATCGCTCTGGGATTCGCACGGTTATGCCGGGCAGATCTGGGGCATCCCGCAAGACGCGGAAGCGCGCCCGATCTTCTATAGCAAGCTGCTGCTGCGCGACCTGGGCTGGAGCGAAGACGACATTGAGTCGCTGCCTGAGCGCGTGGCCGCCGGCGAGTGGACTTTCGCTGATATGTTGGCGACCGCTGAAGCCGCCATTGACGAAGGCATCGTCGACGAAGGCAACGGCTGGTGGCATCGCCCCAGCAATGGCCCCGACTTCCTGTATTACTACTACGGGCATGGCGGCGAAGTCATTGACATGGAAGGCAACCTGGTTGTCGACAGCGAAGCGCTGGTCGCGACATACGAATTGCTGGGCGGCGCGGTCGCATCCGGCGTGCTGCGTTCCGATGTCATCGGTCTGGACTGGAACGAGGTCTGGCACCCGACTGTGGCGCAGGCTGATACCGTGCTCTTCGCGGCGGGCGGCACCTGGAATTGGCCCAACTGGTCGATCAACTACGTGGCCGACAAGGGCGGCGACGAGTTCCTCTTTGAGAACATCGGCTTGACCCTGATCCCGGCTATGGCAACCGGCGAGGCGATTACGCTGACGCATCCGCTGACTTACATGATCAGCAGCGGCAGCGAGAATCCCGATGTCGCGCTGGAGCTGATCGCGGCCATCACCACGCCCGAGCACAATAACAAGCACGCTATCGACAGCTTCCACCTGGGTATTCTCAACGCGCAGCTGGAATCGGAGGCTTACGCCAACAACCGCTTGCTGAGCAGCGCGCACTATATGCTGGATCACACGACGGCGCTGCCCAACCATCCGGGTTGGAACGCTTGGTCCAACGCCTACTTCCTCGGCATCCAGGCCGTTGAGACGGGCGAGGCGGACGCGGCTGGCGCAGCCGATATCGCTATCGCGCAGATGCAGAACGAATTGGGTGACGGCATCACGGTACGGTAATTTCAACCTCACCCCCCGACCCCCTCTCTTAATCAATGGGGAGGGGGCGGGTTTGCACATGCCTGTTTGGTGGGCGAGCCAAGGCTCG
>JAGWBC010000275.1:0-2737 GCA_021296115.1 Anaerolineae bacterium | reverse complement strand
AGAAACGCGAAGCTCGCAGCCGCAGCAACGCCCTGCGCGCGCATCTGAGCGCCTATGGTTTTCTGGCGCCGGCCGGCATCCTCGTCCTCATCTTCTTCATGATTCCCGTGGCCATCATCTTGTATTTGAGCGTCACCAATTTGGCCAGCTCCAACTTCACCTCGGACCTGACCAAGATGGAGTTCGTCGGCCTCAAGAATTACCGGACGCTATTGAACGATCAATTTGCGCACAAGATATTCTTTAATACCATCTTTTACGTCTTGTTCACGCTTTCGATTTTTAACGTCTCGCTGGCGCTGATAGTCTCGCTGCTGACGACGCATATCGACCGAGGCGCCGGCTTTGTCTTTCGCGCCTTGTGGATCCTGCCGCGCATCACCTCGCCGGTTGTGTATATTTTGATCTGGAAGCGGATGATGGCGGAAGCGCCCTTCGGCATCATCAATCAGTTCAACAACTGGATGCGGCTGCCAACTTACAACTATATCGCCACCAACCCCTGGGTCTTCGTGGTGGTGGTCAACGGCTTCATCGGCTTGTCCTTCGGCATGATCATCTTCACCTCGGCGATTGAGTCTATACCCAAGGATCTGCTCAACGCCTCGCTGGTGGATGGCTCGTCCAAGCTGCAGCGCATCCGCTATGTCATCATGCCGCTGATCCGCTGGCCGCTGCTCTTCGTCTTCACTTATCAGACGCTGTCGCTGCTGACGTCGTTTGTGGAAATCCAATTGCTGACTGACGGCGGGCCCGGGCTGTATCGCACCGAGGTCTGGTCGCTGACGGCTTACCATCGCGCGCTGTCCAATTATTTCGGCAATGCGCAATGGGGTTACGGTTCCGCCTTTGCCGTGCTGCTGGTCTTGATCGGCGTGGTCTTAGCCGTGATTTATATGCGCGTCTTCCGCTTTGATGAGTTGGTGGCAGAGCCGAGGGTGGAGACGCTATGATCGCCCGCGAGCAATTATTCGAGCGCAGCAAAGTCAAACTCGACGAAGCGCCGCCGACGTTGCAGCAGGACTTGATCGAAGCGCTGCGCGTTGGCTTCATCAGCATATTCGTCATGCTGGCGGTGGGTTTCCTGTTGAGCGGCGTCATCGGTCCGCTGTTCGCGCTGGGCAGCGTGGAAGAGACGGTCACAGATGTCTTGACCCGCCTGGCCTTGCTGGCGCTGCCCTTCGTGGCATATATCGCGGCGGCCAGCGTGGCGCGGAACTATACCGCCAGCGATACGCCCCGCGCGCTGCTGCTGGCCTTTGTCAGCACGATTGTGATGTTTGTGGTTATTTCGGCCGGCCAGTATGCGCTGAATTACGGCGTATTCGCGCCGCGGCCATCGCTGCAGATGACGCTGAGCCAGACCGAAGCCGGCATTCGCGTCGACGCGATCGTGCCGGGCGGCGCTGCCGATACCGCCGGCTTAAATGTCGGCGATGTGATTACGGCCATCCGCCGCGACGAAGTCGATCTGCCGGCGCTGAACTTGCGCCTGGGGCAAGCCGAAGAAGACGATCCGCTGCGCTTGCGCTTCATACGCGGCGACGAAGAAATGCAGGAGACCGCGCGCGTCGCCATCGTGGCCGACAAGCAGGTGGGCGCCTTGCTGCCGAGTTTTGTTTTCGCGCTGGTCTTCACGGCTGTGATTCTGTTTTTGCCGGGCAACTGGGCGCCTTATATCGCGCTGGTGGGCTTGATGACGCCGTTGCTGGTGGGTTATTTCTGGGTCATCGTGGCCACCTTTTCTTTCCGCACCGAAGGGCTGATTCCGCTGGATGGCAATGACAATTTCGGCGGCTTCACGCTGGAGAATTGGGAGTCGATCTTCGTTGGCAATATCGCCGGCCTGGAATTTAATATCTGGCCCATATTGCTGACGTCGCTGGCCATTGCGGTGATCATGACCATTGTGGTGCTGCTGGTCTCGTCCATGGCGGGTTATGCCTTGTCGCGCATGAACTTCCCCGGCCGGCGCTTCTTCTTGTCCTTCACGCTGATTTTGCACGGCTTCCCGGCCATCACGCTGTTGATTCCTATTTTTATCGTGCTGCTGCGCATGGGCGACCTTCCCATTATCGGCGATTTGATCGGCTTCAATACGGCCGGCGGCATCGCCATGGTGATGGTCGCTTTTCAGTTGCCGCTGGGCGTCTGGCTGATGAAGGGCTTTTTCGACAACATTCCCTGGGATATGGAGCGCTCGGCCTTGATCGACGGCGCATCGCGCTTCCGCACGTATTGGGAGATTCTGCTGCCGCAGATCCGCCCGGGCTTGCTGGCGCTGGGCATCTTCGCTTTCATCGGCGGCTGGAACGCCTATATTATCCCAAAGACCTATTCCATCGGCTCGGGCGTGAGCAATCTGCCGGTCTTCCTCAACGAGTTGATCGACGAAACGGCGCCGGTGGATTGGAATCAGGTGGCGGCTGTCGGCCTCTTCCAGCTGATTCCTATTTTCATTTTCTTCATTTTCGCGCAGGAGTATCTGCTGAATATCTACGCCGGCGGCACCAAGGGCAGTTCGTAAAAATACTGAGCTAGTAATGTGGAAATTAGCCACCGAGGGTCGCGTAGACACAGACCGTCTTCACCGAGTTAAAGAGAGGACACCGAGGAAAGCTGTTTGGCCGTTGTATGGCAGCTACAGCTTCTAGTACAGGGTTAGCAGCATAAGTTGCGGGAGCATCGAAACAACACTTGAACCTCTGTGCCCTCATTTCAACTCGGTGTCCTCGGT
>JAGWBC010000039.1:9762-31743 GCA_021296115.1 Anaerolineae bacterium | reverse complement strand
TCCACCCAGAGTTGAACGCCCGTGCCTTTGATGCTGGCAACCAGATTTGCCGGGGCGTCGGGCGGGGCGCCATCGGGCAGGCTGCCGCAGAGACAGACGGCGTAAACATCGTCGCGCGCGGCTACGCGACGGATGTCATCCGCCAGCGCCTTCCAATCTGCCGGCGCAATCTGTCCCGATTCATTGATGACGGTGGATGTTCCGCCCGCCGCGATGATGGTGCACGCGCGCGTCTCGCCGGCAAAGAAGGTCCATTGCGCCGGATAGCCGTCGGCTTCCACCATAGCCGCGACAGTCTCGCCGGTGTAGCCGCCCAGCAGCCCCATCGCCAGCGCCCCCCCGCCCAGGATGCGCACGGCGCGCAGGACGTTAAGCCCCTTGCCGCCGGGCACGGCGATGGCCTTGGGAATGCGCGAAATATGGCCGATGGCGAAATCGGGCACAAGCAAGGTGCGATCCAGAGCCGCGTTGGGCGTTACACAGACGATAGTTTTTCGCTTCATTCAGCAACCTTGTCCAGCGGGACATGGGAAACGGTACACCAGCGCGTCAGTCTCATCAAGGCGACGCTTGTCCCACGCTGCGCCCGCCGAGCTACCCTGCTGACTTCCGCCTTGTTAGAATACGCTATACATTTAGCTCATTACTTATACGCGAGTTAGCCGGACAATGGCAGTTTTCGGACGATTGGACGTCCTGTATCCCGATGGTCATACAGAAAGCCACCAACTGGCTGGCGACTACTTGACCGTCGGCAGCGCGGCGATGAATTCAATCCAGCTTGAGGGCGACGCGGTTTCGGCGGTTCATTTCCGTATCGATGTCAGTTCCGATGCGGTGAGCATAACCGACCTCGGCTCGGCATCGGGCACATTCGTTTCCGGCCAGCGCCTGCAAGCGAACGTGCCGCGGAGGCTGCGCGCTGTCGAGGACATTCGCGCAGGCGCGTTGCGGCTCAGGTATTATCAGCGCAGCGACAGCCCCACGGTTGCCATGCCGGCGCTGGGCGAGCAAACCCAGCCCAGCGGGGTTGACTTCCGCGCCAGCCTGGAGCGCGGCGACTACAGCGTGTTCCCGGCGTCAAGCGTCACCGTATCGATGGAGGTGACGAATCGCAGCCGGGGCGAGGCGGAGTTCCGCGTCGAGACGTCGGGATTGCCCGATGACTGGGTCAAGCCGGTCAGTTTGGCGTTTCGGCTGCCGGCGAATGAGGCGACCCAGCTTCAATTCCAAATCAAGCCGGCGCGGCGCAGCGATATGGCGCCCGGCGACTATCCGCTGGTGGTCACTGTCACGCGCCAGGGCGATGTCGACCAAGTCGTGCAGCTGGTGGCGACAATCAAGCTGGGCGGCTACGGCGGGCTGAGCCTGGAACTCGTGCCCGGCCTGTGCGAAGACGGCCAGCCGTTTCGGCTCTATCTGCTGAACCAGGGCAACAAACCGCTACAGCTTGCTTTAGCCATTCGCGATCCGCAGGCGCGGCTTGCTGCGGAGCTAGCGCAAGACCAGGTTGAGCTGCCAGCGGGCGGCCGCCGCCGGGTCAGCGCTGTGGTACGGGCGCGGCGACGCGCGCTGATCGGCAAGCCAGTCGAGATTCCCTTTGCGCTCATCGCCCGGGCGCAGGATCCAAGCGCCTTTACCGTGGCGGCGCCGGCCCGCCTACGTATACTGCCGCTCTGGAGCTATCGTAGCGCTGCCATGGTTGCGGTCGCGGTTATCGCCATTCTGCTGGGCGCGGCCGCCGTCTTATTCCCGAGATTATGAGCTTTGAGCTTTCTCATGCGCAAGTGGCACAGGGGACGCCAGTCCAGCTCGAATGGGATGTGGCCAATGCGCAGCGCTTTGTCATTGAGGTGGATCGCGCCCAGGTGGCCGCATTGCCCGGCGACAGGGCGCGCTTCACGCTGTCAACTGAGGACTTCGTCGACCCCATCGATATCGCGCTAATCGCCTTACGAGACGAGACCAAGGTCATATCGACGCGCCGACTCGACATTTACGAGCCGGTCATCGTCTCCAGTTTTGAAGCGAACAAGACAGCAACGCTGCGGCGGGTCACTGAGTCGCTGATCCTTCGCTGGGAAGTCACGGGCGCCGTCGCGCTGGACATCACGCGCCCGCTCGGTTTCGAGACGGTACGCGAATCCGCCGCTACGGCAGCGCGCGGCGAAATCGAGCTGCGTGGCGCGCCGGACGAGGACCTTGTGATAAAGCTGGCTGCCGAGGACGAGATTGGAACAGTCGTCGAACGAAGCATCACCATCGCCGTGAAAGAGCCCGAATGCGTTCCGCTGCATGATACGCTGCTTTACGCCGGGCCGGACAAGGGCTTTCGACAAGTTCGGCTGGCGGTCGAAAATGTGCCCGTTCTGGCGCGAGGGACAGTTGACGACGGGAGTTGGCTACAGGTTGAGCTGGCCAGCGGTCGCGCCGGCTGGGGAATCCGCAGCAGCTTTGAGTGCCGCGGTTTCGCCGTAAACGCGCTGGCGGTTGTTGAGGATCTGCCGCAACTGCCGACCGCGACCGACTCGCCGTCGCCGAAAGCTAGCCCAGCGCCCAACCTTAAGCGCGACCTATGACCAGCGGATAGCCTTCGCGCTCCCAATACTCGATGCCGCCGATCATTTCCTTGACCGCGTAACCCAGCTCAGCCAAGCGCAGCGCGGCTTTGGTCGAGCCGTTGCAGCCGGGTCCCCAACAATAGACCACGAAGAGCGCGTCTTCGGGATAGGCGGCCATTCGCTTTCGGTTGATGTCGCGGTAAGGCAAGCTCTCGGCGCCTTGGGCGTGCTTGCCAGCGTAATCGGCCGCCGAGCGCACGTCCAGAAGCACAAAGCTGCGCAGGCCGTCTTGCAGGTCGGCGCAAACATCAGCCGGGTCGGTTTCATAACGCAGCTTGTCCGCGAAGAAATCCCGCGCCGGTTTTTCGGTCAGAGGCGGCGTCGCCGCCACACGAGTCGCAATCATTGTCCTTTTCCCCACTCTCGAAAAACTCGCAAGTTCGCTCTATCATACGCGGCAAGGCAACATGGGGTAGCGGCGATAATCCACAAGTACCCTTCGGGAAAGCCGAAAGCCCAGGATGAAATTGCATCAATTACGCACCTTAGTCGCGGTCATTGAGCATGGAAGTGTTACGGCGGCAGCGCGCCAGCTGGCTTTGGCGCCCTCCACCGTTAGCGCGCACCTAACAGCGCTCGAAAGAGAATTCGGGATCGTGCTGTTTGAGCGCTCACACACCGGCGTCATGCTGACCGGCACGGGACGTTGCCTGGAGCCCTATGCCCGACAAACGCTTCAAGCCGCGAGCGACTTCGTCAACGAAGCGGCTTCACGAAGAGCGCGCATCGCCGGGCGGCTGAGTTTGGCCTGCAGCGTAGACGAAGATTCCTTCGGGCTCGCCCAAATTGTCGCGCGGCTAGGCCAAGCGCATCCGGACATACAGTTGCGACTGTCGCGCGGCGAGTCCGCCCGCATCGTCGAGCAGATCCGCCATCAGGAAGCCGATCTGGGCATCGTCTATGGAGAGATTGACGCCAGCGATATCTGCGCCCACCATCTCGGGCAGGCTGAGCTGACGATTGCTTTGCCGGCCAGTTGGCTCTCCGCTGGCGCTGATACACTGGAAATCATCAGCCGGCGACCCTGGATCCAGACCGGTGAAGACTGCCCCTTTCAAATGCTGAGCCGCTGCTTTTACGCGGCGCAGAAGATTGACCCGCCGATATTGATGCGCGTCGATGACAACCGCACGCGCCGTCAGCTGGTCATCGGCGGCATGGGCATATCGCTGCTGGATCGACATGAAGCGAATCATCCGGCAATCGTCAACCTCGCGACCGAGCCGCTTCGCTGCGAGCTGAGCTTGGTGTACCAGGCGCATCGGCAATTCCAGCCGATCATCCAGGCTGCGCGGGACTTGATTCTGCAAGCAGTCTGAGCGCTCATTTCGCGGCCCGATAACCCGACAATATCGCAACGGCAAAACCGCTCAAGCTGGCAATTGTCAGCCCAAATCCGCTCACGTATAATCGAGAATTCAGTGGATTCAGTTGGCAGGAAATCGGAAACTTCATGAGCAACAGACCGCCCGTTTATCCCTTCACCGCTATAGTCGCGCAAGACATGATGAAGCTCGCGCTGATACTCAATGCCATCGATATGCGCATCGGCGGCGTGTTGATCCGCGGCGAGCGCGGCACCGGCAAGTCGACCGCTGCGCGCGCGTTGGCGGCGCTCTTGCCGGAGATCAGCGTCATCGCCGACTCGCCCTTTAGCGATGACCCGGCGCGGCCAGAATCCTGGTCGGATTTTGCGCGGCAGAAATACGCAGACTGCAGCGAAATCCCGACGACGCAGCGACGCATCAGCTTCATAGATTTGCCGGTCAGCGCGACCGAAGACCGCGTGGTCGGCACCTTGGATATCGAGAAGGCCATCCAATTTGGCGAGCGCCATTTTGACACGGGCGTCCTGGCCAATGCCAACCGCGGCATTCTCTACGTGGACGAGATCAACCTGCTGGATGATCATATTGTCGACCTGCTGCTGGACAGCGCCGCTATGGGCGTCAATATCGTCGAGCGCGAAGGCATCAGTTTCAGCCATCCGGCGCGCTTTATTTTGGTGGGCACGATGAACCCGGAAGAAGGCGATTTGCGCCCGCAGCTTTTGGATCGTTTCGCGCTCTCGGTGGATGTCACCGGCATCAAGGACGCTGCCGATCGCATCGAGATTCTTGAGCGGCATATTGCTTACGAGAATGATCCGCTGGACTTCAAAGCTGAGTGGCAGCCGGTGGACGAGAAGCTGTCTCAACGCATCGCCGCCGCCCGCGAAATCATCGACCAGGTCACGCATAAGACGCAGGATCTACGCGTCATCGCCAGCATCACCAGCGACCTGCGCATCGACGGCCATCGCGCCGATCTGGTGATACTCAAAGCGGCGCGCGCCCATGCCGCCTTTGAAGGCCGGACCGCCATCAAGGACCGCGACATCACCATCGCCATCCGGCTGACGATTCCGCACCGTCTGAAGCGCGGGCCCTTCAGCGACGCCCAGGCCGATCTCAACGCCGTGGAATCAGCCGTTGACGAGAAACGCCAGGAAATCGGCGAGGGCGAAGAAGAAGGCGAATTCAGCGAGAACAGCGACGAGCAGGCGGCGCAGACTAAAAAAAAAGTGAGTCTGTAAGCGGCGAAGGCGAGCCGCAAGAGCAAGAGCTGGGCCAGACCGAAGCCGCCCCGCAAGACGTCTTCCCCACATCGGACGCCCGCTGGTGGGAAGGCGGGCAGCAGATCGAGTCCAAAGCCGAATTCGAGACGCGCAAGCTCAATACCCAGCTTGACCGCATGACGCGGCGTCAATCCGGCCGCCGCTCGACCACAAGAACCGATCGCAAACGCGGGCGCTATGTCCGCGCCAAACAAGCCGGCGAGAAGCCGCGCGATATCGCCTTCGACGCCACCTTGCGCGCCGCGGCGCCATTCCAGGTGGAACGCGGCGAGCAGAAGCAGGAAACGGGCATGGCCTACGCCCTGCGCAAGACTGACTTGCAAGAGAAAGTCCGCGTGCGCAAAGCCAGCAATTTGATCATGTTCACGGTCGACGCTTCCTGGAGCATGGCGGTCTCGGAGCGCATGCAGGCCACCAAAGGCGCCATCATGTCGCTGCTGACGGACGCTTATCAGCGGCGCGACCGCGTGGGATTGGTGGTCTTCCAGAAAGACCGCGCCTCGCTGGTATTGCCGCCGACCAATTCGGTGGTCTTGGCCAAGCAAGCCATGTCGGATATTCCCGTAGGCGGCAAAACGCCACTTTCAGCCGGCCTCCTGATGACCTATGAGTCGGTCATGCGCGAGAAGAACTTGAACCCCGATGTGATGCCGATGATGATTCTGCTGACTGACGGCGCTGGCAACGTATCCATCAGCGATTCGATTTCGCCGCAAGACGAGGCGCATTCCATCGCCCGCAGAATTCACGAAGCCGATATCCGCACGGTCACGATAAATATGGAGCATGTCGCCTTCGATCAAGGCTTGGCGCAGCGCCTGGCTGACCAGCTGGGCGGGCCTTGTTACACGCTGGCGCAGATTCGCGCGGATAATCTGCTCGATACGGTCCGCGCCGAAATGGATAAGATGTAGCGCAATAAAGCTTGTCCGCTACTCAAATGACTTTCAGGCTGAGGCCGGCGCAGAATGTCGGGCGGACGCGCGCTTATAAGGATTTTCGACACTTTTGCCACCGAGTACACAGAGTAATTTTGAGGGCACAGAGGGGAATTTTGGGGAAACAAGGCGGTTGGCCGAGAAATGGATGAGCGTCTGTTGTGCCGAATCTGTCTTTGATTATGCATGATTCCTGTTCTCTGTGTCCTCGGTTTAACTCGGTGTCCTCGGTGGCAAACGCGTCGAAACCACGCCAATGTCGATGGCCCGCCGCCGTCGACGCTTTACCGGACTAGCCTTATAATAGAAAGCAGATCGAGTCTCGGAGTATGAACTATGGGCAGAATACGTGTCGTCAAGCTCTCGGGTACGCCCTACGAAATGGGCTACGCCCATGGTGAACGTTTCCGCGATGAAATTCACATGTTCACCGAGGAGCGAGTCCGCCTCAGCCAGGGCGCCGATTGGACCGGACACAATCTGTCGCGCGCTGCAGTCATCGCCCTGGCCGAAGCTTGCGTGGCAGAGCACCAGGCCTACGCGCCCGATCTGATGCTTGAACTGCAGGGCATGGCGGACGCCACTGGACTGAGCCTGGCCGAGCTGGTCATCAACAATGGCTTCACCGATTTCATCGATGTAGTCTACAACTTGGGCGACATCACTGTTCCGGCGGTCGCGCCGCCTCTGGTCGCCGACAATTGCACGGCTTTTATGGTGCCGCCCGGTCGCAGCGCCAGCGGGCAAGCCTTCCTGGGTCAGACCTGGGATATGCACGCCTCGGCCACGCCCTACGTTATTTTGATACATGGCCAGCCGGACGATGGGCCTGAGTTTCTGACCTTCACCATAACCGGCTGCGTGGGCATGATCGGCATGAACAGCGAGGGCATCTGCGTCGGCATCAACAATCTCATGTCCAGCGACGGCCAAATCGGCGTCACCTGGCCCTTTGTCGTGCGCAAGATCTTGCAGCAGACGGACATTGATTCCGCGCTCGATTGCCTGACCGGCGCCAAGCTGGCCGGCGCGCACAATTACATGCTGATGGACAAGCAGGGACGGGGCTCCGAAGTCGAAGCCATGTCGACATCGCGCCACGTGCAAGACTTGGCCGGCGAGACGATCACACATACCAATCACTGCCTGATTCAGCAGAATCTGGATGTCGCGCGCGAGCGGCCGCCGGAGTCACGAATGAGTTCTGAGAATCGCCTTCGCCGCGCCCGCGAGCTGCTGGCGAATGACGCGGTCACCGTCGACGATCTGATGGCGCTGACGCGCGACGATGTGGCCATTTGTACGCGCCCAACGCCGCCGATGCACGTTGAAAGCTGCGGGGCCGCCATCATGAGCCCTACCAGCGGTGATTTCTGGTCGGTTTGGGGCATCCCGGCCGATAACGAATACGAGCATTTCGTCATTTGAGCGAAGCCGCACCAACAGCGCCGAGCGAGCTATCCCCCTTCCCTAGCGCTGGCGGCGGCGTGTCAGCCGGTCGCGCAGACCGCGCAGCTCCGACATGCCGCAAACCGCCCGTTATTTCGCGCCCGCTAAATACTTTGGAGCCCCCCAATCCCCCCTGCCATAACCGACTAATCCCGTTGGGGCGCGCCTTGGCTCGCCCGACAAGACAAGACCTGTGCAATCTGTATGAAATTGCTAGACAGATTTCCTACATGGTGTACAATGAAGCTGAAGGGATTAGGCGGGAGAACAGTGATGATCATCGGCATCCCAACGGAAACCAAAGTGGACGAGCACCGGGTCGCGCTGCCGCCGTCCGGTGTACGAGAGTTCGCCAGGCGCGGGCATCCGGTAGTGGTGCAATGCGGCGCTGGCGAAGGCAGCGGATTCCCCGACCGGGAGTATCACGAATCGGGCGCGGAAATGCTGGAATCGGCTGCCGAGGTCTGGTCACGGGCGGAAATGGTCATCAAGGTCAAGGAGCCGCAAGGCAGTGAATACGGCTATCTCCACACCGAAATGGTGCTCTTTACTTACCTGCATCTGGCGGCGGAAGCGCAGCTTACCGAGGCTCTTCTGGCAGCCGGCGTGACCGGCATCGCCTATGAAACGGTCGAGGACAGCGCCGGGCGCCTGCCATTGCTTGAGCCTATGAGCGAAGTGGCCGGGCGCATGGCCGCGCAAGTCGTATCGCATTACTTGGAGCGGCACAAGGGCGGTCGCGGCGTCTTGATGGGCGGCGTGCCTGGCGTTGCCGCGGCGCATGTCGTCATTCTGGGCGCTGGAACGGTCGGTACCAACGCGGCCAAGATCGCGCTGGGAATGGGCGCGCGCGTTACGCTGCTCGACATTAATCTGGATCGGCTGCGCTACCTGGATGACGCGCTGCACGGCAATCTAACCACGCTGTATTCCAATTGGGTCAATATCGGCCGCGCGATTCAGACCGCCGACGCCTTGATAGGCTCAGTCTTGATCGCGGGCGCCCGCGCGCCGATGCTGGTGACGCGCGACATGCTGCCGACTATGCCCCCGGGCAGCATCATCGTCGATGTCGCCGTTGACCAGGGCGGCTGCGTGGAGACCACCCGGCCCACAACGCACAGCGATCCGACCTTCGTCATTGACGGCGTGCTGCATTACGGCGTGGCCAATATGCCGGGCGCGGTGCCGCGCACATCCAGTCTGGCCCTGGCCAATGCCACCCTGCCCTATGCCCTGCAGATCGCAGACATGGGTCCGTCGCGGGCGCTCGCCAGCAACCCGGCGCTGCTCAAGGGGCTCAACACCTATGCCGGGCGATGTACGTATCCCGCCGTGGCCGATACCTTTGGTCTGGAATATGTCGAACCCAAAGTCGCGCTGGAGCTGGGGTCGTTTGACGCCCTGCTCGCCCTCTGAATTAGCTCGTCTTAATTGGTCACAATATACGTCGTTCGCGCCATCGCCACATATTGGCTTTTGCTAAACTTGGTGTATGCTTGCGGCGATTCACGCCATCACGCTCATCGATTAGGGTTTGAAACCATTGGACAAGCGACGGCTCGGTTTTCTCGCCGGCATGGTCATCAGCGCCGGCTTGCTTTTCCTGGCCTTTCGCGGCTTGCAGCCCGAGCACTTCTGGAACAGTCTCAGCGACATTGACCTGCCGATTCTGGCAGCGGCGACGCTGACCTACATCCTGGCCGTGATCATCATCGCCTTGCGCTGGCAATATTTGCTGCGCGCCATCAAGCTGGTCCCGCTGACGGCGCTGAGCCAGCTGGTGTTCATCGGTTATATGGGCAACAACGTCTATCCGCTGCGCGCGGGCGACGCCTTGCGCATATTCCTGCTGCGGCGCAACCACCAAGTCCCGCTGGCGCCTTCGACAACGGTGGTCGTGCTGGAACGGCTGTTTGACGGCAGCGTTATGCTATGCTTCATATTTCTCAGCCTGTTATTTATCGATGTCCAATCCGAAACCGTAGCGACGATTACTTCCGTGACCGCGCCGCTCTTTGTTTTCGCTCTGCTGGTCGCCTTCTTCCTGGCCGCCAAGCCGCATCTGCTGCGCGCCCTGATTCGGCTCGTTGTACGCGTATTGCCGCAGACCCTCGGCAATGCAGTCAGCCGCATCAGCGAAGACATAATCGCCGGGCTGGAGGGTTTGCGCAGCCCGGCCTTCCTGATGGGCGCCATCGTCAGTTCCTTCGTCACCTGGGGCATTGAGGCGGGAACATACTGGCTGGTCATGCAGGCTTTCGGCCTGGAGCTAAGTTACGCCGTGGCTCTGCTTCTGGTCGGCGCCGTCAATCTGGCGGGTTTGATTCCGGCATCACCGGGTCAGGTCGGCGTCAACGAGTTTGTGATTATCACGATACTCAGCGCCTTGAGCCAGCCGGTCGCTGCAGCCACCGCTTACGCCGTCGTCACGCACCTGGTAATCTGGCTGGCGCCTACAATTATCGGATTCGCGCTCTTGATTCGGCAAGGCATGGGCTGGGCGGATATCCGCCGGGCGGGAGAGCTGGAAAGCGCGGCGCTGGCGTCAGACGAATCGAGCTAGACGCTGATCGCCGTGTCGAAGTGCTGCACCAGCGGCGCCAGATCGGCCCAGAACGCTTCGGGGATGTCCAACTGCGCAGCCGCCATGCTGGATTGCGCTTCCTGCGGCACACGCGCTCCCGGAATCGTCGACGCGACTTGAGGATGCCGCGCGCTCCACTGCAGCGCAACGGCCAGCATGGGCAGGTCGTAGTCGGCGCAAAGACCCTGGATCTTGCGCACGTGATCGAGGCAATCCTGGCTGAAGACACGATTGAGGTATTTGGCATCGTCGCGGGGCCCGGTCACAAGCAAGCCGCGTTCGAGCGGTGTCGCCGCCACCAAGCCGACATCATGTTTGGCGGCCTCGGCGAAGATTTCGATCTCGGCGATGCGATTGATCAAGCTCCAGGAATCGGCGATGACCGCGGCGTCGAACTCGCCGGTCTTGATATAACCCAGGTTGGTCGGAGGATCGTTGGACGCCGTGCCGATATACGAAAAGAGCCCCTGCTGCTGCAGATGCCGCAATGCGCCCAGCGCGCCGTCATCCGCCAGCACGCGCTCCATCGGCTGCCCCATGGCATCATGAATGTAGACGATATCGACGCGGTCGAGGCCCAGGCGTTCCAGGCTGCCATGCACGCTGCGCACGATGCCGTCAAAGCTGAAGTTGTAGCCCTCGTGGCTGCGCCCGGCTTTGGTGGAGATGGTGATTTTGCCTTTGGCGTCCGGCCGCTGGCGCAGCGCTTCGCCGATCATGGCTTCGCTGAAGCTGCGACCGTAAAGCGCGGCTGTATCAAAGAACGCACAGCCCGCGTCAATCGCCGAAACCAGTGTCTCGACGCCGAGTTCGCGATCGATTGGGCTGGGCGCGCCTTCGTATTCGCTGACGGTCTGGTTCTGGGTCGGTATGCCGACAAAGGCGGTGCCGATGCCGACGATGGGCAATTGCAGGCCGGTACGACCGAGGCGTTTGGTTCGCATCAAAATGGCTTTGCTTTCACTGGATCGCGGCGACGGAACTCCGCATCAATCTGGTCGTCGGTTTTGCCAAAGCGCCGGCGGCGACGGCCGTATTCTTCCAGCGCGCGGTAGAATTCGCGGCGGTCGAAGGCTGGCCAATAGGTCTCGGTGGTATAGATCTCGCTGTAGGCGCCCTGCCATATCAGGAAGTTGCTCAGTCGAAATTCGCCGCTGGTGCGAATGATCAGATCCGGGTCGGGCAGATCGCTGGTGTAGATATAATCGCTGATGGTGTCTTCGTTG
Source organism: Anaerolineae bacterium (assembly GCA_021296115.1). Lineage (GTDB taxonomy): Bacteria > Chloroflexota > Anaerolineae > Aggregatilineales > Phototrophicaceae > UBA6055. The sequence continues at coordinate 20,305 of JAGWBC010000039.1, read as the reverse complement.
ATGGCGTCAGCGGGAATGCCATCGCGCACGATATTTTGCACCGCATGCACGATCTCGTCGCGGCCGCCGTAGTTAAAGGCGACATTTAGTATCAGGCGCTGATTGTCACGCGTAAAGTCGCAGGCTTCCACTACCTTGCGCGCCAACCGGCTCTCGATGCCGTTTAACTCGCCGATATGGCGGATTTGCACGCCCTCGCGATGCAGTTCCTTTAATTCGCGGTCGATGACCATCTCCAGGATGCGCATCAAAAGCATGACTTCTCGCCGCGGCCGCGACCAGTTCTCGGTCGAGAATGCGTAGATAGTCATGATCGATACGCCGAATTCGACCGCGGCCCGGATGATGCGCCGCAGATTCTCAGTGCCTTGGCGGTGCCCCTCGGAGCGAGGCAAGCCACGTTGGCGCGCCCATCGCCCGTTGCCGTCCATGATAATGGCGACGTGAGTCGGCACTTTTTCCAGCGGCGGCAGGTCTACCTGCTTCCGTCCATTCGTTTTTGCCATGAGCGCCATGATTGATTTCCGCTGTGACTTTCCTTTGGAATGACGATAATCTTTTACACAGTCGCGCCTCAAGCTCCTCAGGCAGGCGCTATAACTCCAAAATGTCTTTTTCTTTGCTTTCGCCCAAATCGCCAATCTGGCCGACGTACTTGTCGGTCAACTTCTGCACTTCCGATACGCCGCGTTTGCGGTCATCTTCGGATATCAGTTTCTCCCTTTCGAATTCCTGCAAATCGCTGTTGGCAGAGCGTCGGATATTGCGGATGGCGACGCGATTTTCTTCCATGCGCCGGTTGAGGAATTTGACCAACTCAAGCCGCCTCTCGCGGGTCAGCGCCGGCATATTCAGCCGGATATTCTCGCCGTCGACATTGGGATTGACGCCGATATCCGACATCTGAATCGCCCGCTCGATATTGCGAACCGCCCCCTTGTCATAGGGGCGGATGAGGATTTGCATCGCCTCGGGCGTCGAGATGCTGGCCAATTGCCGCAACTCGGTATCCTGGCCGTAATACTCGACTGTCATGCGGTCGACCAGGGCCGTGCTGGCCCGCCCGCTGCGCATTCTGCTCAGCTCATCGCGAAAGACCGACAAGGTCGATTTCATTTTGCCTTCCGCTTCTTCAAGAATATCTTCAATCATCTGTCACGTCCCATCTTGTCGCGCGCCAATCAGCAGCGCTGGATACGCAGACCATTATCGAGCGCGCGCTGCGGGCAATTCGAATCGAATATGTGAATTGTCAACCGGCGTTCAAAACGCGTGTATTCGCGGGCCAACGTTATCATTATATCGCCATTCGCCAGACAATGCAGGCGGAATGCTGGCAGCCAATCAAGAAAATGTAAGGAAGCGTCAACTATCCGGCTATCGGCGGAATCCAGGAGGCGTAAGCGCCGCCGGTGGTCGTAATTTGCTGCGCGTTGCCGCCGGCCGCGTCCATGAGAAAGAGCTGATCCTCGCCATTGAGGGTGGCGGTGACGACCAGGTATCGTCCGTCGAGACTATAGCTGGCGGCCCAGACGCTGCCTGGCCCAGCATAGAGGACATCACGATCCGCGCCCTGAAGATTCATGCTCGCCAAGGCGCGCGCGCCGCCGATGGTTGTCACGTACAAGATTCGCCCCCTGTCCGGGCTGAATACCGGCGAGGCGTCGCGAATGTCGTTGGCCGTGAGCAGAGTCGAGTCGCGGCTCCCCAGATCCAGCAGCCGGAGCTCCCAAGTGCTGGCGTCGCGGACTTGCTGGCCGGCCGTGAAGACGACGGCATTCCCGCCCGGGCTATAGCGCGCGTGGCTGTTGCGCCAGCCGTCGCTGAAGAGCGGCTGTTGCTCCTCGCCAGTGGGACGCATACGGTAGAGGTCAAAAGTCTGGTCTCCGCGCGAATCCGTCGAGTAGACGATCCACTGCCCATCGGGCGACCAGGCTGGCAAGCGATCCCAGACCGAGTTCTGCGTCAACTGCCGCAATTGCCCGCCATGCCGATTGGCCAGGTAAATCTCGAAGTCGCCATCGCGATCCGACTGGAAGACGATCCAGCGTCCGTCCGGCGACGGCTGCGGGTAGGTGCTGCTGGCGCCGGCGTCGAAGCGCCGCTCTTCCCAAGTTGACAGATCCAAGGTCACGATCTCGAAAAATGGCTGGCTGCCCTCATCGGATTCTCGTCGGGCGAAATAAAGCAGTTCTCCGCTGGCGGGCTGCAAGGCCGATTGCAGAGTCGGCCGCTCTCGGACGCCGACCGGCTGGATGCCCGAACTGGTCGCTGTCGGCCTCTCTCGGCGCAGCTCCGCCTCTGCGGTAAAGGTGGCGTCAGCCGCAGCCCCTAGCGCAGCGAGCGTCGCTTTCAGGCTGGTATCGGCGCTCGCTTGAGTCGCTATCGCAGTGGGCGACAGAGTTGTGGCAGTTGCCGTAGCCGTCGGGTCGTCGGCGGCGAGGGCGCTCTGCGTGGCTGGGTCAAGGTCGCCGCTATCGTCGGAAACGATGCCCAATAGCGAGACGGCGGTGATTAGCAGCACGGAAAGCAGCAGGCAGCCGATGGCGCCGCCCGCCGCCGCGCCAACCCACAGCTTTCGCCCGCGACGAACCGGCAAGAGCCGACGCGTAAAGCGCAGTTTGGGAATCTGCGAGGTGTCTGCGTCCGCGCTCGCCAAATCGTTTGGGGCGCCGCTCGGAGCTGGCTGAGTTGACCGTTTTGGAGCGGCGGGATTGTCGGCCGCGGCCGCCGCCGGATCGGCTGCCCTCCTTAGCGCCTGCGCCAACTCGCCGGCAGTGGCGTATCGTTTATCCGGCTGCTTGTGCAGCGCGCGCAAGATGACTGCCTCGACGGCGCTTGTCACGCCAGGCTCGACATCGCGCGGGGACGGCGGCGGCATGGTCACATGCATTACGGCGATGCTGTAGGGCGTGTCGCTGTCGAAGGGTCGGCTTCCCGTGATTAGCTCAAATAGCATGACGCCCAGCGAATAGACATCACTGCGGCCGTCGAGGGGCTCGCCACGGGCTTGCTCGGGCGACATATAGCTGGGCGTGCCAACCACGCCCTGGGTGGTGATATTGCTGCCGCCTTCACCCAGGATGCGCGCGATGCCAAAGTCGGTGATGAAGACGCCGCCGCCGTCATCGAGCAGGATGTTGCTCGGCTTGAGATCGCGATGCAGAATGCCGTTCTGGTGGGCATAGTCCAGCGCGGAAGCGACCTGCTCGACAATACTGAGCACGCGGGACAGCGGAATCCGGCCGGCCGCCAGCAATTCCTCAACAGAGCCCGCGGGCATATAGCGCATGGCGATATAGGGCTGGTCCTCGAATTCGCCAAAATCGTAAACCGGCACGATATTGCGATGCTCGAGTTGAGCGACGATCCTCACCTCGCGTTCAAAGCGCTGCAGGTAGGCCTCGTCATTCATGAAGGCGTAAGGCAGAAACTTCAGCGCAACGTTGCGGTTCATCGACCGTTGGCGCGCGAGAAATACCGTCGCCATACCGCCCTGCCCGACCCGGCTCAGTATCTCGTAGCCATTGACCACTTTGCCGATGAGAGCGTCCGCCATGGCAATTACCGTTCTGATTTCGTATTTCCGCGATTAGACAGACGCAATGCCCTTACCCGCTTGATAAGACAGCCGTCACAGCAGCGCGGCAAATTATAGACCCGGACTGACTTTCGCTTGAACACCCAACGCAAGCTTATTGGAACGCACCTGAGCAATGCCTGCAAGTGGCGGGCGGCGGCGCGCCAACTTGACAGAATCGGCCTGAAGGCTGAAAATTGGTAGGCAAGACGCGATCAAAGCAATGGAGGCAGGTGACATGAGCGACAGTCTCGTCACCAACTCCGCAGAATCCACTGAGCTGCGTGTCCGGCTCATCACAGCAAGTGTGCTGCTTCCCATAGCGATTCTGGTGTCATTCGCCGGCGGCGAGTTATTTTTTGCCTTGATCCTGCCGGTGATGGCCATCGGCATGCTCGAATTCTATGTGATGGAGAAGGACACGCAGACGCAGGGCAGCTCGCTGACCGGGATCCCAACCGGTATCGCCGTCGTCAGCGCATTCTATCTGCAGCGGCACGATATATGGCAGCTGGCGCTGGCGCTGTGCGTAGTCGGCACCTTTGTCCTGGAATTCGCGCGTCACCCGAAGCAAGTGGGCCGGGCGCTGGCGCAGGTGGGCACGACGCTTTGCGGCGTACTCTATGTGGCCTTTCCGGCGGCCTTTATGGTCAGCATTCGCAATCAACCAGAGGATGGCTTGATTTGGGTATTCGTTGTCTTCGCCATCACCTGGGGGGCTGACACATTTGGCTATGTCATCGGGCGGCTGTTCGGCAGAAAGAAGCTGGCGCCAATTATCTCGCCCAACAAAACCGTTGAAGGCGCAATCGGCGCGATCTTGGGCGCCTGGAGCGCGGCGCTTCTGCTGCTGATTTTTACCGATTCGCTGCAGCCGATACTGATACCGATGGTGGCGATTGGTCCGCTGTTGGCGGTCGGCGGCGACCTGTTCGAATCAGCCATGAAGCGCTTCTTTCGCGTGAAGGACAGCTACGTGGCGGGCTTCAACGTCTTCCCCGGTCACGGCGGGGTATTGGACCGCATTGACGCCCTGGTCTGGGTAACCAGCTGGGTATTCCTGTATCTGTACGGCGTGGGGATTCTCTAAATGCGGAGCGATGCCACAGTGGCAAGGGGCAGCGGTCATTGACCCGGGCTCGTCTTTGTAGCGACATACTCTTTACGCTATAATGTGCCGTACCGTCCGCCTTGCCTGAGACGCGATAGGACTGGCCAGCGGACTCGATGAAGGGAAAGCAGGGATTAGATGCCGAGATTTGAGACGCAGGTGCTGATCAACCGCCCGGTGTTCCAGGTGTTTCGCTATGTGGGCGACTTCAACAATGATGTGCACTGGCGCAATGTAAGGAATGTCGGCATCACCAGCGGCGATCCTATACGCGCCGGCTCGATGGTGGCGATGACGCGCCGCATCATGGGGCGCAGCGGCTTCGTCAACAGCGATGTGACCGATTATGAGCGCAACCGCAAGATTGAGCTAAAGGGCTCTTATTGGGGCTTTCCCTTTATTTGCACGATCAGCTTTGACCACCGCGGCCAGCAGACTAACATAAGAGAGACGCTGGATATACGCACGCGCTGGTTTTTCTGGTTTGGCATCTACTTCAACTTGACCCTGAAAGGCGTGCTGAAGCGGGAGTGGGCCGCGCTCAAGCAGATCCTTGACGGGCACGGCGACCGCAAGTCAGCCACGCCGCAGCCGATTCCGCAGTAATTCCAAGCTGCTGCCGACACAGGCCGGTTATGTCTTTAGGACGCGCCGGAAACACCCGTAGCGTATTGCATGCGCCTGCTAAGCGAAATCGACTTTGTCTTTATCCGGGTCATAGCCGTCGCCGATTCCGACTTGGACGGCATATTGCGCGATCATGTGCTGAGTTGAAAAGTGCTGCATGAGATTGAAGATGTAGTAGGTGACAATCGACAGCGTAATGCCAAGCATGCCCACGCCTCCTCCAAAGACGCCGCCGAAGACGCCATCGACAACGCTGCGAATAGCGCCATAGATGATCGACAGCAGGATCATGTACACCATCAATTTAGCGCCTTTGGTCCAGTTTTCACGCGCGATGCGAATATTCCGCCGAATCTGATAAGCGGCGCGGTGATCGCCTTCCACGGCAAAGCGCGCCATACCGACGAAGTAGGCCCAGCCCATGACGGCGAGCGCGATGACCGTCGCAGCGATACCAGCTATTACCAACAGGGCTTGGATAGCGCCCAGCGAACCAGTCGCTTGAATGACGACCAGCTCCGCCGCCACCAGGACAATAAAGAGAATCCAGTAGGCGACGCTGGAAAGGAAGAGATAGAAGCCGTCTTTGAGGTTGCGGCCGAAGTCAATATCCGGCATGAGTTCTCCATCGTTCCAGATTGAGCGGATGACTTCTACGCTGTAGCCCGAGATCCAGAAGCCGCTTATGACGGCAACCACCACCAGACCCAAGCCGCCAATCAGGGGCGCAGCGCCCATCGCTTCGTGTTCGACAATTACGTCTTCGTTGTGGATTAGGTCTTCGCTGTGATCCCAGTTATTGACCTGCTCCAATAACGGAGACCAGTCGTAAGAATTCAGCACCAAGCCGATGAAGACTGCAAAGGCGATGGACAGCACAAGTACGATGCTGAGCACCTTGGCCAAATTCTGAAAGGGATATCTGAACGCCTGGGAAAAATTCATGGGATTCCTCACATTTGTCTGCGGTTGACGTATTCTAGCACGAGAACCAAGGTCAAACTCCGGTCATTACTCTACTTCATCCAAACGATCGTGGGCCGGCGGCGGCGTAGCTGACAGCGCCGAGATCTCAGCGTACCATTCGGGCGTCATCGCCACGTCCAGCGCGGCCAGCGATGCCTCGAGCTGCGCCAGGTTGCGCGCGCCGATGATCGGCGCAGTGATAGCCGGGTGCGCCATGACCCAGGCGACCGCCAGCGTGGCCGGGCGCAGGCCGCGCTCACGGGCGTGGAGCGTGAAATCGGCGGCGGTCTGATAATAATCGCCGACGCCATAGCGTTTGATATACATTTTGTTCTCGATAAGACGGCCGGCGTCGGGTTTCGCTTCCGGACCGTATTTGCCTGTGAGCAAGCCGCCGCCCAGCGGGCTGTAGGGGATGACGCCGATTTCCTCATTGGCCGCCATGGGCAGGATCTCCACCTCGGCTTGCCGCTTGACCAGGTTGTACATCGGCTGCAGGCATTCGATGCGCGTCAGTCCCTGCTGCCGGGCGATGCCCTGCCCTTTCATCACTTGCCAGGCCGACCAATTGCTGACTGCCGGGTAGAGAATCTTGCCTTGCCGCGCCAGGTCATCCAGCGCCCGCAGCGATTCTTCGATTGGCGTATCGGCATCGTAATGGTGCAGGAAGTAGACATCAATGCGGTCGGTCTTAAGCCGCCTTAGGCTTTCTTCTACGGCGATCTGGATATGCCGGCGGGAGGCGCCTCCCTGATTGACGTCAGCGCCAGTGCGCGACACCACCTTGGTCGTCAGCACGATCTCGTCGCGGCAATCGGCGATCAAGTCGCCCAGGATCTCTTCGGAGCGTCCGCCGGCGTAAGTATTGGCGCAGTCGAAGAAATTGACGCCCAGTTCACGGCAGCGGTTGAACATACGCGCCGACTCGGCTTCGTCGGCGATATCACCGAATGACATCGTGCCGAAACAGAGCGGAGAAACTTTGACGCCGGTGCGGCCCAGAATGCGGTAATTCATGTGTCAGTCCCTTTCGATTGAAGTTGTGCCTGGAATCATTCGTCTGCCGCCAACTGGCCTTGCGCGACCAGCTCAACGCGGCCGCCGACGCGAATAACAATTTCTCCATCTGCACGATGCGCCTCAAGGTGCAGCAGCGACGGTCGTCCTATTTGATAGCCCTGCTCGCTGCGGATGGAAAGCTTGTCGCCCTTGAAATAGCCGTGTTCCAGCATATAGCCGGCAATACAGCCATTGGCGCTGCCGGTTGCCGGGTCTTCCGGCGCGCCGTAGATATCGTCTAGTACGCGGACATGAATGTCGTTTTCGGCGTCCAGGGTCTCGGCGCAGAAAATGGCGGGCGCGATGGCGTCGTGCGCGCCCAGCAATGCCCGCAGGCGATCCAGATTTACGCGCGCTCGCCGCACGGCATCCAGCGATATCAGCGGCGCCAAAACGAAGGCCATGCCGGTCGAGACTTCTTGAATGGGATAGCGAGTGTCGATGTCGTCATCCGACAAGTTGAGAATGCGCGCCAAATCAGACGGCGCGAAAAGATGGCCGAAGCTGGGCGGGTTCTGCCGCATCCAGAGTACGCCGTCGTCAGCAAAGGTCACCGGGATCTGCCCGACAGGGAGGTTCAGCCGGAGTTCATCCACCGGCTGCTTGAGGTATTCTTGCTGGATGACGAAGGCCGTGCCCAGCACCGGATGACCGGCGAAATCGACCTCGACCTCGGGCATGAAGATGCGAACGTTGTATCCGCCATTTTCGGGCTGCGGCGATGTCACAAAGGTCGTCTCCGAGAAGTTGATCTCCTTGGCCAGTTGCTGCATCAGCGCCGCGGGCGGGTCGCCTAGATAGACGGCCAGTTGATTGCCGGTATATTTGCGGCCGATGGTGAAGACATCGACGATGTAGAATTCCATGCGTGACATTTTAGTCGCTCGTTTCTGTGCTTAGGCTGCCGTGCCAACGCGCTGAGGGCCGCTGCTCGTAGCCGCCCAGCAGACGACCATAATGCTGCGGACGCCGTTGGCGAAGCAGCGGAAACAGATCCAGATACTGCTCACGAACATCGGCGCGCAGCCGGGCGTGAATCACCTGATCGCGATCGCGGCTCGCTTGCGCCAGGATCTTACCGAGCGGGTCGCAGATGAAGCTGCTGCCGTAAAAGGCGACTGCGTTTTCCCGCCCCACGCGATTGCAGGCGGCGATGAACAGGCCATTGGCGACAGCGTGCCCGCGCATCACGGTGCGCCAGGCGTCGGCTGAATCAAAGTCCGGCGCGGTCGGCTCGGAACCGATGGCGGTCGGGTAGTAGATGAACTCGGCGCCTTCCAGCGCGTAAATCCGCGCCAGCTCAGGAAACCACTGATCGTAGCAGGTGGGCGCCGCCAGCCTGATCGCGCCGATGTCGTGCACGGGATACTGATCGGCGCCGCCGAAATAATCGGTCTCGTGGTAGCCATCACCGGAGGGGATATGCACCTTGCGCGTGAAGTGACGGAGCTGGCCCTGCGCGTCATGGATGGTGGCGGTATCCCAGTAATTGCCGTCCGCGTCGATTTCAAAGAGGCTGCCGATGAGGCTGACGCCGTGTTCACGCGACAGCTCGCTTAAGAAATGATCGGAGACGCCGCCGCGCAGGGGCTCGGCCCAAGCGAAGCCGGCCGGATCGCGACGGCCGGGGAAATATGGCAAGAGGCTGAATTCGGGCAGGCAGATCAACGAGGCGCCGGTCGCGGCCGCCTCGGCGACCAGATCGCGATAGAGCGACATGGTCGATGCTTGCTCGCCGGTCCAGTGTCCCTGCGTCAGCGCGATGTGAAGGTCTTTCATGACGCCCGCTCACTATTGATTATTTCGCCGGCGGCGCGCTGCCCGGTGAAATAGGCGCCGTGCACCATAGCGGTCAGATGATGCGGGGCGCTGGCCTCGCCGGCCCAGTACAGGGGCGGAGTCGGCTGCGCCAGTTTTTCGCGTGCGTCATAGTGGCCCGGCAGGCAGGCGCTGTAACCGCCGAGGGCGAATTCGTCTTCGGGCCAGTTGATCCAGCGCGCCTTTGCATACTCCAGGTCGGGCTGGCCGATTTCCCGGCGCAAGGTATCCAGACCTTTCCGCAAAGCCGCCTCCTCGCCGAGCGGCAGCATCTCACGGGCGTAATCGCCGCTGAAAAAGGCGGTCCAAACGACCTGCCCGCCCTCGCGACCGAGTGAGGGCGACCACCACATCGGCGGATTGCCTTTGGCGTAGATAGCGCCGATGGATGGATCCAGGATGTGCTCATCAAAGAGATAAACCATTTTCATCACCGGCCCCATCTTCAAGCCGGCCAGAGCCTCCTGCTTTGTCGGCGGCAAAGGCGGAATGAACTCGACCCGCCCGGCATTTAAGACACCCAGCGGCAGGGTCACGACAGCGGCGTCCGCGCGATGAACAGCGCCCGCGGCCGTCGTCACAACTACCCCACTCGACCAGTCTATGGCTTTGACGACACTGCCTAGCCGAATGTCCAGCCCTTCCGCCAACTTCTTGTAATACGAATCATAGCCCTCCAGGATGCGGAAGTCGCTGTAGTCGTCGGCGCCATCACTGTCTATCCCCCTCGGTCCCCCCGAAGCATCAAGGGGAAGTTGAAGGTGGGCCTTGGCGTTGAGGTAGAGCATGCTCTCGCCTTCGGCATTGGCGAAGGAGCGCTGCACGTAGCGCATTTGCTGCTCGCTGAACCCGATGCGTCGCAAATATGTACCCAGGTCTTCTTCGTTTTCTGGCTCGGGCGCATCGCCCAGTTCCCAGGAGCGCGTAAGGTCCAGTTCCGGCGACGCGGCGCGCGCCTGACCCATGGTGAGCCACTGGCCGTCTTCGGTGCGGATCATGGAGTCGTCGATCTTGTTCCAATGCCAGGCGCTCAAGCCCAGCTTTTCCACCCAGCGCCAGGTATTGACTTCGGGCGAGCGGCCGTGGATCAGCTCCGCGCCGAATTCGACCGGGATATCGGCAAAATCGCGATCCGTCCAAACGCGTCCGCCGATGCGATGGCGCGCTTCCAGCACAGTCGCGGCGATGCTCGCCTCGCGCAGATGCCGGGCCGCTGACAGGCCGGCGATGCCCGCGCCGATAACCAGCACCTTCATCGCTCAGCCATCCTACTCATATTGCGGGTTGTCCCAGACGATCAACACGCCGGCGTCGCCCGCGGCCGGCTCGTCCACGTAGTCGGTAATCACCCGCTCGGCGCGGAAGCCGCGATTCATTTGCAT
>JAGWBC010000039.1:0-9742 GCA_021296115.1 Anaerolineae bacterium | reverse complement strand
TCGCTGACATCCATTTTATCGGCATGCTGGCTGTATCCCATCAACATGCCGATGGCGTACCAGCCGCGCAAATTTAGGCGGCGTACTAAATCAAAGCGCGCCTGGTAAAGAGCGCTGCCGATGCCCTGACGTCGATACATCGGGCGCACCGCCATTTCGACGCCGTATAACCAGTCGCCATTGGCTTCGTGCGCGCTGATTTGCAGATCGCCGATAGCCTCAATCCAGGGCAAAATTGGCGCGGCTGGCGGACGCGATGTACGCATGGTGACAGCCATGGCGATGGCGTGCCCGGCGCCGGGACCGCTGATGCGCATGGCCATGAATTGCCCTTGCGGAAAACGCTCGATATGCGCCTGAATATCTTCCTGTGTGAAGCAGTCGTCGCAGTCCTCATGCTCGAGAATGCCGTAGGTTTCGCGAAATACAAAGGCGACATCGGCACAATGCCAAGGCTTGGTATTCATGATGACCAGGCCGGGCAGCTCCATGAGGACGTCTTTGCGGTCAAAGTCTTTCAGCCACCAGGCATCAGCGCTGGCGTGCAGCGTTCGCGTTCCGTCGCTGTTGGTGGTCCAGTAGGGCTCGTAGGGGTCTCGCTCTTGGCCGTCTCTCTTCGCTGCTTCCTCGATGAGATGCTTCTGGATTTCGGGCCAGTCGAAATTCAGCGCTCGCCGCAGCGCGTCCCGGTCTGTTTCGTCCTTAGGCATCCGTCAAGTCCTCCAGCGCCTTATCGAGTCGGGTACATAGCGCTTGCCCATACGATACGTTACTATGGTGTCACAGACTATAGCAAGTCGCTATTGCGCAGGCAGCGAAGATCGTGACCCGTCGAATCCGGCGATTGCAGCAGAACGGCTTCTTTCTGGCGATGCCCACGATCGCCTGGCTCTTCATCTTTTTTGTCTTGCCGCTTCTGATCGTGCTGGTGGTCAGTTTTATGTCGCGGGGCCGCGGCGGCGTCGCCATAATGCCCCTTACGCTCCAACATTACGAGCGCACTTTTGGCGTGTTTTTTATCATTCTGCGGCGCTCCATCGGCCTGGCCGGACTGACTACCATAATATGCCTGCTTGTCGGTTATCCGCTGGCATTCTTCATCAGCACACGCCGGCGGCGTCTGGTGCAGCAGATTACGCTTTTCCTGGTCATCCTGCCTTTCTGGACCAATTTCCTCATTCGCACCTACGCGTGGCGCATCCTGCTGGGCGAACAGGGCACGATCAACGGCCTGTTGCTGAGCCTGGGCATGATCAACGAGCCGCTGTCCATGCTGAATACGCAGTTTGCTGTGCTGGTGGGTCTGGTTTACGGCTTTCTGCCCTTTTTGGTTTTGCCGATTTTCGCTTCGGTCGAGCGCTTCAATTTCCGCTACGTCGACGCCGCGCAGGACCTGGGCGCCAACGATGCGCGCGCGTTTCTGCGTGTGGTATTGCCGCTGACGATGCCCGGGGTTTTGGCGGGCTGCGCGCTGGTATTCATCCCCTCCGTAGGCGCCTTCGTCACGCCGGATTTGCTGGGCGGCACCAAGGGACTAATGATCGGCAACCTCATCAACAAGCAATTCGGCGGCTCGGGCAATATGCCGCTTGGCTCGGCCTTGTCAATCGTCATGATGGCGGTGGTGATGCTGTCGCTGCTGATTTATGTGATGGCCCACCGGCGCGAACGGGGCGCCTGAGGCGCGCTTATGCTGATCAATGAAGGCGCCATGCAGCGCAATCGCAGGATCCGCCGGCTGGGGCAAGTCGGGCTGCGGCTGAATCCCATCTTCGCTTACTTTTTCCTCTGGGCGCCGATCCTGGTTCTGGTGCTGTTTTCCTTCAATTCGAGCCGGTCCGTGGCTTCCTTCACCGGCTTCACGCTGAAGTGGTACGGCAATATCCTCAACAACATGATGGGCGCGGAGAGCGCGTTTTCCACCGAGCTCATGCTCAACGCCTTTCGCAACAGCCTCTTCGTGGGCACAGTAGCGACGGCGATTTCGACCGTGCTGGGCACGATGATCGCGCTGGCTATGGCTCGCGGCCGCTTCCCGGGCAAGGGCCTGATTGACGGCCTGCTATTTTTGCCGGTGGTCATCCCGGAGATCACACAGGCGATATCGCTGGCGATCTTTTTTAAGGTCGCCTTTGACTGGTTCGCGCTTATGAGCGGAGAGCGAGTCTTCCCCGGCTTTCACACCATCATCGCGGCGCACGTCACCTTCAATATTTCTTACGTGGCCATTGTGGTGCGCGCGCGGCTGGCCAATATGAACCCGCGGCTGGAAGAAGCGGCCAATGATTTAGGCGCCAATCCCTGGCGCGCGTTCTGGCGCGTGACCTTTCCGCTGATATTGCCCGGCGTGATTTCCGGCGCGCTGCTGGCATTCACGCTCTCGCTGGACGACTTCGTCATCACCTTCTTCACATCGGGCGTGGGCACGACAACGCTGCCCGTATTTGTATATGGGCTGCTCAAGCTGACGGTCACGCCTGAGGTAAACGCCATCTCGACAATCATGATGGTCTTGAGTACGCTCTTGATCGGCATTTCCTTGGCATTGCAGGGGCGCAGCGCGTCCCGTCTTTAGTTGGAAGTTGTAAATCTGTTAATAGGAGGAGAATCTCATGAAGCAACTAGGCTTACTCTTGTTCATTTTGTTGCTGTTGGCGCCTGGCGCTCTGGCGCAAGACATGGAGCATGAGCCCTGGACCTGCCCCGAAGACTACGACGGGCAGACCTTGAGCATATTCAACTGGTCGACCTATATCGCCGAAGATACCGTGCCCAATTTCGAAGAAGCCTGCGGCGTCACGGTCAATTACGACATCTACGAGAGCAATGAAGCCATGCTGGCGCGCATCCGCCAGGGCAACCCGGGCTATGACATCATCGTTCCCAGCGGCGGCACGGTGCAGCGCATGGCGGAAGAGATGCTGCTGATCCCGCTCGACCTGGACATGATCCCCAACGTGGCGAACGTGATTCCGGACTTGCTGGGCGCGGCTTACGATCCCGAGAACGAGTACTCCCTGCCCTATCAGTGGGGCACGGTCGGCGTCGGCTATCGCACCGAAGTATTCCCCGACGGCATCAACTCCTGGGACCAGGTATGGGATCACGATGGTCCGGTGGCCTGGCTCGAAGATCGGCAGACGATGCTTGGCATCGCGCATTTGATTTTGAACAACGATCCCAACAGCACCGACCCCGATGAGATCAACGCCGCCCGCGATTACCTTATTGAGAATGGCGGCAATGTGGTCACGGTGGCCGCCGACGATGGACAAGTCTTGCTGGAACGCGGCGATGTCGATATCGCGGTCGAATACAACGGCGATATTTTGCAGATCTCTTGGGATTGCGAATGCGATGACTACGCCTATGCCATCCCCGACGAAGGCAGCAATGTCTGGATCGACAACCTCTCGATCCCGGTTGACGCGCCCAATCCGGAACTGGCGATGGTCTTCATTGATTACATTCTCGATGCCAAGGTCGGGGCTGACTTGACCAATTACATCTGGTACGCCTCGCCGAACCAGGCGTCGATCGAGTCAGGCTTCATCGACGAAGAGATCCTCAGTGATCCGGCCATATTCCCGCCGGCGGAGCAAGTGGCCAAGCTCTTCGCGATCATTGACGTTGGCGCCGAAGCTGAAGAGTTAATCAATAACGCCTGGGATGAATTGCTGATTTTCCTGGGGCAGTAGACAGCCATTTTTGCTGTCCAACTGCGCGCAATCTGTAGGGGCGACCCAGTGGGTCGCCCTCTTGTTAATGCACTGCATCAGAGCAAGCGCTCATGTCCACTTACGATGTTGAATTGAAGGACATCGTCAAGGTTTTCGAATCCGGCGGCGCTCGGGTACGCGCGGTTGACCGCGTCAGCGTGGAGATCGAAGACGGCGAATTCTTCGCGCTGCTGGGCCCCAGCGGCTGCGGCAAGACGACCACCCTGCGGCTCATCGCCGGTTTCGAGCAGCCGACATCGGGCCATATCCTCATTCGCGGACGGGCCATGGAAGGCATCCCGGCTTATCATCGGCCGGTCAACACGGTATTCCAGGATTACGCCTTATTCCCGCATCTGACTGTCGAGCAGAACATCATGTTCGGCCTGCAGATGGAGGGGGTCGACAAGAAGGAGGCGCGCAAACGGGCGCTGGAGGCGCTGGAGCAAGTGCGTCTACCGGGGGTTGGCGAACGCATGCCGCATCATCTCTCCGGCGGTCAGCAGCAGCGGGTGGCATTGGCGCGCGCCTTGGTCAAGCAGCCGGCGGTGCTGCTGCTGGATGAGCCGCTGGGCGCGCTCGATCTCAAGCTGCGCAAGAATATGCAATTTGAGTTAAAGGCGCTGCAGCGCGATGTCGGCATCACCTTCATTTATGTGACGCACGACCAGGAAGAAGCCATTACCATGGCCGACCGAATCGCCGTCATGAATGAAGGCCTGATGCTGCAAGTCGGGACGCCCAAAGAAATCTACGAGCACCCGCAAACGCACTTCGTTGCCGACTTCATCGGCGAGACCAATTTCATACCCGGCGCCTTGCTGCAGCGTGGCGGAGACGGTTTCGGTCAGGTCAAGCTGGCGGATGGCACAGTCATAAGGGCGCAGCTAAGTCACGCGCTGGACAGCGCGGCCAAGGCGGTCACGGTGGCTGTAAGGCCGGAGCGTATCGGCATCGCCGCCCCAAGCGACCGTCCCGCTCAGGAAATCGACGGCCTGACGGCGCTTGACGCTGTGTTGGCAGGCAGCCAGTACATCGGCACGGATACGCGTTATACGCTGGCGCTCGGCGACGAGATCGAGCTGGTGGCGCGCCTGCAAAATGTCAACAATATCGACAGCGCCGCCTTTCAAGCCGGGCAGCGTGTCAAGGTGTACTGGGATGAGTCCAGCACAACGGTATTGGATCAATAGGAGGATTCGCCCTCACATTCTAGTCGCGGTGGAAACCACCATCGCCGCGCGGCAATCAACTTATGGTATCATCGGCGTACTGACTGCGATTGGCGCAAGTGTCCCGTATGATTAGCCCGGTCCTGGAAGCAACTTGTCAAAGCGAAAGCTGCGCCTGCAAAAAGCCGGTGGATGCCGAAACCGGCTTTGAGGTCACGGCGGACTTCGAGCGCTTCAATCAGAAATACGACATGTTCAACCGCGCCGTCTGGGATGACGAGGTGCGGTCGGAGCGCGCCAACAAGTTTTTCGAGTCCTACTTCACTGATTTGGCGCAATTCCGCAAGGTCGAGGGCTTTCAACATCGCGACTACGCCCTGCGCAACGCCGCTTGGTATATCGCCGATTTCACCGCCGATCTGCTGGAGCTGTCGGGCGACCGCAAGGAAGGTTTCCTCGATTCATACACCATGTTCCGCGAGGGCGCGACGCGGAAAAGCCAGGCGAGCGTGGAGGAGAACACTACTGACCTGAAGCGCGCCGGCCGCTTCCTCGGCGCTGATGCCCTTGGCATCTGCGAATACGACGAGCGCTGGGTTTATACGCACAATTACAGCCGACAGAAGCTGACGGCAAAAGCGATGGACTTGCCGGAAGACTTGACGCATGTGGTTGTCATCGTCAACGAAATGGATCACGCCACCATCGAAACGGTGCCGTCGGCCTTGAGCGGCGCCGCCACCGGCCAGGGCTACAGCCGCGACATCATCGCCGTGCTGTCCATCACACAGTACATCCGCAATCTGGGCTACCGCGCCGTGGCCAGCTTGAACGACACGGCGCTTTCGATTCCGCTGGCGCTTCAAGCCGGCCTGGGGCAATACGGGCGGCACGGTCTGTTGATCACGCCGGAGTTTGGGCCGCGGGTTCGCATCGCCAAAATCTTCACCGACCTGCCGCTTTTGGCGGATCAGCCGATCGACTTCGGCGTCACCGAGACCTGCAATATCTGCCAGCGCTGCAGCACGGCCTGCCCGGTCAAGGCGATTTCGTTTGAGGAACCCAATTTCGATACCCACGATGGCATCTCGCACCTCAAGGGCGTCAAGAAGTGGACCATTAACGCCAAGCAATGCTTTAAGTTTTGGGCCAATCAAGGCACGGATTGCTCCATTTGCATCCGCGTCTGCCCCTATAATCGAGACTTTTCCAAGCTGACCAACCGCATCTTGCGCTGGATGCTGAGCAACCGCTGGCGGCGGCTGGCGCTCTGGCTCGACGCGAAGCTGAAACAGGGCGAGCGCAAGACGGCCGGCTGGTGGTGGCGGCGCCCGGCCAATGGCTGAGCTGATGCGGGTCGCTCCCGCCAAAGACGCGCTTGAATCGCTGCGCGCGGTCGAAGCAAGCGGCCGCAGCGACGATCACGGCGAAGTTTACGCGGCCATGATCGTCTTTGCCGCGGCTTGCCTGGAGCGCGATATGCAACAGACTGCGGCGGATACGCTGGCATTTCTGGTGCAAGATGCGGGCATAAGCGCGGCACAGCGCGAAGAGGCGGCTGAGATCTTCGACGAGTTGGAAAGCCGCATTTGCCCGCGCGTCATCCTGGATGCGCGCGCCCTTGCCGATGGCATGGACTTGCTCACGATGCTGGAGTACTTGCTTGACCTGATTGAGCTGGAAACGACCTGACGATCGGGCTAGGCTCGGCGCCGGCGCTTGACCCGCCATCTCCCCCTTTGCTATGCTGAATTCCGTGCCGCCAACTGGAGATCGTGCGCCGTGGATCGACTGAACGAGCTTCCCCTTGCTAAGCCAATGCGCATCGTGATTGCGCTGTGCTGGTCCGCCTTGTTGACGCTGCTGCTGCTGCAAGGAGAAGCGGATCCAGTCATTGATCTGGGCATTCCACGCGGAGACAATACCCCGGCTCGCGAGCTGGCCTTCAGTACGCTGCACCTGCTGGCCTTTGGCGTGACCACGGCCTGCTGGTACTGGGCGCTCAGCCGCAGCGCGAAACCGCGACGGGCGCTGCTTGCCGCCTGCCTCATTGCAATTGCGCTTGGCGTTACGACCGAAATCTTGCAGGCCTATACGCTGGACCGCCACGCCTCCTGGCTCGACCTGGCAGCCAATATCGGCGGCGCCTTGCTTGCGGCGCGCGTCATCGGGCGGTGGCTGAGATCATTTCCGACTTTCAGTTAAATTGTGAACACTCACCCGTTCAAGCGCTGATTATCTCCAGCCTGGTTCCCGTGCTAAGATGACCGTAATCCGCCATGAGGAAGGTTAACCATGTCCAGACTTCTCCTAACCTTGATCATCGCTTGGGCCACTGGCTTGGCGTCGACGCAGTCCACTGATCAGCTTGTCTACGCTTATATGCTCGGCGATCTGTGGAAATTCAACCTGGCTGGCGGCTCGGCCACACAACTCACGGATTGGGGCTACACAGGCGGGCCGATTCTGGCGCCGGACGGCAGCAAGTTGGCCTATCTGTCTACATCGCCCGAATTCATCGCGCAGTTCAATGCGGGCACGGCCACGCAAAGCGCCGGAACCCCGCCTGCCAACATCGTGGTCATGTACATCGCAAAGGAGAGCCAAAGCCTCATCGCCGATCAATCGGGCGCGGGCGCGGCTGGGACCTTGCGCTCGCTGCCGGCCTGGTCGCCTGATAGCGGGAAGCTGGCCTGGCTGGAATTGGATCCCGGCGCGCAGGGGGGCAATGCGGCGGCTCTGAAGCTGCACGATATCGCGACGAACACAACTTCGCTGCTGGCCGCAAATGTCGACCTGGGCGCTCAAGGCAGTAGCGTCGACATGCCAACGCTGCGCTGGGGGCGGGGCGGGATCGCCATGCTGCGGATGGACCATCAGGCGCAGCTCATCGACTTTTATGATTCGACCAACGGCGCCTTAACAAGTTATGACCTGCAACTAAACAAAAACAGCGACAACCTGGTACGAGACTTTGTATGGGTGGATCACCTGGGCAGCAGCTTGGTGGCGCTGCAAATCCAGGACTATTGGGAGATCATCAATCCCTACGACGGAACGCGTCTGCGCCTGAGCGATCCGCCGCGGCTGAAAAACCGCGCGATCACCGGCGCGATGCAGTTGATACCGGCATCGGTCGCCAACGCTGATGGCGACTGGGACATCCACTGGTACGCCACGACCGGCGCCAATCTGCAAAATTCGGGCTACGTGAGCCCGCGCGTGAACTACAACTTTCTGCCGGCGCTGTCTCCCAATGGCACGCAGATGGGCTGGCACGGCGGCGACAGCGTCGATCATTGGCAGATCAGCATGACCGAGGGCAACCGCGCCTTGGCCAGCGCTGTCGGACATGGGCGCGTGTTTCCCATTCCCGAGCCGGTCAGCGTCGTTTGGGCGCCAACCGAGTGGGTGACGACCGGGTCGGTTGCGGGAGCGCCGGTGCTGCTGTCCGCGTCGCTCAATTGCGGGCTGCTGCCGCTGCTCAGCGCCGGGCAGAAGGCGATAGTCGGCCCCGACTTGACGCTCAGCCTTCGCAGTGAAGCTATGACAAGCGGGGAACTGCTGGGCAGCCTGGAAGGCGGGACGGTTGTCGCCATTGACCAGGGACCGGTCTGCGCCGATGGCTACAATTGGTACGCCGTCAGCAACGCCGACATCTCTGGCTGGACGGCGGAAGGCGCCAATGGCGACTACTGGCTGCTGTATCACGTAGCTTGTGCCAATAGTCCAGCGACACGCCTGACGACCAATATGACAGCGACCGCCAGCGGCGACGAAGTCGTTAACATACGCGATGGCGCCGGAACGGATAACACCGAGATCGTTTGGGCGGTGGCGGCCGGCGATGAATTTGTCGTCACAGGACTGCCGCAGTGCGGGGCCGCCGGGCTTAGGTGGTATCCGGTAAGAATTGAAGAGAAGCTGGGTTGGATCGCCGAAGGCCAGGGCGAGTTCTATTGGATCGAGCCAGTCGAGAGCTAAGCCGGTTGATAGTCCGGATTGTCCCAGACGATCAAAGTGGCCCAATTGTCGGAGGCATCGTCTTCAATATAGTCGCTTAATAAGCCGCGTACTGTGAATCCCCGATTGAGCTGAAAACTAAGGGTATTGTCGTAGAGTTCGCCGCTTACCACCTTGTCCACGTAAGCCTGCGGCGTGAGCAGCGCATTGTGGTCAGCGTAACCGGGGATAAGCCCGCCGGCCACGATGCCGCGTCGATTCAAGCGCTTGACGATGTCCATCCTCGCCCGGTATAGCAGCGAGCCGACGCCGCGCCGCCGAAAGCCCGGATGCACGCTGATGTCCCCGCCGTAGTACCAATCGCCCTGCGGATCATGCGCGCTGTAGAAGCCGCCGTCGATGATCTCCTGGAAACTGTGCTGCGCCTGCTCGAAGTCAAAGTCGATCAGGAAGCCGGATCCCAAGCCGATGACACGCTCACCGCGCAGGGCGACGAAGTTGCCTTGCGGGAACAAGCGGCAATGGTTGAGGAAGTGTTCCTCGCGCATTAATTCGTCCAATTGTTCCAGGGCCGCCGCATAAAGCCGGCGAATGGTGTCGACGCTGAATTCTGAACTCAATCTGCTTTCTCAATCTACACGCGAGAACTTCTGAGTATTGTCAGTGTAGCCCTTCTGCGTAGCGCCGGTCAACTGCTTGCCGGCGAGAGAGTGGCAACCATCGCCCTTGTGTCGATTTCGCTTGATATGAAGAATCTCTGTGCCCTCAGTAAGCGAAAGTAAGCCATGCAAATACTTACCACAGAGTTGATCGCCCGTTATTCGGGGCAGCCACAAAATCACAACCATCCCGCGAATTCTGACGGTAGGTAGTCGAAGGGTTCCACTA
>JAGWBC010000038.1 GCA_021296115.1 Anaerolineae bacterium | reverse complement strand
GACCTTGGCCAGCAAGCTTGAGCCAAACAGCGCGAAAACAAAGGGCACGGTGATGAAGAAAAGCATCCACTGGATATTGCGAGACAGCGCGTCCAAGTGGCTTTGATCTTCGAAGAACATCTCTTCAAAGTTGCGCAGTCCGATGAATTCGGCTTCGCCAATTCCCGACCAGTCGGTGAATGAATAGTAGACGCCTTGCGTCGCCGGAAACACGACTACAAAGGCATGCAAGCCAAGAATAGGCAGCATGAAGAGCCAGGGGATGACCCAATAGCGCATGACGCGATAACGCGTCCAGTATTCGCTGTTGAAAGGCAATTTGCTAAGCATTAATTCGACTCTTCCGCCATGCGCGAACAAGAGTGAGTGTTGGTGTTCCAGCAACAACCGCACTGGAACACCAATGTGAAGCTCAAAACTTAGCGAGCGGGAATCGGAGGGATGAGACCCTCGGCAAATTCTTCTTCGAATTCGGACTGCATACCGGCGAGGTAATCTTCAACCGAGATCTGATCATCGTAGACACGGGTGATCTGCTCCCAGAGCCAGACATTGGTGCGAGCGGGCCAGAAGCTCCAGCTGGTGTAGCCTACGTTGCCGGCAGCCGACGCCTTGCCGAACTCCTGATACAAGCGCGCTTCTCGCGGGTCTGCGTCGGCGAAGACATCGCCTTCGTAGATCAGCGGAGCGGGCGCATTGCCGCATGACGCATGCGACGCGGCCTGGAAGCCTGTGCTGTAATAGTGATCCAGCACCGCGGCGGCAGCATCCGGATTCTCGGTCGCGGAGCTGACGCCCCAGCTTGAGCCGACGCCGATGATAAAGTGCGGCTCATCGGAGAATGACGTCGGAAAAGCGAACCAGTCCCATTCGTTCATATTGCCCGCCGCTTCGCCGAAGAAATCACGCTGATAGTTATCCAGCATCCAGGTGCCTTCAAAGCTCATGGCGATCTCGCCTGTGCCAAATAAGGCGTGCGCCGAATCGAACGTATCCGAGAAGAAGAGATCAAGGCTGCCCATATACCAGCCGCCTTGCACGATGTCTTTCAGCGCTGTAATCGCCTCAACAAAGGCCGGATCGGTCCAGGGCCGCTGACCGGTCAGGGCCTCGTATACCTTTTCCGGACCCGCGTGATGGCTGAGGAAGACGCTCACCGCCCATTCGTAGCAGGGCGCGCATTCTCCAAATGCCGGCCCCATGACCACCAGCCCGGCCTCTTGAATGGCATCGGCCAAAGCGTAGAGCTCGTCCATCGTCTTGGGAGTCTCCCAGCCATTCTCATCGAATACCGTCTTGTTGTAATAGAGGATGACAGTCTCGAGCTCCTCCGACAGGCTGTAGAGCGAGCCTTCGACGCGGCCCAGATCAAGCGCCCAGGGAGCGAAACGATCGCCCCAGTTGTATTCGTCGGCGTAATGATCCAGCGAGAGCAGCAAGCCGGCATTCGCCAGTTCCAGCATGAACGAGGGGCCGTGCGAGAAGGTGATATCAGGGCCCGCGCCGCCTTGCAGGGCCGTGCGCTGCGAATCAACAAGACCCGTGCCAGGCTGCAATACGACCTCAATAGAAATGTCTTCGCGCGGGAATGTGTCCACTAGCAGATTCGACCAACAGCTGCCGGTGTCATCGTCGGCCGCCCATATCGTCACATTATTGTCTTGCGCTGATGACGCTCCAGCAATTAGAAGCAAAAACAGGGCCATGATCGTTACAATTGAAATTCTGTTCTGATTCATTTGGTGTTGTTCTCCACTTTCATTTCTAAGCATCCTAAATTCAAACAGATTATTGCCAAATATTCCTCGCTTTCTCGCAGTTCTCTCCCATTTGCGCGCATCCGCAGTTTGCGGATCAAAGCCGACTCGTCCTTCCTCTTCAACCTGCGCAGACGATTGATCATTAGGATCGTTTGGTCTCCGCCGTGGCGGAGATCTCTTGCGCTGATCAGAGAAAGTATATCCTGTATGCCGATACTGTCAAATTATCGGCCCGCGGCAATGAGCAACAATAAAACAAAATGCCTCTCGCAATTGACGGCGAAAGGCACATGGTTTTGCTCAGACTGTGTAGCCCCTACGGGACTCGAACCCGTGTCTCCACCTTGAAAGGGTGGCATCCTAGGCCGCTAGACGAAGGGGCCAGCAAGCGGCAGCAAGGATACAATGAAGCGTTGCGCCAGTCAAGATTCGTTTGGGCAGTATCAGAGTAATCGCATCAAAGCGAAAGTCAGAGAAATGGCGCAGATTCGACGGAAAAGCAAACACAGAGACCACAGAGAGCACAGAGAAAAACAATATTGATAGCCCAATTCATAATCCACGAGAGATTTCCGATGTCGTTTCGGTTATACTTGCCCAATACCAATCCACCAAGTGCTGCGTATAGTCGTCTGAACGCCCAAATCTCTGTGCCCTCGGTGGTCTCTGTGGTTAAAATATATTGATGCGATTGCTCTGGGGCAGTATTCTCAGGCCTTAATTGCCGCGCGACGCTTTATAACGGGCGAAACGTTCGCGATCGCCCGGGCGCAGCAAAGCAAATTGCTCACGATACGCCACCAACTTTTCAATCTGCTCAGGCGGAATCGCTTTGAGATCGCCGCTAAGCTGCTGCGCGCGATGCAGGATAGTCGCGCTGTGCTCCAGCGATTCCAACATCAGGTAGGCATCCCAGAGTGACTTGGCGACTGTCAATGAACCGTGGTTGGACAGCATGATGGCGTCATGCTCGCGGATCAGATTCGTTATCGCATCGCTGTTTTCCTGGCTGGACGGCGTCGAATAAGGCGCTGTCGGCACCATGCCCAGCAGCACCACCATCTCCGGGATGATGCACTGCTGGAAATCGTAGCCGACCAATGTGAGCGCGACTGCCGTGGGCGGATGCGCATGGACCACCGCATGGACATCGTCGCGCTGCCGATAGCACTCCAGGTGCATCGCGCTTTCGGATGTCGGCCGCAGATGGGCGTTGGCTTCGCTGGGTTCATCCACCCGTTCGCCCGCCAAATTAACGACGATCAGCTGCTCGGCCTCCAGAAAACCAAGCGCCAAGCCGCTCGGAGTCATCAGGATCCGGTCGTCGTCCAGGCGCGCGCTGATATTTCCGGCGGCGCCATCCACGTACCCTTGCCGGTACATTAACTGACCGACGCGGCAAATCAACTGGCGCAGTTCGCTTTCCGTTTGCGGCATGTATGGCATCTCCGTATTGTGCGCTGGGCGAAGGTCTTCCGGCTGCTAGCCAGAGCCTTCGCTGTAACTTGATCCGCGTTTGTGGCGAGCAGGGGGCTTCACGTCATCCAGCGCGGCTTCGCTATACAACTCATTCCAGAGCGCGTCCAGCAATTCCGGCTCAAACTCGGCAAAGTGGCAAACATCGCAGATATAGGCGCGCGAATTAGGAATGCAGAGCAGCTGCCCTTGAAAGACATCGGCGAAGGTGGTTGCTTGCGGCGCGCAACGCCCTACCGTGCAGCGCGGGCAAGCGTATCCTCTGGTTTTGGCATCCATCGCTACACCATCCTAATTCGGGATGATCCCGATCGAATTATAGGGCCAATATCGGAATACCACTCGCCCCACAATCTTCTGCAGCGGCACGGCGTTGAAGCGTCGAGAGTCCCGGCTGTTGTTGCGGTTGTCTCCCATTACAAAGTACTGATCCGCTTCCAGCGTCCAGGACTCGTCTCTGCAGCTCTGGATGCGGCAGGCTTCCTTGATATAGGCCTCGTCCAATGGTTCTCCGTTGATATGCACCAGTTGATCGCGAATTTCAACCGTTTCTCCGGGCAGTCCAACTATACGCTTTATGAGCATGATGCCGCGTTCGGCTTCGCTGGGCACCAAAGAATTGAAGACAACGATGTCGCCACGGTCGGGCTGGCCCAGCAGATAGTGCACGCGACTGACGACCAGACGATCGTCCTCATAAAAGGTCGGTTCCATACTATGCCCGTCCACCAGCGATCGCGGTATCCCCAAGTCAAACAATACGGTGACCGCAATGACGAATACCACGGTGCTGACAATCTCCAGCAGGAAACCGGGCGTATCCAGGCGGGGCCGCGGCAACTCGTCGATGTGGCTGCGGAACATTAACTATCCTTTCCGACTCTACGATTGACGTTCCAGCACGACAATGAGGCAGGCGCGGCCAACTACTGCGTTGATTATAGGATTCCGCCACCATCATCGCAATGCGCATTGCGGCCGACCGTCATTTTCAATTCGCGCTGCATTCGCTGGTCAATCGTCAGTGGCGGAGCCCTCCATCGAGCGCGCGCCCTTGTTGGCTCGGGCGCGGAAGCTCAAACGAAGGGGCGTGCCTTCAAAATCGTAGGCCTCGCGGAACTGGTTTTCCAAATAACGCTTGTAGGTAAAATGCACTTGGGACGGATCATTTACGTGGAAGAGAATCAGCGGCGGATCGGCGCGCACCTGCGACGCGTAGAGGAATTTCAGCCGTTTTGTGCCTTTGCCGTGCGGCGGATGTTTGCTAACCGCTTCGCGCATCAGACGGTTGACATCCGATGTCGCCATGCGGAAGAAGCGCGTCTCCCAAACCCGATGCGCCACCTCCATAACCTGATGTATGCGCTGCCCCTCCAGCGCGCTGATGAAAATAATCGGCGCATAGCGAACAAAATGCAGCCGGTCGCGGATATTCTCGCTGAAGGCGTTCATGGTGAGGGCGTCTTTATCGATGTCGTCCCATTTATTAACAACGATGACCAGACTCTTGTATTCATCAATAATGTATCCGGCGATATGCTCGTCCTGCTCGGTGACGCCCAGGTTGGCGTCGATGACAAGCAAGGCGACATCGGCGCGGCCTATGGCTTTCATGGCGCGAATCACACTGTATTTCTCGACGCCGGCCTGGATGCGGCCGCGGCGTCGGATGCCCGCGGTGTCGATCAAGGTTACGCGCTCGCCAAACCAGCTGATGTCGGTGTCGATCGCATCGCGCGTGGTGCCGGCGACCTCGCTAACGATGGCGCGGTCGCGGCCGATCAGCTTGTTCAGCAAGGTGCTCTTGCCGGCATTTGGGCGTCCGACGATCGCGATTTTCAGATGGTCATCTTCGTCATCCTCGTCAAATTCAGCTTCCGCGTCTCCAAACTTCAACACCAATTCATCCAGCAAATCGCCTACCCCAAGCCCGTGAATCGCGCTGATGCCAACAACCGCGTCCAGCCCGAGGCTGTAGAAGTCGTAGGCATCGTCCACGTGCATAAGGTCGTCAATCTTATTCGCCGCCACAAGCACCGGCTTGTCGGACCGGCGCAAGATCTCGGCAATCGCTTCATCGGCTGCGGTAACGCCAAATTGCGCGTCTACGACCAGTATGACCACATCCGCGTCCGTGATGGCGATCAGCGCCTGCTCAATGATCTCGGCGACAAAATCGGCGCTGCCTTCAGCCAGGGGGGAAACATCGCGCGAGCCGGCCGGCTGATAGATCTCGATCCCGCCAGTGTCAACGACTTGAAATGTCACGCCGTTCCAGAAGGACTCGCCGTGCAAGCGATCCCGCGTCGTGCCGGGGATCTCGTGCGTAACGGCCAGGCGCTCGCCGACCAAACGGTTGAACAGCGTACTCTTGCCGACATTAGGACGGCCGACCAGGGCGACGATTTTTTTGCTGGACATTGCGTCGTAATTGCTCCGGTGATGATTCCTGCTCCGCGCCAGTATTGTAGACGTCGCGCGCAGATTTCGGTAGACGAGGTACGGACTGCGTCGACTGACCTTAAAGCCGTCAACGTGGCAAGGAGATTGGCCTGGTTCGCTGGTCAATTTGCCAATGGAGGCTAACTGTCGGCTGAGGCGTTTGCAGCCGAGTCGCCCTCGTCGGCCGTCTCCGGAGATGTGATCTCCACGTTCAACTCAGCCGGCGACAGCGACACATTGGCTTCGCTCAGGTCGCCTTTGGTGATAGAGACCGTAGGCGTCAGATCGTAGACGCCCGGCGTCAATCCGTCCAAGTCGGCCACAAGCTGAATGTCCTCAAGTGAAAGGGCATCCACGTAAACAACCGGTCCGGTCACGATGGCGGATGCCGTTTTTGGAACGATGGATACTTCATAGGCGTCGTCCAGCCCAATGTGGCCCACCTCAATGCTGTCGATTTGACGCGACACGACGATAGGAATGATTTCAATCGAAACCGTGATATTGCTGTCGCCGCCCATCACAAAGAGCTCGCCGTCAGGCAATTGCACCGGCACGCTGGTAACGAATCCTGCTTCGCGTCCCTCCAAACTGATGGGCGCGGTTAGCAAAGTATCGGATATCTTCTCCAGCTGATCCGGCGCGCCGCTGACAAAAAGCGACTCCGGTTCATAGCTCTGGTTCTTCAATGTGAATCCGTCAGGCAGCGTCGAGAGCAAGACGTTGGGGCGCACTGCGATCTGACGAATGTCATCACGGCGCGAGATATTCACGGCGACTGAGGCCGTCTGCGGCTCCAACTCGACGCCGTTCACGCGATTGCCGTCGGCGTCGATGGCATGAAGGCGCAAATCAACTTCCAGCGGATTCCGGCTGGCTGAGAGATCCAGCTGCCCGCGAACCGCCACCACTTGAGACACCAGGCTGGCCGCGCCGCTCACCAGCGCCTCGTCGATATCCGGCTGCGGCTCGTCATTTCTGAAGCCAATGGGCGGTGCATCAACGAGCTCAACAACAATGCGGATGTCGCGCGATTCTCTCGGCTCCAATTCTATGCTGATTTGGGACGGCTCAACACGAGACACCAGGCGGCGGAAGCTGTCGGAATCGGGCCTGGTCACCTCGACGGCCAAGGGCACAGAATGCGTTCCCGGTCCCAGGCGCGACAGATCAGCCCGCAGTACGATATCGCTGGCCAGGCGCGACGAGACTATCGTCTGCGATCCCTGGAGGGTCACGTTCGCAGACCGCGCCGCGCTGCTCGTCATGACAGCCATCGTGCTGGGAACAAACTGAATCGGAATCGCGTTAAAGCGGCGCTGTCTGATTGGATCGGCCGATGTCACGGCGATATACCAGACGCCGGTCGCCAATAACGCTGAGACCGCTAACCAGAGCAGATTTCCCGCCATGTCCGAACGCAGGAGCCGGCGTATCATGGCTGGGTCTGCTGTCTGCTGCGCGTCCGCATGCGCAGCCGCAAGTCCGCCCACATCTCACGCAGGCGAGAGCGGAACGACGTCCAGGACTCGTCGGTCGGGCCATAATAGGCGTTCAGAATCAGACGCAGTCGTTGCGAGTCGAGGTCGAGTATCATGCGCCCGGCATTGGTCACCGAGATTTTGCCGGTCTCTTCCGACACGATCACGCAGAGCGCGTCGCCAACCTCGCTGATACCCACCGCCGCGCGATGCCGGGTACCCAGATTGGGATTGGGCAGATTGCGGCTGGCGGTGATGGGCAAAACGCTGGAGGCCGAAGCAATGCGTCCGTCGCGACTGATGATCACGGCGCCATCGTGCAGCTCGGTGCGCGGCCAGAATACGGTGGCCAGCAGGTCGGCGGAAACTATGCTGTCCAGGCTGATGCCGGTGCGAACGTACTCCTGCAAACTGCTGTTGCGCTGCAGCACGATTAAGGCGCCATGTCGCCGTGCCGATAGTTTTTCCGAGGCGGCGCAGACCTCGTCAATGACCGAGACCCGCACTTGCTGCGGCGCCTGACGCGACCCAATGATCAGTCCCCGGCCCAGGCGCTCCAGAACACGCCGGATTTCCGGCTGGAAAATCACCGGTATGGCGATGGCCAAGGCGGTAAGACTGTTGGCGATCAACCAGCTCAGCGCTTCCAGTCGTAATACAGCGGCCACCGATATAAGCCCAATCACCAGCAGCGCGATGCCGCGAAAGAGCGCGACGGCCTGTGTGCCGCGAAACATGAAGCTGATGCTGTAGAAGAGCAAGGTGACAATGCCGATATCGACAATGTCCGTCAGCTGGAGGCCCTGTAATATGAGAAGGATTTGTTCCACGTTTGATCTTCCAATACAAGCAGTGGCGTAGCTTGCGCCTTGCGACGGCTGAGTTTAGCCAATCTTGCTAACACGCCAGACAGCGCTGCGTTATGCTATTTTAACACCGATTGCTGCGGCATAAGGCGGAAACGACTGTTGAATATGAAAGAAGCGGCTTTATCGTTGGGCAGCCGGCGGGAAGCCGACCGTAGATCTTATGGAGCGAAACTTGCCATTGCAGCGCGGGGAAATAGCAAACGCTAAGCCAAAACGCGTAGGAGAATCGCCTTCTGAGCGTGCAAGCGATTCTCGGCTTGCGCAAAAACTCTCGAGCGCGCGCCATCCATCATCTCGTCGGTAATTTCGTCGCCGCGATGCGCTGGCAGACAATGCAAAACGATCGCCGATGCATTAGCGTGCTTCATCAGACCCGCGTTCACTTGAAAAGCGCCGAATTCCTCAGCCCGCTCGCTGGCTTCGGCTTCCTGCCCCATGCTGACCCAGGTGTCGGTGTATACCACATCCGCGCCGGAGACTGCCGCCTGCGGATGCGTGTGCATCTCCAAATTCACGCCGTTGCGGGCGGCGATGGCGCGCGCCTGCTCGCGGATGGGCGCCTTCATCTCGTAGCCTTCCGGAGTGGCGATGCTGAAGTCCAATCCAAAATGGGCGCAAGCCAGAGCAACCGACGCCGCCACATTGTTGCCATCGCCTACAAAGGCCAGCTTCAAGCCTTGCAGCCGGCCGAAACACTCGCGAATGGTGAGCATATCCGCCAGCGCCTGACAGGGATGGTAATCATCGCTCAAACCATTGATGACCGGCACGCGGGAGTATTCCGCCAGCTCGACCACATCCTGGTGGGCGAATACACGCGCCATGATGCCTTGCACATAGCTGGACAAAACGCGAGCGACATCGGGCACGCTCTCGCGCACGCCCAAGCCGATCTCCTGCGGGCCCAGCATGATGGCGTCGCCGCCCAGATGTTTCATCGCCATCTCGAAGGACACACGGGTGCGCAAGGACGGCTTCTGAAAGATCATGCCCAGGGTCTTGCCTTGCAGGGTCGGCGCGTTGCCGCCATCGCGCCATTCAACCTTCAAGCTCAGCGCCAGGTCAATAAGTTCGCGCAACTCGTCACTGGAGCAGCTCGCCAAATCTAGAAAATGCTTCACCTAAGCACCAACTCGCTTTCGATTTCGGACCAGCTTGCAACTGTCATTCAGTATGAGTCCTGTCGCAGCCCGGCCTTAGTCGATCTCTACCATGTCACACCAATCACGACCGTAGCTGGCGTTGGCGCGCAAGGGCACACGCAGGGGTTTGCCATCCGGCAAGGCGGACTCCATCGTCTCGACGACTAGCGCCGTTACGGCATCCAACTCTGATTCTTTCACTTCCAGCACCAACTCATCGTGCACCTGCAGGATCATGGCCGCGTCGAATTGCGCGTCTGCGAGAAGCGCGTACAGGTTGATCATCGACTGCTTCAATATGTCCGCCGCAGTGCCCTGAATCGGCATATTGATGGCCGCGCGCTCTTCGGCCGAGGTGCTGCGCCGATTGCCGTTTGACTTGATCGCCGGGTAGATGCGCCGCCGGCCATAGAGCGTCTCTGTGTATCCGTGCCGCCAGACGAACTCCTTGGTGTCCTTGATGTATTGCTCAACGCCCGGCATACGCTCAAAATAGGTGCTTATAAATTCTTCCGCCTCGGCCAGCGTTAAATCACTGTCGCGCGCCAGCCGGAATGCCCCCATGCCGTACATCAAGCCGAAATTCACGCGTTTTGCGAAGCTCCGTTGTTCATAGCTGACGTCGTCGGGCTCGATGCCATTAACCGTCGCTGCCGTCGCCTGATGGATATCCAGTCCCTGATGAAATGCGCTGATCAAGGTCTCGTCCTGGCTGATATGCGCCATGACGCGCAGTTCGATCTGGCTGTAATCGACGGCCAGCAGCAAGTAGCCCTCCGGCGCTACGAAGGCCCGCCGCACCTCGCGACCGACTTCGGTCCGAATGGGGATATTCTGCAAGTTGGGATTGCTGCTGCTGAAGCGCCCGGTCGCCGAACCCGTCTGATTGTAGCTGGTGTGCAAGCGGCCAGTGCCCGCATTGACCAGCGCCGGC
The DNA here is from genome assembly GCA_021296115.1 of Anaerolineae bacterium. Classification (GTDB taxonomy): domain Bacteria; phylum Chloroflexota; class Anaerolineae; order Aggregatilineales; family Phototrophicaceae; genus UBA6055. Next base: position 4,195 of record JAGWBC010000038.1, on the reverse strand, counting down.
AAGGCGTCGACATAAGTGCTCTTGAGTTTTGAGAGCTCGCGATATTCTACAATCATGTCCACGATCGGATGCTGATCGCGCAACGCGTCAAGCGTGGTGGCATCGGTGGAAAAACCGAGCTTGGTCTTCTTGAGGCCGTCGGTCGGCAGTCCCAGCACCTCGAACAAAACCATATTCAACTGCTTGGGACTGCCGATGTTAAAATTGCCAATATTGCCGGCTTCATAGATGGCTGATTCCAGCCCCTGAATGCTGGTCGCCAGTCGGTCGCTCATATCGCTCAAGAAGTCGACATCCAACGTGACGCCTTTGAATTGCATCGCGCCGACGATGGGAATCAGGGGCAACTCGAGCCTGTCGTACAAAGCGCCGAGCGTCGAGTCGGTCAGTCCTTTGCGCAAGGGTTCGACCAGGCAGTATGTCATGGTCGCGTCAGCAGCGGCATAAGGCGCCGCGGCATCTATCTCAACCATATCCATCGATAGCTGGTTCTTGCCCTTGCCCAGCAAGTCCGAGATCTCCGTCATCTGAATGTCGAGCGTCTGAGCCACCAAGGCTTTAAGGCCGAGGAACTTGCTGATCGGATTCTGGACCCATTCCGCCAGCATGGTATCGAAGGCGATAGGCGCTACATTGATGCCGTAGCGCTGCATTATCATCAAGTCATACACGGCGTTGTGCGCGGTCTTGGGGATCTTCGGGTCTTCGAGCGGGGCGCGCAGAGCATCAAGCACCGTAGCGAGCGGCAGTTGCTCGCCCACCGGCTGCGCGAACATATCGGGCTGGCCTTCGCCGCCAACCACGCGATGCCCCACCGGCAAGTAATAGCCGCGCTTCTCGTCCACGGCCAGCGCGATACCGACCAGGTCCGCCGACATTTGGTCGATGCTGGTGGTTTCGGTGTCGAAAGCGATCATCTCCGCGCCCATTAAGGCTTGGACCAGCTCGTTCAGCTGCGCCTCGTCGCGGACGACGACGGTCTCGACGACTTCATGAGCATGCACAATGCTCGACTCGAAGTCCTCGCCGTGAAGCTCGCCATACACACGGTGCAGCCGCTCGCGCATGGTGCGGAATTCGAGCGCGGAGAAAAGGCCGTCTACCAGTCCGACTTCAAAGTCTTGAGCGATGCAAGCGTCCAGGTCGAGTTTGATATCCAGATGGCGCATAATCGTGGCCAATCGGCGACTGAGATAGGCCATGTCTTTGCCCTCAATCAGTCGATTGCGCACACGCGTGCCAATGTCATCAAGATTTTCGTAGATTGTGTCCAAATCGCCGTAATCTTGCAGCAGCTTGGTGGCGGATTTCTCGCCCACGCCCTTTACGCCGGGGATATTGTCCGAGCTATCGCCCATCAGCGCTTTAAGGTCGATCAATTGGCTCGGTTCAAGACCGTATTTGTCGCGAAAGGCGGCCACATCCATCACGACATCGGGGCCGCGTCTCTGCGGCAGCTGCACACGAACATGCGGGCCCAGCAGCTGCAGTATGTCGCGATCGCCGGTGGCGATGTGGACATCCAAGCCCTGCTCGACCGCCTGCCGGCTGATAGTTCCCAGAATGTCGTCCGCTTCCATATTGGGCATGGTCAAGCGGGGAATGTTGAAGGCTTCGACCAGGTCTCTTATCCGTTCGATCTGGCTCGACAAGTCCTCGGGCATTTTGACCCGCGTCGCCTTGTAGTCGGGGTAAATCTCTTCGCGCGCGCTCAAACCCTCGTCGAAGGTGACGGCCAAATACTTCGGCTGATGATGCTCGACCACATCGAGCAATGTGCGGCTGAAGCCGTAGACGGCGCCGGTGCTTTCGCCAGATGAGGTGGTGAATCCGCCGCGCTGCAGCGCAAAATAGCTGCGATACGCCAGCGCATGGCCATCTATCAAGTACAGGACTTCTCGCGCTTCCATGGGCTCCCGCTCGGCGCCTGACCGCTACAAACTTGGCGAAGAGTATAATCGACGCCGCCATTTTGTCACAGGCGAAATTGAGGCGCGGCCGCGGGCAGCAATTCAGAATACGGCGTCAGGCAATGCTAGCGCGCGAATTGAAGAAAATTGCGCAACTCACGTTCGCTGAGTTCCCGCCCAGGCTGCAATACCAGGTAGGCATCGGCCCACAATTCGTCTGGCAAAGCCTTGTCTTCCGAACAGGCGATGCTGCGCGAGCGATCCATCACCGTGCGAATCAGTGACTCTGGGGAAGCCCGACCGGGCGCGTCAGCATGCAGATAAATGAAGTCTTGGTGCACATCCAGGCGATGAACGCGCCAATTCAAGGCATTCAACTGGACTTCAAGCCAGAAAACCAGTTGTTCAGCGACGCTTCGGCGCAGCAGCAGCGCCGGATCCGCCACCATCCAGACAAAGGCGATAGGGGTACGAGAATCCGCCGAGTCCGATATCAGCTCACCCGGCTCGTCCTCAACAGGCGGCGCCTCGCCATCGGTCACGCCTGCCAGCGCGTTCAGCATGCGGTCGCCTTGGCGGCGAATCTCTTGCAGTTGCTTGCCGCCGGCGAAGATCATCGTCAGGGAGTGGCCGCCAACCGTACCGCGCGAACAGAGCATATAATCGGCGCCGGATTTGGGAACCTTGATGAAGCGTATTCGCGACTGCTGGTCTTGCGCGCTCCAGTCGTCGGCGATGCAGCTGCGGATAGCGCGGAATTGCTCCAGGCTCAAATTGCCCGAGAAAGCCACGATTCGATTCGACTGCGTCAGCACGGTCGCGTCGGCTGTCATATCGCTCATGACCCGCGTCATGGTCACAGCCAACTGCGCCAGGTACGGATCCCGGTCTCGGCTCGACAGCAGCCCCCAAGACGTTTCGGCGCTGCTGTCCTTCTGCTCGACGACCGCAGAATCAACAGTTGAATCTGCCGACAAGTCATCATGCGCATTGCCGGCTAGACTTGCCGGGATCGTCGTTTCGCCCGCGCCTTCCAGCGCGCTTAGCGGCGGCAAACTGTCGGGCAGGAAATTCGGTTCGCGGATGAACTTTTCCGTCTCGCGCAGCCAGGCGGGGATGGCTTCCCGGCCCGGCGCTCCCGGCAATTCTCGCGTGGTATCGAAGAGCGACTCCATCGTCAGGTCTTCCAGCAGCGTGCTTTCATCCAGTACGGTGTTGAGCATGCGTTCAAATGCCGCGCTGTCTTCCAAGTCATCCTCATCGCCAGGAACGACCTCACTCTGGCGCTGCGCTGGCGCGGGGACTGGTCTATCGCCAACTTGCGCCCCGAACCGCTGCGCCAGGTCTCGCAGCGTCTCGAATTCGCTAGCGGACGACAAGGGCGTTTCATCCGATTCCACATCGCGAATTTGGACTCCCCCGTCACCAACCCGGACTACACGATAGCGTACTGTATCGCCTTCGTCTTCCGGCTCGACCAGGAGTTCCATCGCGTCGTTGACCGGGTTGGTCGGCGGATCAGGATTCAGCAGATCCAGCGACGCTTGCAAGCGCCGCCGCGTGTAGTTGAGCCCGGTTGCCTCGCCCAATGCGTCGCCTACCAGCGACTCCAGCCTAATCGTATCTTCGCTCAATTCGTCTGCTTGGTCCCCCGGAGACTGCGGCGCCACCCCGATATCCGCCTCTAGTGAACGCTTCAGCACCGGTATTAGATCCCGCGCCATCACCGGCACATCGACGACGCCTTGCGCGCGATAGCTCTTGGCGAGTTCATGCACGTCCGGTTGATCCGGCGCCAAGACTATCGCGATGTCCTCTTGGCGCGAGCGAATCATTTCAATCATGATGGCGGGCGAAACGGTCAGGTTGTCGGTATCTAGCAGGACAAGCTGTTGTGGCGTCTCGCGCAGTTGCTCCATGGCATTGCGCGCGTCCGCCACTGTGGTCATGCTATATTCGCCCAAAGCCTCCAAGGCGCGTTTGACGTCAATCGCAAACTGCACATTGCGCGTGATTAGCATGATCTGTTTTACGGCTATGGCCATCGTGGATTCCGCGGCGTCAGTCTGAAGAACTTACAGTCGATTTTAGCACAGGTAAGCATCGTCACCAACGAATCACGGGGCAGCGGCAGGGCAATCGCATCAAATTATTTTCAACACAGAGAGCGCAGAGGGGCGCGTAGACACAGCCCTCCGACACAGAGCTCGTAGGAGTTTAGACGACTATTCTACTAAATCTGCGGCCTGGAATAGGCAACAGTCACTAGCGAACTGTGATTTATC
>JAGWBC010000274.1 GCA_021296115.1 Anaerolineae bacterium | reverse complement strand
GTGCGCGATCACGACCGGGGGTGGCGTAGAGGGCGCGTCAGGCCAGCATGTCATTGCCACGCGAAGTACCGATCAGGGGCGAACCTGGTCCGCGCCTGTCGATGTGGAGCCGGCAGACGGCCCGGAAGCCTCGTATGCGGTTCCTCTCAAGGCGCCGAGCGGGCGTGTCTACCTCTTCTACAATCACAACAGCGATGATCGCCGCCATGTCATCGCCGATGACCCGCCCTACAAGTTGTCTTCAAATACAGCGATGATCATGGCCGGACCTGGTCCTCCAATCGTTACAACGTGCCCGTGCGCGAGATGGCGATTGACCGAGAGAACCCCTACGGCGGCAAGATCCGCTATTTCTGGAATGTGGGAAAGCCTATCATTCATGAGGGCGCAGCCCTGGTTTCGCTGCATAAGGTTGGCGGCCTGGGTCATGGTTTTTTTACTCGTTCGGAAGGCGTTCTGCTGCGTAGCGAGAACATCATGACAGAATCGGATCCGGAAAAGATTGTCTGGGAGACCTTGCCCGAGGGCGATGCCGGCTTGCGCGCGCCACCCGGCGGCGGCCCGATTGCCGAAGAGCATAGTTATGTCGCGCTCAGCGATGGCGCTATCTATAGCGTCTATCGCACGATCGACGGTCATCCTGCCTTCACCTATAGCCGCGATGGCGGCCGGTCCTGGATGCAGCCCGCCTACAAGCGTTACGCCAATAATCGTCTGATGAAACATCCGCGCGCCGCTAATTTTGTCTGGAAGTGTGACAACGGCAAGTATCTTTACTGGTTTCACAACCACGGCGGCAACTGGTACGAAGATCGCAACCCCGTGTGGCTCTGCGCTGGCATCGAGGCGGATACCGATGCGGGGCGCGTCATTCGCTGGTCACAGCCTGAAATCGCGCTGTATGACGATGACAGCTATGTCCGTATGAGTTACCCCGATCTGGTCGAGGATGCCGGCTGCTATTACCTGGTGGAAACGCAGAAGGAAAAAGCGCGCGTCCATCAGCTTGACCCTACGCTGCTCGAAGGGATGTGGAGTCAGTTGGAGGCGGGCGGTTCCCCCACAACCGAGAATTGCATAGTCGAGTGGAACAGCGCGAGCGCGCTTAAGGACCAAGTGGCCATCCCGCCCTTGCCCAGGCTGAACACACGCGACCATCAGCGCCCCGATTATGGCGCCTTGGACTTGCGAAGCGGATTCACAGTTGAGCTATGGCTGCAGCTGGATCACCTCGATAGCGGTCAAAGGCTATTGGATGCGCGCGCCGATAGCGGTCAGGGCTGGGCCCTGCAGACGACTGAACGCGGCGCCGTGGAGATCATCTTGAACGACGGGCGCGGCGAGAGCCGTTGGGATTGTGATCCCGATATGCTGCAAGCGGGCAGGCTGCAGCAGCTCGCGGTCATTGTCGACGGCGGGCCCAAAATCATCTCGTTCTATGTAGACGGCGTCTTATGTGACGGTGGCCCATTCCGGCAGTTTGGCTGGGGGCGTTTTAGCCAGGCGCTTCGCCATGTCAATCGTTCCGACAAGAACCCAATCATTGCGCCCGGAAGTACCGGCGCGCGAGATCATACGCCTGCCGAAGCGGATGCGCAGCGGGTCGAAATCTCATCCGCTATTCGCAAGCTGCGCATCTACGATCGCTACCTGCGAACATCTGAGGTGATCGGCAATTATCGGTCGGGCTTGGCCTAGATCGGTAGGAAGGCAAAGCATGGGGCTGTTCGACGATTTGCTCGCAGCGGCAGCGTTCAATCAGGATCCCTACCCTTTGTATCACCAGATGCGCAACGAAGCGCCGGTATATTGGAGCGATGCCTGGGGCTGTTGGATGCTGACGCGTTATGATGACATTACCTGGACGCTGCAAGATTATCAGACATTTACCAGCTTGGGACGCCTGACCGCTACAATGGATTTGCCTGAGCCGCTCTGGGAGAAGGTGGAGCCCTTGGTTCGCCACTATTCGCAGGGGCTAATCAATGTCGATCCACCCGACCACACCAGAATGCGCAAATTGGCGCACATGGCCTTTTCCCCGCGCGCCATCAGAAAAATGCAGACCTATATCCAGGACATCGTCGACCGCTTAATTGACGAGCGGATCGAGCGCGGCTGTATGGATCTTATATGGGATTTTTCATATCCGCTGCCAGTCACCGTGATCGCCGAAATGATGGGCATACCGGTTGCGGACCATGCAAAATTCAAGACATGGTCAAGGGATATTGTCGGGTTTATGGCGACGCCGAAGCCCACGCCGGAGATTCTGTTCAAATCGCAGGACGCTCTACTGGCTATGCAGCAATACTTTCGCGACATCTACGCCAAGCGGCGGCAAGGGCCCGAAGATGATCTGATCACGGCCTTAGTGCAAGCGGAACTCGAAGGCGACAAGCTGACTGAGGAAGAGATGGTGTCCAGTTGCGTGACGATTCTTATCGGCGGACATGAGACCACCACCTATCTGATCGCCAATGGCGTATACGCCTTGCTTCAGCATCCCGAGCAGTTGAGTCTGCTGAAGGACAATCCCGAATTGGCTGATTCAGCGACGGAGGAATTTCTACGCTACGAAGGTCCGTTCCAGCGCAATCGGCGCATCGCAACTCGAGACGTGCAGATCGGCGACAAGTTAATCAAAAAGGGACAGCTAGTCATGCAGTTTCTGGGCGCCGCCAACCGCGATCCAGCCCAGTTCCGCAATCCCGATGCGCTCGATATTAAGCGCTCGCCTAACAAGCATCTGGCCTTTGGTTATGGACCGCATTTCTGTGTCGGGGCGCCGCTCGGCCGTATGGAAGCGTCGACCGCGATAGGCACACTGCTGCGGCGACTCAAAGATTTGCGATTGGCGCGTGATGACTTGCAATGGAATAACGCTTTGTTTCGCGGCTTGAAATCGCTGCCTATCCAATTCGAGGTAAAGACCTATCTTGTCGAGGGCATCAAATACAATTGGACCCTGGTCAAGGTCGAAACCGATGCGGGCATTTATGGCTGGGGCGAAGCGACCAACTGGCCGGGCTCGCCGCTAATTGAAGCTGCTTGTCAACACATCGGGCAATTTGTCATTGGCCAGGATGCCCGCCGCATTGATTATATCTGGACTAAAATTTACCGCGATATGCATTGGCTGGGGCAAGCCGGTCCGCTGCTCTCCGCCATCAGCGCCCTAGATATCGCTCTGTGGGATATCAAGGGCAAGGCGCTCGGCGCGCCAGTCTATGAATTGCTGGGCGGCAAATACCGCGAACGCATTCAGTTATATGCCAATTACTGGTTCATCGACGGCGATCACTCCGCTGCTAGTTACGCCCAGCAGGCGAAAGAGACTGTAGCGGCCGGCTTCACCGCGCTCAAGTTCGACCCCTTTGCCCATGTACATTATGGCTACGGCGACGATCTCAGCGACGCCAACGAACTCAGCGAGGCGCAGAAACGACTTGCGCTGGAATTGGTGTCGGCGGTGGCAGAGGCTGTTGGTCCAGAGGCGCCGCTAGCAATAGAAACACACGCTTTCCTTAATGGACCGACCGCCGTCGAAATGGCGCGCCGCCTTGCCCAACTTGGCTTCAACTGTATGTGGTATGAAGAGCCCGCGTTGCCGGAACATCCGGACGCCATCGCCGATATTCGCCGTCGGATTCCACTGCCGGTTTGTGTCGGGGAGCGTTTGCACTCGCGCTATATGGCCAAGCGTATTCTTGATGCGCGGGCAGCCGATATACTTATGCCCGACATCACACGCTGTGGCGGCATCAGTGAAATGAGAAAGATCGCAAACATGGCGGAAGCCTACAATGTGCCAATCGCCCCGCACAATCCTAACGGACCTATTTCAACTATTGCTTCGGCGCATACGATGGCGACTATTCCCAATTTCTATCGACAGGAGTTTATGGTCAAGGATGTCGCCTGGCGCGATAGCTGCCTCTCGCATGCGCTGCCGATCGAGAGCGGGTATTTCATCTTGCCTGACAGGCCCGGCTTGGGATTCGAGATCGACGAGACCGAATTGTCGAAGCACCCGGGATTAAGGACTGCGCCAGTTGACCGTAGGTATTACGTCTGAGGAGAAATCTCAATAAAGCCCGGGAGCGAATCGCCATTGACGCCGGCCAGGCTTGGGGAGAACGATTTGCAGTTGATGCCGGCGAACTCAAATACAGGGGCTGTGTTCGCGGCTGGCAATAACGCGCGCAAAGCCTCCTAACAGAAGGGCATCGGGCAAGAATGAAGACGGTCTTGATTA
>JAGWBC010000037.1:21288-23778 GCA_021296115.1 Anaerolineae bacterium | reverse complement strand
TCACTGGGCGCGGCCAAAGGTCGATACATGGATTATGAACGTGCTGCCCAACCAGGAAGCGACCCTGGGCCAGATTCAAGCCGGCGAGATGAACTTCCTCTGGGAATGGCCGGGCGACCCGGGCGTTCTGCAAGAAATTGCGGCGGAGAACGAGCAGCTCGATCTGTTCTCGGCGGTCAGCATTGGCTTCCAGTACTTCGCCTTCAACGTACGTTATGCGCCATTCGATGACGTGAATTTCCGTCAGGCGGTCGCGCATACCATTCCGCAGCAGTTCATCATCGACAACATCTACAACGGCTTCGCCGCGCCGGCGGACAGCTTCGTCTCGGCAGCGCTGGAATACTGGCGTCAATGCGACGATCTGCCCAGCTACGACTTCAACATTGACGGCGCGCGTGAACTGCTGGCTAACGCCGGTTACAGCTGGGATGACGACGGACGCCTGCAATACCCAGCGGAATAAGTCGATTCTTTGCCATGCAGGTGGATATGTAACGGGTCAGCCATTGGCTGACCCCTACACCTATCTCATATGTCAGGATTTGTAGGGGCGACCCACTGGGTCGCCCGCAACATTGGCCGCAGTGATGTCGAAAATAGTGGTGCATAACGCATGAACCGAGGCGTCGTCTACTACATCGTTGGGCGTTTTCTGCAGAGCGTGATGGTCCTGTGGATCATCGTTACGCTGCTGTTTCTGCTCTTCCGCCTGGCGCCCAGCAACCCCTTGGCCAGCTATATCGACACGACATTTACCAAAGAGCAGGAGGCGGCGCTGCTGGCCCGTTTCGGCCTGGACAAACCCCTGGGCGAACAATACGTCATTTATCTGATTAATCTCATCAAGCTCGACCTGGGCGAGACCTTTAGTTACGCCGGCAAGAGCGTCCTGGATATCTTGCGCGCTGACCTGCCAAATACCATGTATCTCACCCTGAGTTCCTTATTGGTGGCTTATGGCGTCGGGGTGCTTGGCGGCATATTGATGGCGGCTGTGCGCGGCAGCCTGTTTGAGCGCGTCGGCACCACCTTCACGCTGATGACGCGCGCGGCGCCGACCTTCTGGGTGGGTATGCTGCTGCTGACATTCTTCGCCTTCCAGTGGAAACTGCTGCCCTCAGCGGGCATAGGCCCCGCACTTGTGCGCTACCGCTGGGAAACGGAGTGGGACAAGTTGCTGTCGCCGGTCTTCTGGCGGCACATGATCCTGCCCACCTTCACGTTGGCGGTTTATCTGCACGGGCTGCCGCTGCTGCTGATGCGCTCGAATATGCTGGAAGTGCTGGACCAGGACTATGTCACCATGAGCCGTCTGGCCGGCTACAGCGAGTGGCGCGTCATGATCCAGACCGCCGCGCGCAATGCCATGCTGCCGGTGCTGACCGCGCTGACGCTGGGCATCGGCTACAGCATCGGCGGCAACGTAGTCATCGAGAATGTATTCTCCTGGCCCGGCTTGGGGCGGACGCTGGTGCGGGCGGTCCAGCAAGCCGATTATCCGCTGGCCCAAGGCGCCTTTTTTCTGATCGCGCTTATTATCGTCTTTATGAATTTCATCGCCGATATCATGTACAGCCTGCTGGACCCGCGCGTCGGCGCATCAGCGCAGGCGCAGGTCTCTTGAGGCGGAGGTAAACCCGTGCAACAGGAAGCGATGGTTCGCGAGGGACCGAGCGGCAAACCGGCGGCGCAATTCCGCCAGGGCTCTGCCCTCCGCCAACTCTGGGAGACCAACCTCGAAGTATTTCAGCGCGACAGAATGGCGCTCTTCGGTTTGATCGTCTTCGCCATATTCGCGCTCGTCGCCCTCTTCGCGCCCATACTGGCGCCGAACGACCCGCTGACGCCGCTCAAGAACAACGAGGGCGACTGGATCAAGGACGCCCTGCCCTACTGGCTCGCCGAACCGGGCGAGGACCTGGCCGAGGGCTACAGCAATAACTTCCTGCTGGGCACCACCAATATCGGGCGCGACATATTCTCGCAGCTGATTCACGGTTCGCGCGCGGCGCTGCTGGTGGGCTTCTCGGCGGCGGCGGCGGTGGCGGTCATCGGCACGGTGATCGGCTTGCTGGCCGGCTATTACGGCGGCTGGGTCGATACCATCCTGATGCGCGCGGCCGATGTCGCTTTTGGCATCCCCTTCATTCCCTTCATCATCGTCATCGCGGCCTTTTTTGATCCCAGCATCTGGAATGTCGTCATCGCCATGGCGATTCTGCTCTGGCGCGACACCGGCCGCGTGATTCGTTCGCAGGTGCTGGTCATCAAGGAGCAAGCCTTCGTCAGCGCGGCGCGCGTCTCCGGCGCCAGCAACCTGCGCATCATCTTCGTTTACATCGCGCCCAGCATATTGCCGCTTTCATTTTTGTACGGCTCCTTCGCCATCGCCTGGGCGATTCTGACCGAAGCCAGCGTCAGCTTCCTCGGCTTCAGCGATCCGGAGACGATCAGCTGGGGCTTTATGCTGCAAGACGCCTTCCTGTC
>JAGWBC010000037.1:6636-21193 GCA_021296115.1 Anaerolineae bacterium | reverse complement strand
GGCGGATGTAGGCGGGTAAACAATGACCATCCTTTCCATCCGCGATCTCAAGGTTGACTACGCCACACAAGACGGCACAGTGGAGGCTGTGGACGGCGTCTCTCTCGATGTCGCCGAGGGGCAGCAGCTGGGGCTGATCGGCGAATCCGGCTGCGGCAAAACCACGCTGCTGAAAGCGATCGTGCAAGTCTTGCCGCGAAACGGCCGCGTCGTCAGCGGCAAAATCACCTTCAAAGGGATGGACCTCTTGCAGTTGCCGCCGGCGGAAATGCGGCAGTTGCGCTGGCGTGAAATCGCGACGATTCCGCAAGCCTCAATGGACTCCTTAAATCCGGTGCAGCGCGTCGGCAGCCAACTGATGAAGTTGCTGCGCGTGCGTGGCGGCTATGACAAGCGGGCGGCGCGGCGGCGCGCGGTTGACCTCTTCGACCTGGTTGGCCTGGATACTGACCGCCTGATGCACTACCCGCACGAGTTCTCCGGCGGCATGAAACAGCGCGCCGTCATCGCCATGGCGCTGGCGCTCGAACCCAGCTTGCTGATCGCCGATGAGCCAGTCACGGCCCTTGATGTCATCGTTCAGCACCAAATTCTCGAGGTACTGCGTGAACTCGAGCAAGAACTGAATCTGACTTTCATGCTGATTACGCACGACATTTCGGTTGTGGCGCAGGTCTGCGATTCGGTAGCGGTGATGTACGCCGGGCGCATCGTGGAGCAGGCGGCGGCCGAGCCCTTCTTCCACGCGCCAGCGCATCCCTACAGCCTGGGCTTGCAGCAGGCTTTCCCCAATCTGGCGCGTCCGCGCGCTGAGCTGGTCTCGATTGAAGGTTATCCGCCGGACTTGCGCGAGCCGCCATCCGGTTGTCGCTTCGCCGAGCGCTGTCCCTTCGTGCAGGACGCCTGCCATGATACCGACCCGCGCCTGGAACTGGTCGGCGCTGAGCGGCTGGCCGCTTGCCTGCGCTCAAGTGAAATGGAGTCGCTGCGCGCTCAGGCGGACGACCCGGCGCTCTGGCAGCAAGTCGAGGTGGCGCAAGAACCAATTCAACCCCACCCCCCAACCCCCCTCCCCATCGCAATGGAGAGCGGAGCTACTGAAGCAGCTAGTAGCCTTGACGGTGAAAGTGAAATATCTTTAGCGCGCCAAACGGCAGGCGAAACGTCTAATGGGCCTGGGGGTGGAGTCGGTGACACCCTCCTCGAAATGCGCGATGTCTCCAAGCAATTCAAGATCGGCGGCGGCTTGGGAGGTTTGCTGCGCGGCGACAAAGAGCAGACCGTATATGCCGTCAACAATATCTCCTTCAGTTTGCGGCGCGGCGAGAGCCTGGGCCTGGCGGGCGAGAGCGGCTGCGGCAAATCAACCACCGGCAAACTGCTGGTCAAACTCCTCGACGCCAGCGACGGCGAAATCCTCTTCGACGGCGCCGACCTGGCCCATCTGGATCGGGAGGACCTGCTCGACTTTCGCAGCCGTTCCCAACTGATGTTCCAAAATCCCTTTGAGGCGCTGAACCCGCGTTTTACACTCTACCGCTCCCTGACCGAGCCGCTGATCATCCACGGTTGGAAAGACGACGACGAGCGCCTGCAGCGCGTCGTGGAAACGCTGGACCGCGTCAATTTGCGCCCGGCCGAAGTCTTCCTGGACAAGTACCCGCATCAGCTTTCCGGTGGCCAGCTGCAGCGCGTTGTGCTGGCGCGGGCCCTGGTCTTGCACCCGGAATTTCTGGTGGCGGACGAGCCGGTTTCCATGCTTGATGTCTCGGTGCGCGCCGGCATCCTCAATACCACCCGCCGCCTCGCGCGGGAGCTGGGCCTGGCGACTGTGTATATCTCGCATGACTTGTCTCTGCTGCAATACACCTGCGACCGCATCGCCATCATGTACCTCGGCGAGATCGTGGAGATGGGGCCGAGCCGCGAAGTCATCAACAATCCGCAGCACCCCTACACCCAAGCGCTGATCGCCGCCGTGCCCGTGCCCGACCCAACCATCGAGAACCCGCCGCTGCGCATCCAGGAAGGCGTGCCGCGCCCGACCGAACGTTTCATCGGCTGCCCCTTCGCTCAACGCTGCCCTGACGTCATGGAAGCCTGCCTGAATATCCGGCCGCCGGCCATCACCGATGAAGACCGCCACATGGCGCAATGCCACCTCTATGGCGAGCACCGCGACTCGCCCAAGCTAAAGCGCAGCCCGGATGCTACGTTAGCCAGCTAGGCGGCTAGGCGCCGGGCAGGAGTCCAAGCTGAGTGGCGCCTTGCTAATTTCACCCCAAGTCCTGATCCGTCTGTTTATCGTCTTGCTCTATGGTCTCCTCTGGCTTTTCGCCTACCGGCTGATCATGCCCCGCCTCACGCCTGCAGCCAGACGATTGGCGATCTTGATGCTGCTTGCGCAAATCGCTGTGATCGCGGTCTCAGTTGAATTTCGCGCGGAGTGGGGTCTTGATGACTGGCTCTGGGACTTAAACCAGGACTGGAACATCCCATCCGTCGTCGCCTCTACGCAGCTTGCGCTTGTGCGGGCGTCGCGATTCTGACGGCCTGGCTTGCCAAAGCGCAAGCGTCATTGCTGCGCCTGTATCTGGTCGCCATTGGGCTAATCTTCCTGTTTGTGGCTCGCGACGAGTACGCTGCAGTTCACGAAGCTTTTCGCGGTTGGGAACGCTATTATGCCGGGCTGGGCGGCGCTATAGTCATGGCGACCCTTTTCGTAGCGCTGCGTTCGCCGCGGGTCGCAGGCATCTGGCACTTCTGCCTGCTAGCCGGTCTGGCGCTGAGCGCGCTAGGCGGGATCGGCGTCGAACAGCTGCGGCCGCAACTGCAAGGGCCCATCTGCGACACGCTGGGTTGGCTGCGGCTCGAAGGCTGCTTGCTGACCTACGAGTATGAAGAAACGCTTGAGTTCGCCGGCATGTGGCTGGCGCTGCTGGCTATGCTGGGTCACTTCTCTGAATTCGCCTCGGGCGCCGATTTACGCGCGCGTCGCCTGCTGTATGTCTTGCCCGTATTGTGGATTCTGTGGCTGATCAACGACCCCTTCAGCCATCGCCAGTTCCTTGTTCGGCCGGCTTCCATCTTATTTGAATCCGGCGTCGAATTGCTGGATTTTAGCGTCGCCAGGCAGGACAAGGCAGTAATCGTCAATCTGGATGCATCGGCCAGGCGCGGCGATCATGAGGAGTTGGGCTACTCAGTGCATCTGGTTGACCAGGTCCGCGGCGACTCCGTAGCCGGGCGCGACGCCCGCTGGTGCTGCCAGCAAGGCACAATTGGCGACAATCTGTCTTTCCGTCAAAGCGTTGCGGTTGATATGCCTGCGGAAGCGCCTACTAATCGCGCGCTCTGGATCGTGCTGACCATTTGGCGCGAAATCGACGGCAAGTTCGAAGGCCAACCTGTGCTTGCCGGCGAGCTGCAATTGCTTGACGCGACGCAGGTCGTCCTGGGCGAGCTGGTCATACGAGCGAAGTCGACCCCGCTTTCAAGCACCCCGTTGGCAGTCTTTGACAACGGATTCACGCTCTCAGCCGCGGAAATGCCGGCGCGCGCCCGGTCTGGCGAAACCTTGGCTGTCACGTTTTCCTGGCGCAGCGACGCGGACGGCAACGAAGACCTCACGCAATTCCTCCATTTTGTGCGCGAGGAAAGCGGCGAGTGGCAGGGCTACGATCAGCCGCCCTTGGGACAGCGCTTACCCACCCGTTTATGGTACAGTGGGCTTGCCGACAGCGAAACCTGGCGGGCGCCGCTGCCGGACGATCTCGCGCCCGGCCGCTACGTGGTCTACACCGGGCTGTATCGAGCGCGAGACCTGAAGCGCATAGCCGCGAGCGACGCCGATGGCCAACCCTGGCGCGACGCGCGCGTGCTGCTGGGCAGCCTGCGGATTGAGCAATAGAAAGTTGGATTTTCGGCGGGAGCGAGAGTTTGGCGCCTATGCAGAATGACACACTCTATATTACGGTCGAAACAATGATGCGCTTCGCATTGCCGCCATCCTATATTATTATGATTTTTGTGGTGTACCGCTGGCTCGTGCCCAACATGTCGCCGCTAACCAGGCGTATGACCCACCTCTTGCTGGCGCTCCAGCTACTCGCAATAGTTATGTCCCTATATGTCGAACCGCCATCCAGCTTCGCGCTCTGGCTCTGGGATGTGCATGAAGAGTGGAACTTCCCCGCCACCTTGTCGTCGGTCCAACTGGCCCTGGTTGCCGGACTTGCCTTGCTCGGCGCGCTGGTATTCCGGCCCGGCATCATGATTCTGCGCCCCTATCTGGTCGGCGTCTTTCTGGTCTTCCTGTTCCTTGCATTGGATGAGTATTTCGTGCTGCATGAATATCGGATTAGCTGGGCTGTACATACATCGCTTGGCATGGCCGTGGTGGCTGGAACGCTAATCGTAGCCGCTCGCTCCTCGCGCTATACCTGGAAGTGGCATGCCTGTCTGCTGGTTGGGCTTGCTGTCGCCGCTCTGGGAGAAATTCATGTGGAGTTTTACGGGACGCTCTGCGGCGACTACGGCTGGGTGCATGTATTCGAGTGCCCGCACCCCAACATGTGGCGCCTTGAGGAATACATCTCGCTTATGGGAATGTGGCTGATGGCAGTCGGCATGTTAGGGCTATTCTCTGATTACTCATCACAGATTCCTCGCCTACGGTGGGCGCCTTGCCTCGTACCGCTGATATGGCTGCTTCTGATTCTTCCCTTCGCGCCATCCAGACCTAGCGATGTACAGGTAGGCGGACTGCCTGCGGACGTGACCTATGAATCCGGCGCCCGCATCCATGCCTACCGAATCACCAAACGCTCCAGCAGCGTCACCGTGCGCGTTTGGCTTTCGCCGGCGGGCTGGGATTATGACGGGCTGGGCTACACCATTAGTCTTGTCGACCAGGTTAGCGGCCAACCGCTTGCAAGCAAAAGTACCTTCGCCAACCGTCATCTGGAATTCCATTTTGCGCCGGGATTCGTGCCCGTATATCGACAGTGGACCCGCATCGACTATTCATCGGAAATTCCAACCAACCAAGCGATGTGGGTGCTCTTGACGCTTTGGCGCGAATTAGACGGCGAGTTTGTCGGGCAGAAGTTCGTCGCCAGCGACCTCAGATCGCTGAATGACACGCAAATCGTACTTGGCGAGCTGGCGCGTCGCGATACGCTGGCGGCGGCCTCGCCAACAGCCTTGGCCCAATTTGACAATGGGATTGTTCTGGCAGGCGCTGAACTGCCGGCGGAAGCAATTGCTGGCGATACGTTGACACTGCATTTTGACTGGTACAGCCATGAAGGCGTTCTGGAAGATCACGTTCAGTTTCTGCATCTCGGGCACGAAGAGTCAGGCGAATGGCGGGTGTATGACCAGTTGCCGCTGGGACCGCGCCTCCCCACCCGCTTGTGGTACCGTGGACTGGCCGAAAGCGAAACCTGGCGGGTCCCGCTGCCGTCCGACTTGGCGTCGGGACAATACAGAGTTTACACTGGTCTTTATAGGCTGCGCGATAAGGAACGAATTCCTGTGTCGAATGCCGATGGCCAACCCTGGCGCGACGCGCGTGTGCTGCTTGGAACAATGTCGATCGCGAACTGATGGCTTGTCAACCGCCACACGGACGCCGATCCCTGGCGCGAGCGCAAGCGAATAGCGAGCCGTGAATTGCTGCTGTCAACCGAGTCATTGATCCGCCTGCTCGTACTATTACTCTATGTGCCGGTTTGCCTGGCTGCCTACCGGTTGTTGCTCCCGCGCCTGTCGCCCAGCGCCAAGCGATTGGCCGGCGGCATGCTGGCGGCGCAGGTTGTCGTGATCCTGCTGGCGGCGCAGATCCAGCCGGCGACTAGATTTGAATATTGGCTTTGGAATTTCCACGAAGAATGGAACATTCCGGCTACCTTTGCCGCCGTGCAGCTCGCGGCGGTTGGCGGCGTCGCGCTGCTCGCGTCATGGTTCGCCAGAACAGAGGCGGCCTTGTCCCGCTGGTACTGGGTCGGGATTGGATTGGTTTTCCTGTTTCTGGCGGTCGATGAATACCTCGCGCTTCACGAAGCCATACCGGAGTGGGAGCTTCGCTATATCGCCCTGGGCGCTGCCGTAGTTGCGGCGACCCTGGCCCTGGCCTGGCGTTCAGCGCCGAGCGTCCGCAAGTGGCACGCCAGTCTGCTCTTCGGCCTGGCAATGAGCGTAGCCGGCGCGATGCTGGTCAATGCGCTGCCGATTCCCTGTGATGGCCTGGGTCCATTGCGCTTTGAGGGCTGCCTGGAATTCTACTTTCTGGAAGAGTCATTGGAGTTTCTGGGCATCTGGCTCACGCTGGTCGCCTTGCTGGGACAATTCTCGGATGCGCTGCCAAGGGCGACGAGGAAAGTTCGACGCCTCTTGTATGCGCTGCCTGCGCTGGCGATTCTCGCGATCTTCCTCAATTCCCTGACGCCGCGGCTCGAAATCCGACTCTTGGCGCAGCCGGCATCAGCGGAGTTCAGATCCGGAATCCACCTGCGCGGCTTCCACATTGAGCGTAGCGGGCAGGCGACTACGGCGCGTCTCTACCTGGCGGCTCGCCAAGCCGACTTCATGGGGCTGGGTGTTTCCATCCATCTGGTCGATCAAGTCAGCGGCGAGTCAATCGCCAGCCGGGATGAGTGGGTTGACCGACAACACGGCGTCTGGCTCTTAGGTCCCGATTATATGCCAATGTATCGTCAGACTATGCGCGTGACACTACCGCCGCAAACGCCGCCTAATCGGGCCCTGTGGGTGGTGCTGACGCTTTGGCGTTGGAAAGAGGGTGAATACGCGCGTATGAAGGTCATCGGCAGCGAGCTGCAGCTCTTGGATGACAGGCAGGTGGTCCTGGGGGAGTTGGCGCTGCCAAGCGATGCGCCTGCTCCGTCGCCGACGTCGCTCGCCGTCTTCGACAACGGATTCACGCTTGAAGAGGCGGAATTGCCGGAAAGCGCCCAAGCCGGTGATGCCTTGCCCCTGCGATTCGCCTGGCGCAGCGATGTCGATGGGATAGAAGATCACATTCAGTTTCTACACTTCGTGCACGATGAGTCCGGCGCGTGGTGGGGCTATGATCAGCAGCCACTGGGCCGGCGCTTGCCGACGCGCCTGTGGTACAGTGGCCTCGGCGACAGCGAAACCTGGCTCGTGCCGCTGCCGGAAGACCTGGCGCCGGGTCGCTACGCGTTGTACACCGGCTTGTATCGCGCCGGCGATCTTGTGCGCGTCCCGGCGACGGATAGGCGAGGACGAGTCTGGCTGGACCAGCGGGTGCTGCTGGGCAGCGTCTTTGTAGAGTAACGCAAGCAAGCCAATCGCCAGCTCTGTGGCTGGCGCAACCAAGCGGGGAATTGATGCAAAGCGCTCACATTGCCGTTTCAACTGAAGCTCTGAATGTTGCCGGCGTCCTTCTGGTTTATTTGCCGATACTTGTAATCAGCTTCAGGCGCCTGCTGCCACAATTCGCGACACGCGCCCGGAGGCTCGCTGGCGGATTGCTAGTCGCGCAGATCCTGGTAATCGCGGTCGCATTAATCCTGGATCCGACCTCGGAATATGAAAGGCTTCTCTGGGCGCTGTATAGCTTGGAGTGGAACGATACGGAATGGAATATTCCCGCCACACTCGCCTCTATACAATTGGCGCTGGTCGGAATCGTCGCGCTGCTGGCGTCGTGGCATGCTGGATCGCTGCCGGCGCGACAGCGTATTTTTCTTACTGCTTCGGGTCCGATATTCTTGCTGCTCGCGCTGGACGAATACTTGACCTTTCACGAATACATTCCCAATTGGAAATTGTATTATGGCGCCCTCGGCGTCGGGCTGGCTGCGGCATCGGCATATATGGCTGCGCAAGCGCCGCGGCGGGCGTTGATTTGGTATCTTTGCCTGATAGCAGGCTTGGCAATGGCTGCGCTTGGCGCTATAGCCTTTGACACATTGTGGATATGTGATGAATTGGGATGGTTGCGCTTTGACGGTTGCCTGAATGCTTCCAGTTGGGAGGAGAGCCTGGAATTTGCGGGCATTTGGCTTGTTCTGGCGGGAATGCTCGGCATTCTTTGCGACCGGGCGCCGAAGCCGGCAAATGGCGTGTATCGCTGGCTATATGCCGTGCCGGTCGTATGGGTTCTGCTTCTTTTGATAATCTCGCTCACCCCTCGTTTTGAACTGCGGCTGGCGGCAAAACCCGCGTCCGTTGCGTTCAAGACAGGTGTGCAACTGCAGGGATTCCATATAAATGGCGACCCAGATTCGGTCACTGTACGGCTTTATGCTTCGGCGCGGCAGGCGGATTACGTTGGGTTGGGATATTCCATCCACCTGGTCGATCAAGTTAGCGGCGAATCTATTGCCAGCAGCGATGAGTGGGCCGACCGGCAGCACGGCTTCTGGCTCTTCGGTCCCGATTATATGCCGACATATCGCCAGCGGATGCATGTAACAATCCCGCCGCAATCTCCGCCCAATCGCGCCCTGTGGGTGGTGTTGACGCTGTGGCGCAAAAAGGCCGGAGAATTCGCGCGCATGAAGATCGTTGGCAGCGACCTGCAGCTTCTGGACAGGCAGGTAGTCCTGAGCGAGATGGCGCTGCCAAGCGATGCGACTGCTCCGTCGCCGACGTCGCTCGCCGTCTTCGACAACGGATTCACGCTCGAAGAGCTGGAATGGCCGGAAAGCGCTCAAGCCGGTGATGCCTTGCCCCTGCGATTCGCCTGGCGCAGCGACGAAGATAGCGTAGTCGATCACATTCAGTTTCTGCATTTAGGTCACGGAGAGTCCGGTGACTGGTGGGTCTATGACCAGCAGCCGCTGGGCCGGCGCTTGCCGACGCGCCTCTGGTACAGTGGCCTCGCCGACAGCGAAACCTGGCTCGTGCCGCTGCCGGAAGACTTGGCGCCCGGGAGCTACACTGTCTACACTGGCCTGTATCGCCACCGCGATAATGAACGGATTCCGGCGCTTGATGCGGCAGGAAAGCCCTGGTCTGACGCTCGTGTAAGACTGGGGAGCATTTTCATAGAGCGTTAAGAATATTGTACCACCGCAGCGAATGCTAGAGGCGCGCATGGATAGCCTTGAGATCGTTATTTCCACGAAGATACTAAACATTGTGTTCCTCTTGTCGGTGTATGTCCCCGCCTGCCTTATCAGTTGTCGTTGGCTGCTGCCGCATCTCGGGTCTGCGGCCCGGCGTCTGGCTGGGGTTTTTATGCTGGCGCAGTTGGCGGCGATCGCGCTGTCGCTGCTGCACTGGCATGTCTTTGGTTTCCATGGGTGGCTATGGGATCTCAATGGCGAATGGAATGTACCCACGGCGCTTGCCGCAACACAGTTGATGTCGGTGGGCTGCGTAGCGCTCTGTTCCGCCGGGCTGGGCCGGAAACCGAGTGTTCCGCTGCGCCTTTATCTGATTGCCATCGCCGCCCTGTGCTGCTTCCTGGCTCTGGATGAGTTGTTCCAATTCCACGAAACCAGCGGCGTTTTGGAGGATACCTACACCGCGCTCGGCTATGCTCTGGTGTTCCTCGCCCTACCCACTGCTTTGCGCTTGTCCAGGCAAAATCGAATCTGGCTCTTCTGTCTGCTGATTGGTCTCGGCACAGCTGCGGTTGGCGCTGTAGCGATTGAACAGTACCGCGACTATTGCGGAAACTTGGGGCCCTTCCAACTAAATGAATGTTTCGAGCCCTATCATTACGAGGAGCCGCTTGAGTTTATCGGCGTGTGGCTGGCGCTCCTTGCTGTGCTCGGAATCTTGTCTGAGGATACGTTGTCGCTTCGCGTCTGGCGGGCGCTTTACCTGATACCGGTAGCCTGCGTCTTGCTGCTTCTCGTCCTGGTTCCCAGTAGTCCCTTTGCGATTCAATCACTTGCTCAGCCGCCTAGGCCTGCAGTAGCGTTCGAGTCAGATGCCAGCTTGTATGACTATCGCATTAAGGCTAATGGCACTGGTTTCAATATACGACTGTCTCTGTCTCCAGCGAATTGGGATTTTGTTGAAGGACTCGGTTTCTCCGTGCATCTGGTTGGCCAAGTCAGCGGCGATTCTATCGCGCATGTGAACTCCTATGCGCAACGTGATCTTAAATTCACGCTCGGACCAAGACCCGCGCATCTATTTCGCCAAGATCGAAATGTGATTATTCCGCCGGATGCGCCAAAAAATCGAGCGCTGTGGGTTGTGCTGACGCTCTGGCGCGGACAATACGGCTACTTCGCGGATCAGAAAGCGCTTTCGAGCGATCTTCCGCTTCTGAGCGACACGCAAGTAATTTTAGACGAAGTGGTCTTGCCATTGGAATCGCCTCCCCCGTCTGTATTCCCATTGGCAGCCTTCGACAATGGATTCAGTTTGGAAGCGGTGGAGGCGCCGCAACGCGCTCAAGCCGGCGAAACGCTGGCCTTGCGATTCACCTGGCGCAGCGATGAGGATAGCCAGGACGATTACGCGCAATTTCTGCATTTCGTCCACGAAGAGTCCGGCGCCTGGTGGGGCCATGACCAGCAGCCGCTGGGGCCGCGCCTGCCCACGCGTTTCTGGTACCAGGGCCTGGCCGACAGCGAAACATGGCAGGTTCCGCTGCCTGCCGAGCTCGCGCCCGGGCGCTATGCGATCTACACCGGGCTCTATCGTGCGAGCGATAATAAACGCCTTGCGGCGAGAGATGCCGAGGGGACGCCCTGGCTCGACAATCGGGTGGCGCTGGACCTGGTACTAAATCTATAATACGGTGATATATATGGTCTGGCGCCAAGGTTTCGCTCGCTATTGCTCAGAGTCAAATGGGCGCTATGGGATCCCTCTTTGAAATGTCCATCCCTGTGAAGACCCTGACGATCCTGTTCGCCGCAGCTTTCATGTTGCCAGTTGCATTAATATCTTTCAGGCGATTGTATCCATTTCTGACGTCTTTCGCCAAACTCATCGCCAGCGCTACAATCGCCGCGCATATAGCGCTGATTATGGTTTGGTTTGTAGCCCAGCCCGCTTCTGCCCTAGAGGAGTGGTTTTGGGACATAGACCGCGAATGGAACATACAATCAATTCTCTCCTCAACACAGTTCGCAATGATCAGCGGCATTGCGCTGGTTCTAGCTTGGAAAAATCGGTCAGAAGGCGCCTGGCGCCGTCTTTACTTCGTTGGTCTGGCTCTGATTTTCTTGTATTTAGGATACGACGAATATTTTGGCTTAAAAACATGCGTTCTGGGCTGGAAATTCTGCATTAGACTGATGGGCGAGGCGCTGGTAGTCGCAACGGTGTGCGTCGCGATTAGTTCGCCCAAGCGCTTAATGAAGTGGCACAGTTGCCTGATTTTGGGTCTTATATTCATTGCTATCGGTGGACTCATCCTGGATGGTTTACCGGACATCTGCGATGGTCTGTTTTTCATCGACCTGGACCGATGTTTCATTATAAGTGACGCGCCTGACGAAATCGTTGAGTTCGTCGGCGGCTGGCTAGTACTGTTAGCAGTGCTTGGACAGCTTTCGGACGCGGCCCCTTCATTGCGGCCCCGGGTTCGTCGCGCGCTAGTTGGCTGGTTCGCGTTATGGATATTGCTTCTATGTGTGTTTTCACCTGTCCGCGGGCGCGTACTTGGAGTTCCTGGGCAGCCAGTGTCGGTAAAATTCGGAACGAGAGTGGAATTGCACGGGATACGCATTGGCGAAAATGGACTTCCCTCGGCAATTTACATATATGTGCCGGCAGATATGAGTAAAGACGATGTGGGCTATTCAGTGCATCTCGTGGAGCAATTGAGTGGCGAGTCCATTGCCAAATTCGATAAATTGGCAAACCGTTACACTAGGATAGAAATCGGTGGAGCTGGCCATCAGCGCGTATATGCGCAATATGTGAATCTCAAGGTCCCGCCGCATGCGCCCACTAACCAGGCTCTATGGACCGTGTTGACAGTCTGGCGTGCGGATGGCGGCGAATATATGCCTCTCAAAGTCCAATCAAGTGACCTCCCGCTGCTTGATGACGGACAAGTCATACTGAAAGAACTGGTATTGCCAGCCGAGACCTCGCCCACAACATCCGTGCCGCTGGCATCATTCCACGGCGGACTTGCGCTTGAAGCTGTCGCCATGCCTCAACACGCTCAAGCAGGCGAGACGCTCGACATCACCTTCGCCTGGCGCGCTGACGAAACGGGTGGAACGGACGCCATTCAATTTCTGCATTTTGTGCACGAAGCGTCCGGCGCATGGTGGGGGATTGACCAGCAGCCGCTGGGGCCGCGCCTGCCCACGCGCCTCTGGTACCAGGGGTTGGCCGACAGCGAAACCTGGCAGGTACCGCTGCCGCAAGACCTGGCGCCCGGCAGTTACACTGTCTACACTGGCCTGTATGGCATTTATGATTCGGAGCGATTACCGGCGACAGACGCGGATGCTGTGCCTTGGCCGGACAATCGCGTGGCCTTGGGCGCTGTGGTCGTAGAGCAATAGTCGGATTGGAGACTCGCGCATGACAGACACGATGTTGGCGGCGGTATTTCACGAGCATGGCGAGCGCGATGTCATTCAATTGGAGCGGGTAGCGCAGCCGCAGCCGGGCGCCGGCGAGGCGCGCGTCAAAGTACATGCCTGCGCGCTGAACTGGCTCGATGTCGGCATACGCCGCGGCCCGCAATTTGGCGCCGTGCCCCTGCCATTGACCACTGGCGTCGATGTCTCCGGCGTAATCGACGCGCTCGGCGCGGACGCGCGCGGCTGGCAGGTCGGCGATGAGGTGACGCTTTACTCGCTGATCACCTGCGGCGACTGCGAATTTTGTCGGGCAGGCGAAGTGACCGTCTGCCCCGAACACCAGATTATCGGCGAGCACATGAATGGCGGGCTGGCGGAATATATGCTGGCGCCGGCGCGCAACCTGATCGCCAAGCCCAAGCGCCTCAGTCACATCGAGGTGGCGGCGCTGCCAGTAGTGGCGGGCACGGCCTGGCATATGCTGATTACCGTCGCGCGGCTGGCTGCGGGCGAGAGCGTCTTTATACCCGGCGCTGGCGGCGGCGTGGCCTCCATGGGCATTCAGATCGCCAAACTGGCCGGCGCCACCGTTATCGCCAGCACCTCGACCGCGGAAAAGATGGCCAAAGCGCGCGACCTGGGCGCGGACCATGTGGTCAATTATCGCGATGATGACTGGGTCGAGCAGGTCATCGCCCTCAGCGGCGGCCGTGGCGTCGATGTGGCGCAAGACCTGGTCGGCGCGCTGACCTGGGCGGACTCGCTGCGGACGCTGGCGCGCAACGGCCGCATGGTCGTCTGCGGCTCGCATTCGGGCAAGCAGTTCGATCTGCGCATCCCGCAGATTTACCATCGGCAGCTCAGCATCCTCGGCGCCAACGGAGCCAGCTACAATGAATTGCGGCGCGTGCTGGAACTGGCCGATCAAGGCCTGCTGCGTCCGGTCATCGACCGCGTCTTGCCGCTGGACCAGATCCGCGAGGGCCACCGAGTCCTGGAGGAACACGATCACTTTGGCAAAGTCGTCATAAAAATCTCTCAGTAGGGGCGTTTCGCTGAAACGCCCGCAACGCTCCAATCGCGGTCGAATGGAATTGAAAATATGACCCAGCAACCCAATATCCTCTTCATCATGACCGATCAGCAGCGCAGCGACACCATCGCCGCGCTGGGCAACCGGGCGATTCGCACGCCAACCCTGGATTCGCTAGTTGAGGAGGGCATAGCTTTCAGCAACTGCTACACGCCCTCGCCGGTCTGCGTCGCCGCTCGCAGCGCCACGATTACGGGCCTTCCGCCTCATATAAACGGCTGCGCGTCAAACAACGAATCACCAATGGGCAGGCGCAGCATCATGCAGGTCTTGCAGGGCTGCGGCTATCAGACGCATGGCATCGCCAAGATGCACTTCAATCCCGAGACCGAAGCGCTCTGGGGCTTTGACAGTCGCGACATCTCCGAAGAAGGCGCGCGCGGACCGGGCAGCCGCAACGACTTCCACCGCTACCTCAGCGAGAACGGTTACGATCATGTGCTGGAGCCGCAGGGCATTCGCAGCGAACTGTATTATATTCCGCAGCCCTCGCAGCTGCCGGCGCACCATCATCACACGACCTGGGTGGCCGACCGCGCCATTGATTTTCTGCAAGAGCGCGACCGCGAGCGCCCTTTCTTCCTGTGGACCAGTTTCATCAAGCCGCACCCGCCCTTTGAAGCGCCCGCGCCCTGGAACAAGCTCTACCGCGCCGCCGACATGCTGCCGCCCCGCCGCCCCGAGGGCTTTGAACAGCTGCTTACCTATTGGAATAGGCGCCAAAATCGCTACAAGTACCGCGACAAGGGCTACGACGAAATGCTCTTCCGCGCCATGAAAGCCATATACTACGCCTGCATTTCCTTCATCGACTTCAACCTGGGGCGCATCCTGGCCGCGCTCGGCGACGAAATCGACAACACCCTGATCGTATTCACCGCCGATCATGGCGAGCTGCTGGGCGATTACGGCAGCGTCGGCAAGCGGACAATGCTGAACCCGGCCGCCAGAGTGCCGC
>JAGWBC010000037.1:6174-6626 GCA_021296115.1 Anaerolineae bacterium | reverse complement strand
GACGCGACGCAGGGCGGCCTGCTCGTGCACAGGCCTGTCAGCCTGCTGGACATTTTCCCTACTTTTGCGGCTGCCGCCGGCGCGGATGATCCGCCGCCATCAGCGGAAGGCGCCGATCTGCTGGCGCTCGCGGCGGGCGATGTCCAGCGCGAGGTCGTCTACAGTCAATACAGCGAGGGCAATACCGGCCTGTACATGATCGCGAGTCGGGATCACAAATACATCTACTCAGCAGCCGATCATAAAGAGTGGCTGTTCGACCTGCGCATCGACCCGGACGAGACCAAGAACTTCGCCGGCAATCCGCGCTACCAAGGCCAGCTAGCCGAGCTGCGGCGCAGAATCATCGAACGCTTCGAAAGCGACGGCTACGAGCAAGCGGTGCAAGCTGGCGCCTGGCGCGAGTACGAGCCGCCCGTCTTCCCCGACCCGGCCGGCGACGACGGCCTGCT
>JAGWBC010000037.1:4000-5877 GCA_021296115.1 Anaerolineae bacterium | reverse complement strand
GGCTCGAAATCTCGCTAATTGACATCCGCGCGGCCTGGGGAGTGAACTGCGCGCAATTCACCGACGAGCACATAGGGCGCATCAAGCAGCTTTGCGCGCAATACGGCGTGGCGGCCGCCTGCATGGGCAGCCCCATCGGCAAATCGCCAATCGCCGACCCCATCGACATCGAAAGCGAGCGCCTGAAGCGCGTCGGCGAAACGGGGCGCCAGCTCGGCACGCGCAATATTCGCCTCTTCAGCTTCTACCCCGAGGGCGACGCCGCCTTGCAACAGTCCATTGACAGACTGGGCGCGCTGACGCAGATCGCCGCCGCGGAGGACTTAAATCTGCTGCTGGAGAATGAGAAGGGCGTGGTAGGCGACCTGCCCGAGCGCTGCCTGCAGATCATGCAGGCGATTGACTCAGCCCATTTCCGCTTCATCTGGGACCCGGCCAATTTCGTGCAATGCGGCGCGGCCCGGCAAGTGGACCAGTGGTGGGACGCGCTGAGCCCGCATATCGGCTACATCCACATCAAAGACGCGCGGCTGGCGGATAAGTCTGTGACTGTCGCCGGCGAGGGCGACGGCCAGCTGCCGGAATTGCTGGCGCGCCTGCGCGATAAGGGCTACGACGGCGTACTTTCGCTGGAGCCGCATCTGCTGGAAGCGAAGCACTCCAGCGGCTTCAGCGGCGCGGAGGGCATGGCCATGGCGGTCGGCGCCTTACGGGAGCTGATGGCGGCTGCTGGAATTGCAGAAGGATAAACATAGACAAGCTAGAAGGAGCAGCAATTATGCCGGACACGCAAATCGCAGCGCAGTTATTCACCATCCGCGACCATATCAAGACCCGCGCCGACTTCGAAGCCAGCATGAAAAAGATCCGCGCCATCGGCTACCGGGCGGTGCAGATCTCGACCATCGGCGACATCCCTGATGTGACCGTCAAACGCATCGTCGATGACAATGGCTTGACCATTTGCAATACGCATGTCGCCTATGACGACCTGCTCAATCGTCCCGACCGCGTCATCTCTCAGCATGAGATCTGGGATTGTCGCCATGTGGCCATCGGAGGTATGCCCTTGGAGAACCGCGGGAGCGAGGACGGCTTCCGTCGCTTCGCCGAGACCGCCAACCGCATCGGCGAAACGCTGGCCGCGGCCGGCCTCACCTTTAGCTATCACAATCACAGCTTCGAATTCGTCAAGTTCGGCGGGCGGACCGGGCTAGACCTGCTGCTCGAGGAGACCGACCCGCGCTATGTGCAGATGGAACTGGATACCTACTGGATCCAGCATGGCGGCGGCGACCCGTTGGCTTGGATCGAGCGCGTATCGGGGCGCATGCCGGTGGTGCACCTCAAAGACATGGTCATGCTGCCCAGCGATGACGGCCGCGGCCGGCAAGCCATGGCTGAGGTCGGCGCGGGCAATTTGAACTTCCCGGCCATACTGGCGGCTTGCCAGCAGGCGGGCGTCGAGTGGTACGCGGTGGAGCAAGACTTCTGCGCCGGCGACCCCTTCGACAGCTTGGCGATCAGCTATCGCAACCTGCTCTCGCTCGGCTTAAGTTAACCGCCCTGCCTCACATCAGCATCCCGCCGGCGGCGAAGACCAACATGGCTTCGTCATCGCTGACTTCGATTTTGTCCTTGCCGTTCAACTCGGCGGCGATGTTGGCGCTGACCCACAGTTGCTCCAGCGCCAGCGTATTCTTGATGCGCACGACGCGCGCGTCCGCGCACTGCGACGGATCGCTGCGGAAGGCGTCGAAGAGCGCCGCCTTGATGGTCTCTTCGTCGCTTTCGAAGACCAGCGGCATTTGACAGCGCTTCAGGAAGCCGCTGGTGAACATATTCTTCATGGTAATAGGAAAGTCGATCTTGTCGAA